>PMUN01000091.1:0-38892 GCA_003166875.1 Bryobacterales bacterium | reverse complement strand
AATTCGAACAAGTGATCGAATTCCGGATGGAAAGAAGGGATGTCCAGTGCCTGGCGACAGATCTGGTTCCAATCGAACGCTTCCAGATGTCCAAGATAAAAAATGAGCCGGTGCCGTTCCGGGATGGGCCGCGAGCACAGGACGCCAGGTCGCAAAAACCTGAACAACTCGTCGGTACGCGCTCGCGCCGATTCGATTTGCCGAAGCAGCCCTCTACTCACAGCGGATGTAGCCACGCAATATCAGGCTAGCACTCAGAGTGGGGCAGCGCCATGCGCTGCCTTCGCGCGGTTATTCGGTGCGAAAGTTAGTGCATGGCCTCTTCTGACCTTCGCCTTCCTTTGTCAGGAATTCGCGTGATTGATTTCGGACGATTCATCGCCGGACCCTATTGCGCTATGCTGCTGGCCGATCTGGGAGCCGACGTGATTCGCGTGGATCGACGGCACGGCAGCGAAGACCGTTATACCGGACCAGTTACCGAAGGCGGCGAGGGCGGAGCGTTTCTTTCGCTGAATCGCAACAAACGCAGCTTGACGTTGGATAGCTCAAAACCCGCCGCGGCGGATATCATTCGCCGGCTCGCGAAGAGCGCCGACGTAGTCGTAGCCAACCTCCCGATTAGCGTGCTCCGAAAAATGGGCCTGGATTACGATGCCTTGCGCGCTCTCAAACCCGACATTATCCTCGCCCGCATTTCCGCTTTCGGACCCGATGGCCCGTATGCGCACAAGCCCGGCTTCGATACGATTGCCCAAGCCATGTCCGGCGCCATGAGCCTCACCGGATTTTCTGGCACGCCGATTCGCTCCGTGGTTTCGTTTGAAGACTACGGCACGGCATTGCATACGGCCTTCGGGATCATGGTGGCGTTGTATCATCGTGCCCAAACTGGCGAGGGGCAAGTGGTGGATGGATCGCTGCTGGCCACCGGCGTCACGTTCATGCAGGCTTTGTTGGCGGAGCGATCTGTAACCGGAATTGTGCGCGAGTCCCGGGGCAACACCGGATTCTTCACAGCGCCGGCGGACACCTACCGCACCGCAGACGGTTGGATTACCGTTCAAACCATTGGACGCGATATGTTCGCCCGTTGGGCACGGCTGGTGGGCCGGGAAGAGCTCGTCGAAGATCCACGCTTTCGAGACGACTTGCTGCGCGCCGATAATCGCGAAACAATCACGCAAGCCATGGAAGCGTGGCTCGTGAATCGCACCACCGCGCAGGCCTTGGCGGATCTGGAAGGCGCGCGATTGCCGGCGGGTCCTGTGCTTGACTTAGGGCAAGTACTCGATGATCCGCAAGTGAAAGCGCGTGAGCTGCTGCAGTACGTGGACTACCCGGGGGCACCAAAGCCAGTCCCGCTAGCCAATCCCGCAGTGCGTCTGTCAGCGACGCCGGGTAGCATACGCCGCCGCGCCCCAACGTTAGGTGAACATACCGACGAAATTCTCGATGAGCTTGGATACTCGGCCCCCGAGATCCGAGCGTTGCGCGCAGCTGAGGTAGTATGATTTCTGAATTCTTCTTGCCCCTTCCGTAGGTAACCCTCCACCCTAATAACGCGTCTCGTTGCTGGAGGTCTTACGCCATGAAAGCGTTTTGGACCCTTCCGTTTATCATCTCGATCGCGTATGCGCAGGTCGAGTTAAAGGTGGTCGCTACTGACCACGTCGGCCATCCTGTTACGGATCTTCAGGCGAGCGATCTGAAAGTCGTTGACGACGGAGCACCTCAGTCCATTACCTCGCTCCGCCTGGATCAAAGCAAGACAGCACCGACCGTTGCCGTCCTGCTGGACTTAATGAATTTGAGTTTCCAGCAACGCAACGCCGCCGCGAATCAACTGAGGGAAGCCCTGGGTGGTGCGGAAGCTTCTGTCCCCTTCCATCTTTACCTTTTGGTGTCAAATGGCGGTCTATATCCGGTTCAAGGCATTGGGAAACAGCTGGATCAAGCGTTGCAAAAGGTGAGTGGAGTGCGGCCCTTGGACATCAGCGCCGACCGAGTGGAGCGCTTCAAGACAATCTATTCTGCTCTGGATTCGATGAGTCAAGAGTTGGCACGGTTTCCGGGTCCCAAGCAGTTGCTTTGGATCACCTACGGGATTCCGAGCAGTATGAAAATGGTTGAGGGCTGGGTGGACTTGAAGCCGCGGTTGCTCCAACTGGCAGCGCTATTCGATCGAGGCGACATTGCGGTCTACACACTCGATCCAGGTTTGATGCTTGGCACTCTGAATCGGGATGGTCTGGAGGTGTTGTCGGCAGCGACAGGGGGTCGGGCATTTAGCAGCAGCGATCTCAAGATGGCCCTGAAACAAATGGGAACAGATACCTCTGCCACTTATCTGCTCGATTACAGCCCTTCGCAGGCAAAGAAGGCGGAAGGTTCATTCCACACCGTGCGTCTATCCAGCACTCGCAAAGGCGTACGAGTTCTCAGCCAACAGATTTATCTTGCCAATGCGATTAAGGAACCGCCGAAAGTGGCCTCACCGGCGTCCGCTACTCAGGCGCTTCCGCCGGAACCGGCGTACACATTCGTGGGACGGGTGCATTCCATGAAAGGCCAGAGCATGATTTTGGAATTGGACGATTCAAGATTCGTCGTGATTGATCTCGACCGAAATGCGAAGGTGAATCTAAGTACAGGAGACCGTGCGAGCGTGCGGAGCAATCAATATGACGGGCACGGTATGGTGGCGAAATCCTGGAGTCTGCTGCAGCACGAGGTGGGGACAAGTGCGCCGCCAGAGCCCGCAATCGCTCCAGCGGCATCGGACCCGTTGCTTCTGAAGGCTCGGGAAACGGCGGCACTCATGCTTCACACGCTGCCGGATTTCCTTTGCAAAGAAGTCGTCGCGCGATCCGAGAACGGAGTGCAAGATACCCTCTCTGCCGAGGTCTCATACAGTGGCAAAACGGGCGAAGATTATCGCGAAATCCGGCTGAACGGCCAGCCAACCCCAAAATCGTGGGTGGAGTTAGGCGGCGACGTTTCCACAGGAGAGTTTGGAAGCTTACTCCGAAGCCTGCTTCAGAATCCAGATTCGGACTTCAAGTTCCTCAAGGAAGACCGGGTTGACGGCGTGGTTGCCGAGGAGTATGGCTTTCACATCAGCCGCGCGCAGTCGGACTGGAAAATTCTCTCTGATTATCAATTCATCGTTGCGCAGTACAGCGGCCGCATCTGGTTCGACCGGTCGTCGAACCGAGTGTTGCGAATCGAAAGGACGGCGGAGGCGATTCCGTCCGCTTTCCCGCTCCGCAGCGTGGAGGGCGACGTGACCTTCGGGGAGGTCCGATTGGGATCTCTCGACATCTACCTGCTGCCTTTACAGGCGGAGACGCGTGTTTGCATTCGAGATCGCGAGCAGTGCAGCCGGAAGACGATCGATTTCAGCAATTATNNATCCAAACTTTCTCGGCCGGCACGCCCCGCTTACACATTTCGCACGATCCAGCGTCCTTGTAGTAAGTGGCATCCAGCTTGGCAAGTGAATAGAAGGGCAGGGGACTGAAGTCCGGAGTCTTCGGTGTGGGCTGGTAGATGATCACCGCGAGCCCCACCACCTGCGCCCCGTTCGATTCCACCAAGCGCTTCAATTCCCCCAGGTTCCGGCCCGACCGCAGGATATCATCCACCAAAAGCACCTTCTCGCCCGGCAACTGCTCCAGATACTGGCGGAAACGCATCGGTCCCTTTTCTGTTTCGCGTTCCGCCCAATAAACTTTGTGCGCGCGCAGTGCTTCGCAAACGCCGTACGCCACCGGCAGCCCTCCGGTGTCCGGACATACAATCGAAAGCTCAGAGATAATGGCCCGGATCTCAGCGTTAGCGCGCAGCAACCGGCTCAGGCCCACGCTCAGTATTTTGGCGTGTTGGTAAAATCGCATCGCTAGCTGCACCTGCATGTATTCGGTGGCGTGCAGGCCATTGGGGTATTCGAAATGGCCGTCGCGGATGGCCCCGGTGCGCCGCAACAGGCTCACTACTTCGTCTTGAGTCGGAACTAAATGCATAATCTCCCCACCTTGATCAGCTTGCCCCCCGCCCCGTAAGCACGCGCGGAATTGTGCGTAGGATTATCTTCCAGTCTAGCGCTAAGGACCAGGTATCGATGTATTGCATGTCCATCTTCATCCAGGTTTCGAAATCCAGAGCATCGCGGCCGGCAACGGCCCAAAGACACGTAAGCCCCGGCCGCATACGAAGCCGTCGGCGTTGCCATCTCTGATACATCTCCACTTCTTCCGGGACGGCCGGCCGCGGACCCACCAGCGACATATCGCCCTTGAGCACGTTCCATAATTGCGGCCATTCGTCAATCGAGAACTTGCGCAAGAACCAACCCAGCCGCGTCAGCCGGGGGTCGTTCGGAATCTTGAAGGCCGTGGATCGTTGATTGAGGTGCGCTACGGACGCTTTCAGCTCTTCGGCGTTGTCGCACATGGAGCGGAATTTGTAAAACACAAAGCGGCGGCCGTTCAGCCCGCAGCGTTCCTGGCGGAAGATGGCCGGACCGGGTGAGGTGAGC
The DNA here is from genome assembly GCA_003166875.1 of Bryobacterales bacterium. Lineage (GTDB taxonomy): Bacteria > Acidobacteriota > Terriglobia > Bryobacterales > Bryobacteraceae > Palsa-89. The sequence continues at coordinate 34,352 of PMUN01000091.1, read as the reverse complement.
GGAATCAGCAGCGCGATCAAGAGCATGAACGGCAGCAGCAGCACCAGCGCCGCGGCGGCCAGTAGGATGTCCGTGACGCGCTTCAAAAGCAGCCGGATTTCGTCGTGCGGCGCTGCTGAAAAGGTCAGCAGCGGGGTGGTTCCCAGCCGGTCCAAGTACACCTGACTGTTCACGTGCGGAAAGAAATCCACCACCACTCGCGTGCGCACGCCTTCCTCGTCGCACAGCAGGAAAACTTCTTCCATCTCCGCCAGCTTGCCGCTATCCACGGCAAAAATGATCTCGTCGATCACCTGCTCGCGCAGTAATTCGGGCAGCCGCGATAGCGGATATTGTTGGTAGGCCTGAGACAACTCAACCTGCCCCGGCTCGTCGTCCAGGAATCCCATCAGGCGAACGCCATAATCCGCCGATTGTTCCAGCGCCTGTCCCAAATGTCGCGCGCTTGCGCCCGACCCCACCACCATCACGAAGTGGGCCGTGCCAAATTCCCGGCGCACCGTGCCGATGGCGCGCGCGAAGTTAATGCGAAACAGGCACAGCAGCACCCAAGCGTAAATAGCGAACAAGGCGACGAAAGAGCGGCTGAGGTCGAGCCGAAGCATATACTCGGCCAGCACCAGCGAGATCGCGCCCAAAGCGCATTGCCGGAACGTGTCGCGCAGAACCACGCGGGGATGCGCGGAGTCCAGCTTTTCGTAGATGTTGAACCAGTAGCCAATGGCGGTCCAACACAACATCGATATGATCAGCAGCAGCGTGGCCACCAGAAAATCGAGATAGAAAACCTTTTCGAATTGCAGCCGGATGCGCGTCTCGTAGGCGGCAATGAAAGCTAGGGTAATGAGGAGTATGTCGGTAAGGCCGAAGATTGCCTTGATTTTTCTGTAATGCCTGCTGAACACTCCGGAAACAGCATAGCATGGCTAAAATACGTTGAATCCTGGAACTGGCGCGGTGAATCCTTAGATCCATGGAAATTCCCGATCTTCGTTATCCCCTTGGTAAGTTCAAGTTTCCCGATGCTGTCACTCCGGAGGAACGCGCGAAGTTCGTCGAACAGATTGCTGAAGCGCCGGCCCGGATGAAAGCAGCCATCGCCGGCCTTTCCGATGAGCAACTCAACACTCCCTACCGGCCTGGCGGTTGGACGGTCCGGCAGGTGGTGCATCACGTACCTGATAGCCATCTGAACAGCTACGTTCGATTCCGGTGGGCTTTGACTGAAGATGATCCGCCCATCAAGGCGTATTACGAGGATCGATGGGCGGAGCTTTCGGATGCGCGCACCGCGCCCGTGGAGGTTTCACTCGCGCTGCTGGAATCGCTGCACGCCCGGTGGGGTGCCCTGCTCGGCTCGCTCACCGACCAGGATTGGAAACGCACCTTCCGTCATCCGGAGTTGGGCCCAGTGAGTCTGGAAAAGAACGCGGCGTTGTACGCCTGGCACGGACAGCATCACGTAGCGCACATCACGGGATTGCGCGAGCGGATGGGTTGGTAGGCCAGGCGGCAGGAAGCGGGCGGCAGGCGGCAGGAAGCAGGCGGTAGCCAGAACGAACGCCCACCCGGATTTCTGCCGCCTGCTGCCTGCCTCCTGTCGCCGTCGGCGTTATCTTAAAGATAATGCCGACGGCGTCTGAGACCGCGGAACCGAAGCTGGCCGGTCCTCACGGTGGTGGTCCGCGCGACTTGTGGCCGCACGATCCTGGAGGGGGCGGCGGGGACGATGGCGGCGAGTCACGATATAGTCCGGACGCGGGCCTGTTCGCCATGCGGTTCGTCCTGCTATCCATCACCACTCTGTTCATCACCATCGGCATGGCCTACTTCACGCGCTCCCGGACGGGGTTCAACTGGCAGCACATCCGCGTTCCTCGGATGCTATGGCTCAGCACGGCTCTGATTCTGGCCAGCAGTTGGACGCTGGAATCCGCACGTGGATTCTTGCAACAGAAAAACAGCCATCGCTATGCACGCTGGTTGGAACTCACGCTCGGTCTCGGTCTGGCTTTTCTCGCTTCGCAGCTCCTGGCGCTCCGCGAACTGGTGACGCAGGGGATTTATTTGCGCCACAATCCGCATAGCTCGTTGTTTTATGTGGTGACGGGCGCGCACGGAATTCATTTGCTCGGCGGCATGGCGGCCATATGTTACCTGCTGCTCCGCGCCTCGCTGCGGCCGGAGTCCGTACTCCTGGATTTCCGGCGGCAGAGGACGCGAGCGGCCGTTTCAGCCCTCTATTGGCACTTTTTGACGTTGCTGTGGCTGGGCCTGTTCCTCAGTTTGCTGCTGTGGCCTTGAACCGCATGCGCCACGCATGGCGCCCCGGGCCGTAGTAGCGCTTCACTATTTTGTCCCGCTCGAATCCGTACTTCTCGTAGAATCGAATGCCCGGCTCGTTCTTGGTCTCCACCATTAGCCACCACATTTTCACGCCATACGCACGCAATTCGGCGAGCGTGTGGTTGAGCATGGCCTCTCCGACGCCCGTGCGCCGATCGCTCGGGTCTACGGCGATGGACGCGAGCTCCGCGTTCCTGGAACCGGTGCATGTGATGGTGTAGCCGGCGATGCGGCGTCGAACCGTCGCGACTAGAAACAGATCCGGACACTTACGGTGGAACGCGAGAAACATTCTCTCGTCCCAGGCATCGTTCCCGAATGAGGCTCGCTCGATGGCGAGAATGCGTTCGAGATCGGAGGTTTCAAATTTCCGGATGCGCACCACTGGCCGCCTACGGCTTCGGTGCATCCGGGATCGACATATAGACCACCCACGGACCCGCATTCTCACGATACTGGCTGGCCAACGGCGGCGTCGATCTCAGAATCCGCACAGTGTCGTCCAGCCGAAACGCCATGCTGTCATTGTAATGCCGCTCGCCGATGCAGCATACTAATCATCATGCTTTCTCGACGCGATGTTTTGAAAACTGCAGCCGCGATGCCGGCGCTTTTGCAGGCGCAATCACCCAACGATACCGTTCGCGTAGCGGTGATCGGAGTAGGGAACCGCGGCTCCTACGACCTGAAAAATATACTAAAAGTGCCCGGCGTGAAAATCGTCGCGCTTTGCGATCTCGATACCGAGCGTCTGGACAAGGCGAAGGCCCTGGTCAGCGCTACTGCCAGCGGCGAACCCGCTACCTATACCGATTTCCGGAAGATGCTCGACGAGCGCAAGGATATTGACGTCACCATCATCGCCACGCCCGTGGACACACACAAAATGATCGCGATCGATGCCTTGGAAGTCGGCACCAGTGTGTATTGCGAGAAGCCGATGGCGACCACGCCCCAGGACGTCAAGCTCATGGTTGCGGCTGCCAAGAGCGCCAAAGGCGTCTTTCAGGCCGGCTTCCAGCTCCGGCATGATCCCAGGCGCCGCAGGTCAATCGAGTTTATTCATTCCGGCGGAATTGGCGACGTTCTCTTTTTGCAGGGTTATCGCCACACCGGCGATCTGCCGCATGACACGCCTTGGTATTTCGATCGCACCCGCTCCGGCGACAACATTGTCGAGCAGGCTTGTCACATCCTCGATCTGTTCACCTGGACAGTGGGCAAACATCCGCTGAGAGCCTTCGGCTCGGGCGGCATCAATTTTTTTAAGAACGATCCGCCCGGCCGCACCACCATGGACAACTACGCGGTGATCTACGAATTCCCCGACGACCTGCGCCTCGAGTTCAGCCACATCTATTTCGATCCTCCGGGATTCTCGGGTGTGAAGGAACGTGTGTTTGGTGCAAAGGGCGCCATCGATCTCGCTACCGCAACCTGGATGGAGCGCGATAAGAAAGGCGAGATCAAGCTGGATGTCCCGGATGCTGCGGAGGATTCCACTTACCTATCGCTNNTGGTGGCGATGCTAGGCCGCAAGGCGATTTATGAGAAGCGGGTGGTGACGTGGGAAGAACTATAGCAGGCGGCAGGCTGCAGGAAGCAGGAAGCAGGAAGCAGGCTGCGGGAAAAAAGCAGGCCGCAGGATGCACGATGGCCGAGACGGGTTCTGCCGCCTGCCGCCTGCCGCCTGCCACCTGTTCTTCAGCTCGGTTGTTCGAAATATCCTTGCGCCAACTCCGGCTTCTGCTCTAGCGCTTGCTTCCAGCAGTCGCGGGCTTCGTCCTGCTTGCCCTGGCTCTTGAGCACGTGTCCCAAGTTGAGGAGTGCCTCAGGGAACGACGGCCGTTCCTGGAGTGCTTCTTTATACAGGCGCTCGGCGTCGTCTAGTTGACCGGACTTTTGCAACAGCAGGCCAGTGTTGTAGAACAACTCAGGACTCCGCTCGCCCTTCTCGATCAGCCGGGCTTGATAATCCAGCGCCTGGTCGAAGCTTTCACGTTCCACGGCCAGTGCCGCCANNGCGCCTTCCGAATCGCCCACGTTCCAGCAAGCAATTCCGAGGTTGAGGTTTGCCTCCGGCCAATCTTGGCGCTTCTGGACGCAGGTCTGGAACGCTTCGCTGGCTCCCTGGTAATCGTTTCGTTCCAGCCGCAGATAACCGAGACGGAACCACACATCCTCCAAATCAGAATTGCGGCCGAGCAGTTTTACGTAGACTCGTTCGGCGTCTTCTTTGGCGCCCTGCTTGTCGAGAACCGAAGCGAGATTATGCAATACGTCCACTAGATCCGGGGCAATCTCGAGAGCTTTCTCATACGCCGTGCGGGCGGCGGCTAAGTCGCCGGATTCCTGATGAACCACGCCCAGGTTCACGTAAGCCTGCTTGGCGTCAGGACGGACGCGAGTGGCCTCCGAGTATGCTTTGGCCGCTTCTTCCAGCTTGCCCGTCTTCTGGTACGCCACGCCGAGATTAAACCAGCGATCGAAGTTGTCGGGCGTGTATTCCACCAGCTTCTGGCAGTAATGGCGGGCGGCTTCGTAGTCGTTGGAGGCGAAGGCGGAGGTAGCCAACCCCTCGAGCGCGGTTTGGGAATTCGGCCGCAGCGTCAATAACGCAGCCGAGTAGTCCGCGATCATGGCTTGATCCTTCCGGGCCATCCCGATGGTGACCATGTTCACCAGGCACTCTTCCGACTTCGGGTTCGCGGCCAGAAGCGATTGATAGATGCGTCCCGCTTCGTCGAAATTCCACTGCAACTGCAGTGTCACTGCTTTTCCAAACAATGCGGTGGGATGTTCGGGCTCTTCAGACAGTACCCGATCGAAGCTCTCGGCGGCAGCCTCGGCTTTGTCGAGATGCAACTGGCAGATGCCTAAACCTAGCCGGGCGTCGATGCGGCCCGGATCTGTCTCGGCGGCCTTTTCAAAGAATTCGGCTGCTTCCTGCCAGCGTCCCAGCTTCTCCAAGCACACCGCCATGTGGAAGTTGGCGGCGGAGTGTTTCGGATTCAGGCTAAGTACTTTCGCATAACTCTTGGAGGCGTCTTCATACTGCTCCAAGTCGTATTGAAGCTGAGCTTTCGCCGAGTAAATTTCCAGGCTTTCCTCGCCTTCAGCGAGCGCGCCGTTTATTTCATCCAGCGCTTCTTCGAGGTTTCCTTCCAGATGCAGTGAAACTGCTCTGGCAAGCGCCGGCACCTTGGTGGCGGCTTTTGAGCCGTTCGCCGGGGTTGCGCCATTAGACGACGATGATCGCGATTTGCTTTGACTCATGCTCAGTTAAGATTCCCATTTCTGCCCTCGATTCCATAGGGCGCAAGATATGCACACAATCTGCCCAGCGTGTCGTACTGATGCGAGACTTCCAGCCACCGAACGCGAGCCTTTTCGCCGCGGCCGCAGAACAGCCCAACGCCACCGCGCGGGATACGATCATCGGACCAGAAATCGATGATCTGGTCCTGCGCCCGAATGGCAAAGTCACTGCCGGTGACGTCCACCCGGATGCGGTATAGCATGTCGGCGCGGGCAATGAACGGCAAACGCTTCTCCACGCGCGGCCCTTCCTTGCCTCCAATTACTGCATAGCGCACCACATGAACTTCCGGCAGAGGACCAGGCTTGACGACCAATAACTTCACGGCGTAGTAGTTATCCAAATTAGCCGCCCGGAAGGCGCAGCCCATGCCTTTCTGATCGATTTCGCCCAGAAACTCGAAGCGATAGTCGGTCAGGTCTACGGTGGGCCGGAAAACCGCCAGCGGTCCGGGCTGCACAAAGCCGGACGCATCGTAGGACCAGCGCGTGGTCAAATTGGAACGGCTCTCCCATCCATCCAGGCCCGATCGGAAGTCATCGGTGTAAGCGATGGCCGCACGGTCCAATATGTTCTTATTCAGGGTGATCCAGCGATCCTCCACCAGCTTTTGAACACCGCTGCCCGCCCCGCTCGGGATTTTCACTTTCGGCATCGAAGGACTAACGGCCAGTGCCAATAGAATCGGCAACAGTACCGTCACAATTCTCAATTCGGACGGAGCCTTCCGCCAGACATCCACCAGCCAGCGCCAGGAGCGTGCCGCTTCGGTCGCCACATGCCCCATCGCCATACTATGGAAGCGCGGCTCGTTCGATTCCTCTTCCATCTCCGCCATCTCTGCGGGAACTTCGTCCACGCTCTCGGCCGGCTCGAATCGGGCGCCGGCCGCGGATGGTTCCACATACGCGCCCGGCAGGACCGGGGTGGCCGGGAATTGCGGTTCAGCTTTGGGTTGCGCGATGCGGCGGCTGGGCGTATTGAAGAGTTGCGTTGCAAATGTTAGCGCGAGCAATCGCTCCGGCAATCCAAACCACTTCTTTGCCTCACGGGCTTCAGCCGGCGCCGAAAAGGCCGGTGCAGCCATGGTCTTTGGCCGGAACTCCAGTGGTATCGGCTGCTTGAGATGCGGCGCGGGCGTCTCTCCAACAACACCGTCAAATCTCGTGTTGAAGGGGACCAATCCGCCCTCGGGCAGTGATACAGCCTCTTCACCTCCCAGCTCTGTGAACGCGAGGCGATGTTCGTCGCAGCAGAATTCACCGTCCGTCAGGGTGCGGAGCGGCGCAAGCGCGATATTGCAGTACCGGCACTTCATAGGCCTACCTATCTCGTTCCCATAATATGGCTGGAGCAGGGGAATAGCTACGCAGGAAAACACTTAAGCAACGCCCGGAATTCCTCGTAAGGCAGAATACGGCGTACGACGTTAGCCCTAGCAACTGGTGGTAAGTAGAACCCTGCGTTTGGCACACCCCGGACCCCTCGCTCCACTCCAAACCAATATCTTGCCGACGCTCGGATCGCGCATCCGCCTGACTCTCGCCCGGACGCCGCGCCCTCCCGAGCGCCCACCAGGCAAATCCAGCCAATATCAGCGTAAGCGGCTGGAACCGCAACAATTCAGCAAACGATTGCGTCAGCCAAGGGACGATGTACAGCAGAACCAGCCATCCGCCAAAAACCTCCCGTTCGTTGCCGGCGCACCTCAGCATCACTCCCGCTGCTAGCGCTACTGCGGGCCCTATCAGGATGGTGTCGTAAATCGGCGTGTACACATTCGAAACCAGAGCGCCGGCCAGGGTAGCGGCCTATAACAAGTCACGCGAGGCCGCGCTCCATGAACTTGACTGCCACCACGCCGTCGCCAGGATCGCGAGCGCCGCCAAGGCCGCCACAGCCGCCAGAACTTGCGCGAGCGTCGAAGCATTCCCCAGCAGCAAATGAAAAAACGAACCCACATCCACGTATTTGTTGCGGCGCAGCGCTGCCGCTGGACCGGTTGTCAGACGCCCGTAGAACTTCAGAGTGTCGAGCCACGCAGTGCACCCTTTGATTCCCACCATTCGAATCGAAGCCAGCGCGAGCGCGGCCGCCCCTGTTACAACCCCGCCCAGCATGCGCCAGCGCCGGCCGCAAAACAGCATCAGGACCGGGATCGCGATGAGTGTCGGCTTGAACACCGCCAGCGCAAGCGCGAGACCAGCGAAAAACCTGCGATTCCTGGCGCGGCAAAACACAAACAGCGCGACCGCAAAGAAACCGAGTACGGAAATCTGCCCGCCGATCCAGCTCTCCATGAGGAACGGCATTTAAGGATATCGCCAGCAGAAAACCGGTCCTCCTCTGCGGCTCGGAAAGCTCGACTGATCGAAGCAACAAAACGACCGCGGCTGAGTAAAGAGCCAGCGAGAAAGCGAGCCAGCCGACATACGCCCAGGGGTAGGGGAGCCGGGCAAAGAGGCGATAGATAAGTCCCGCGTAAGGAGCGCTTGCGAATACCAGCATTTGATCGTTGGGCGCCTCCGGAACGGCCTCGTGCTGGAGCCGCACCTCCAAGTCGAGGTCGTACATACGCGCTGGTTCATACTGGTTCAAAATCTTCCCCGCCACGTAGAACTGCACGAAATCCCCGCCTAGCGGACGGCCCATGAGGGTCTGGCCCTGAAATCCGCGCACGATCGAAAGTCCGCACACAATCAGCGCGGCCACCATCGTAATCCAGTTCAGAGCCCGAGCTGCGCGGCAAAGGTCCAAACCAATGCATCGCTATCTGGTGAATCGTCGGGAGTTAGGGGAAAGTGTAGGGCAAGCCTCTGGCTTGCCCAGGACAAGCCGGAGGCTTGTCCTACAGGGGTGCGGGCAACGCCAACGAAGCCTTAGCCAGCGCCTTTTCGATCAACTCCATCACCTCGCACTCCCGCAATCCACGCGAAATGGATAGCTCGGTGATTAGCATGTGGCGGGCCCGGTCGAGCATTTTCTTCTCTCGGAACGAAAGCGGTTTCTCAATCTGCAGCACCAGCAGGGTCTTTAGCACTTCGGCGATCTCGAGCAGTGTGCCCTTCCGCATTCGATCCGAGTTTTCCTTGAAGCGATCCTTCCAGTCGCACTTGCGCTTCGAGCTTCCTTCCGCAAGATACGAAAGCACTCTTGCGACCTCGCCATTCCGCGTAACCTTGCGCAGTCCGATCTCCGTAACATGCGAGAAAGGCACCATGACGGTCATGCTGGTGTAGGTCAGGCGTAGGAGATAGAATCTTTCGGCTTGTGCGCCAAAGGATCGGGTGCTGATGTTCTCGACCGTGCCTATCCCATGGTTGGGATAGACGATCTTCTCACCGATTTGGAACAAGGTCATACGTAGACCGATGGTGCCTTGTCAAGTTGTTGGCTGCCCAACTCTAGAATCCAGAATGACGATGTTAAGCCTAAGTGTTGCCCTTGTCAACAGAATTTAACGCGAACCATTGCAGGAAAGCGCTTTCGAATAGTAGATCAAGGACTTAGCCTTACAGGTTTGCCGTTGGGAACCAGTACGTATGGGACGATTAAAATCTGGCCTCGTCGGGGGAATCTGTGCGTAACACGGTCTTGAATGGCGGGCGGAAGGTCGGCTAGGGCCATCGTTCGCGATGGGTGGCGATGGTTTCTCCAGCGGCCGCCGACGTTGCTCATAGGTGTTGACAGCCTACCGGTTGTCTGATGTAGTATATAGCTGTAGGCAGCCAACATGTCTGAATACAAAACGGACGTCCCGTACGGAACCCTGGATCTGCTGATCCTTAAAACACTGGACACCATGGGGCCCATGCACGGCTACCGCATCGCCCGGAGAATTGAGCAGGTCGCGGAGAACCTCTTACGATTGAACCAGGGGTCGATTTATCCAGCTCTCATACGCCTGGAAGAGCAAGGCTGGATTCGCACGCAATGGGGAATCTCCGAGACCAAACGCAAGGTCAAGTTCTATTCGCTGACCAAGGCTGGATTGAAGCAACTGACTGTCGAAGTTGCCAATTGGGAGAGGGCGACGGCGCTGGTGGCACGGTTCTTCGTTAAGACAAAGCTGGAGGCGGAGTCGTGAAGCTTCGATTCGCGGCTCGGCGTCTTCTGGCGCTGCTTCGCAAGCGGCGTCTCGATGGAGAGCTAGAGGGGGAAATCCTGGCCCACATCGAAATGGCCGAGCTCGATGCTATCGCCGCTGGCCTCACACCCGAAGAGGCGCGCCGCGAGGCCAACCAGCGTTTTGGAGGAATCCAACAGATGAAGGAAGAGCATCGCGATCAACGGGGCGTCCGGTGGGTGGAGAATCTGCTGAGAGACTTGCGTTACGGGATGGCATCGCTCGGGCGGGATCCCGGGTTCGCGGCGGTTACCATCGCATTACTGGCTCTCGGCATCGGCGCCAACACGGCAATGTTCAGTATCGTGGATGCGGTGATGTTGAAACCGCTTCCATTCCCTGAGCCGGAGCGAATGGTTAGGGTATTGGAAACCCCTCCAGGGGGACGCAACCCCACCACCACGCTTACCTTTCTGGACTGGAAGCGACAGAGCGATATCTTCGAGGCATTGTCAGTGGAAAACCCGGCCAGCGCGGCGGTGGCAACTGGCGGCGATCCGGCGCGCGTCTCGGGCAAGCAGGTGTCGGCCGATTACTTCCAGGTGTTCGGCATGAAGCCTCAACTCGGGCGGGCCTTCGCAACAGGGGAAGATCAGCCGGGAGCGGCTCCGGTGGTGGTGTTAAGCCACGCGTTTTGGCAAACGCAATTTGCCGGCGATCCTGGTGTTCTAAGCCGCGATCTGATGCTCGACGGTGAGCCCCACAAAATCATCGGCGTTCTACCCGCGGGCAGTTTTGATCGTGACGAAGCTAGGTTCTGGACGCCACTGATCTTCGCGCCGGATCAAATGAATCGCGGCCAGCATTGGCTCAACCCCATTGGGCGTCTGCGAGCGGGAGTCAGCATCCAGCAGGCACAAGCCAAGTTGACCGCGTTGAGAGCCAGTCTGAATGACGTGATTTACCAAAAGGACTGGGGCTTCGCGGTGGACCCGTTCGCCCAGATGCTGGTGGGCGATACCCTGCGCCGCTCCATTTACCTGGCGTCTGGAGCGGTTCTGATGGTGTTGCTCATCGCTTGCGCAAACGTGGCGAACCTGGCGCTGGCCAAAGGAGTAACCCGTCGAAAGGAGATGGCGCTCAGAACCGCGCTCGGCGCCAGCCGCGGCCGTTTGATCGTGCAATTGCTCACCGAGAGCCTGGTCTTGTGCCTGCTCGGAGGCACGGCCGGAGTTGCGCTGGGCGCACTGCTGCTTCGTGTTGCGGTCCCGTTGCTCAGGACATCGCTGCCATTTACCGCCGATCTCAGCATGGATCTGCGCGTCCTTGGGTTCGCCGCGGCGGCTGTGATGGCGGTCTTGATCCTCGCGGGTCTGTTTCCTTCCTTGCAGACTTCTTTCGGCACGCTTTCGAACGCATTGAATCAATCTTCGCGGGGATCGTCTGGTTCGAACGCGGCCGTGCGACGGACCATCGTCATCGCTGAAGTTGCTGCTTCCGTCGTGCTCATTTGCGGCGCGGCGCTGCTGTTCAAGAGCCTGGCGAAACTTCAGCGAGTGGATCTTGGCGTACGAATCGACCATGTCATTACCATGTCCACCGATCTTCCGTCGGCTGCGTACCCGTCTCCGGCGAGCGCCGCCCGATTTTATGATGCCGTGGTTCAAAAGCTACGGGCCGTGCCCGGAGTGGAGCAGGCATCCGTCTCGCAGGGCTTGCCGCTTCAAGGTGTGCAATGGGGCGAATATTTGAACTTGCCCGGAGTGAATGACTTTTTCCTGGTTCGCTTGAAGCTTGTCGATCCCTGGTATTTTGGCACCCTNNGTCATCAATGAGGAAGTGGCCCGGCAATTGTCGAAAACATTCGGAATTCGAAATCCCATTGGGCGAATCGTTGGCATCGACGTACCGGGCTACGGCCCAATTCCGGAATCGCGGATAAAACTGCAGATCGTGGGTGTGATTCGCAGCGAGCGTACCGCCGCATTGAACGCGCCGCCAGAGCTGGTGGCCTATCTACCATTGGCCCAGGCTCCGCGGCAGGACATCAAATTGGTGGTTCGAACACTGAGCGAGCCGGCGTCGGTGATGCCGGGGATTCGGGAGGCGGTGCGCGAGATCGATAAGCACCTGCCTCTGGGGGACGTGATGACAATGGAACAGGTCAAGGAGCGGAGCATACTCTGGGCGCGGCAACCCACCTGGGTGCTTGGCGCCTTCGCCGGCGTCGCCGCACTGATGGCCGCGCTGGGGCTTTATGGTGTTCTGGCGAATGCGGTAACCGATCAGCGCCGCGAGATTGGCATCCGCATGGCCCTGGGCGCGCGGCCGGGCGACGTGGTATCGCACACTTTGCGCAGCGCCCTCTCGATGCTCCTGGTGGGGCTTGCCGCCGGACTGGCTGGAGCCTTTGCGCTGACCCGGGCACTGAAGAGTCTCTTGTTCGACGTATCTGCGCTGGACCCGGCCGCACTCGTCGTTGCCTGCGTTCTAATGACTCTGGTCGGCCTACTGGCGGCCTGGATCCCGGCCAGCCGCGCGGCGGGAGTGGATCCAATGACGGTGCTTCGCGAGGAAGGCTGATTGGGATGCGGCCCTTTTGGACATAGGCGTTAAGAGAAGGAAGCCAACCAAGGATCACCTCGGCTCCGCAGCCCGGCCTCTTCCCCGCTCGCCCGCTTACAATCTCCCACAACCGGACTTCCGGCCAAATGGCTCAAGGACATATCATCGGACGGGGCATTGCGCGTCAACTCGAGATCCAGCGGCGGCATGGTGGATAGATCGTGAACGAAAGGGCGCCATTTTCTGAGCAGCGTGAGCTTTGTCAGGCATAAAGTCAAAAGAATCCCAACTTAGATGATGTCGATTCCAGAGCGTTCTCGCTGCTGGGACAAAGCTCATTTCTGATTGGCCATAACGTGGTGGCCTCTTCCGGCGCGATATTGTTGTCGGGGACGAATTTATTAGTCTTGACCGGCGCACCCAAAACAGCGGGAATGGCTCATTTCCAGACCGAATGAGGGACAATGATGTCGTCGGCCGGCACAAGCGTGTTTACCGAAACATGCGGCCAAGTCAGACCGGCGAAATTCAGTAGGACAGTTTGAGTGTACTGAATCTGGGTGAAATGAACCTTAATCTTGTGCGGCTTATCCAGGTCCCACGGCGGCGTAATGGAAAATGTCGGCACGCTCTGGCCGGGAACGCTTGGTGTGGCTTGGATCAAGAAGGGCGCCTGCCCGACGGTGAACGGCGGCACCTCAATAATTTCTTCAACGGTTTCGATCCAGAAAGTGGCAGTCATCTGCAAGGTCTGAGCGTTCGGCGCAGTAGCAGCAGGCTGGCCCAGCAAGAAGGCGATGTTGTCGGTTCCACCCCCGAAGAGTGTCGGAGGCGGAGGTGGAGGCGGAGGGGCTGTGGAAATTACGATCGCGACGGTTTTGATGATGTTTTGTTTACTGATGTGACTGCGCAGCAAACTGTTTGGATCGTCCAAAAGGGGCTGTGTGATGGTGCCGGCGGCGATAAAGCTGGTGAGATCTTGCGGGATTCTCGGCGTGTTGGCATTGGTGGCGGTTTGGCTTGGGAAGGTGATAAGTTTTTGAGGGTTCGATCCCGTTACGAACGGAGTGATGTTAACGGGGTCTATCGTTGGCGGTCCGTCTTTGGAGCCAAAGACGCCCTGCGCCTCGATGGTAGTCCCGTGCGGGATCGACGCCATGCGTGCGACCGTTTCCTGGTTTATGGGCGGCACGGTCGTCGCCGGTATATGAATCCAAATTCCGGGCTCGACGTGGATACCGACGCTTTCGCCGTGTATCGTTGTGTCCTGGACGGTCTGCAGATACGGCACTCCGTTGAGGAAAATGTCTCCCTGCGGCGTCGTCCCTCGGTTCGGAACTGAGCCCAGGCTTGGTGAAAACGAGAGGCTCTCGGAGGTGAGGTTCAGTTCCAGAATGTTGTCGAGAGTGGCCGGGGGAACGGGCGCGGGAACGGGATTCGGGAGCGGCGTCGGCGTGACGGAGTTATCGGGCCGGAAGATCGTGTTGAAGCCATTGCCGACCCAATCGCCGACGAATGCAGCGAGTGGCCCAAGGGGCGCGGGCAGCTCAGTAGGGTCGACTTTCTTATGATCTGGGCGAACGTGCCCAAATGTGAAGTCACCTGGCAGTTTGATAGATGCTCGAGGTGTTGGGTTGCTCATTTCTTAATCTCCTTCTTGGTAAATATTTAAAGCACCAAAAATAGAAATGGTGTGCTCTGTCTTACATTGAAGCGGGAGAGATTTCCATTTTGGGCTCATCGGAACAGCTATAATATATACCGCCCGCACGTAAAGTTTCAATGAATATTTCATGACTGTTGAAAACGCGCGCTCTCTATGGGGGAAACAGTTCTGGTCGTCAGCGCTTTCAACCCCTTTAAAGTGGTATTGGGATGATAACTGAGTTCTAGTTTGTAAAAACGCCGTGTATAATTCCTTTTGATAGGAAAAGTAACAGGTTCTTGTAAAGGTGCCTCCATCGGATACCTACTGCCTAATTACGGCAAAGCGGGACCAGATCCAAGAGCTCCTGACCGACGTTGATTTCGTCGTGCTTATTTAAAGGCCCAGATTGATCACGGCAACACGCGCCTGTGGCGGGAGGATTCGCGAACACTTATTGAAGCCGGCGCCAAAGCATGTTTCTCGATGTGATAGACGCGTATTTCAGCAAACGGGACAGTTGCCCGATGTGACACCCGTCCGTTGATCGTGGCCGATATGTGTGGTCATCGGAAACTGTCTGGCGTCTACATGGACCACCAATCTTCCCGGTCATGGGCCAATTCCCAAGATACGGCGTTCTGAGAAGCGTGCCGACTTGTGAAGAACGCGCCTAGATACTTGGAATCGGCCTTGTTTTAACGCCTATGGCCCTATGGGCTTCCCACCTTTGAGATCGCCGTCGGGGCGATTTGCCAAAGACCCAGCGCCTTCAGCGTGACACCGGCGCCTGGTTCGCGTACAATTTTCGGGTTAGCCTGAAGAGAGACCGCTATGAGTGGAAGCGTCGAAGTTTCGAATGAGCAGCTTGCCGCACTCAAGGCGAAGGCTGCGGCACAGGGTCTTACCCTTCAAGACTGGCTGAAGAAGCTCGCCTACGAAGAGGCAGAATCCACTCAGCCTGGCCAGCCGTTCAAGTCGGGGTACGGCATGCTGGCGAAGTACGGCAAGGCACCGTCGGCTGAGGAAATCGACGAGAACCGGAGAGAGATGTTCCGCGACTATGCCAAGGACTTCTGATGATCGCCGGCGTTGTCGACAGTCGCGACGCACTTTGGTATCTGTTTGGCGATCCCAGCTTGTCAGTACCGGCCAAGGCCACTTTTGATACTGCGGCGAGCTCCTGCGAAAGATTCTGTTGTCAGTTAATCAGCCTGGCGGAAGTTGTGTACCACGTCCGAGAAAAACCGCCTTCCCGCGTCGGCCTACGCTGATTTGAAAAAAGCGCTGCACGACCCCGATCACGTTCTGTAGGAAGCACCCGTCACCGCCGAAATCATCGATGCCATGCTGGAGGTGCCGCGCGCGGACATCCCCGATATGCCAGATCGCATTGTCGCCGCGACTGCCGTATATTTTGGCGTGCCTGCCATCAGTCGCGATGGCCGCATACGCGCATCCAACGTACAAACCGTTTGGTAGGGCATCCTGCCAGCGTTTGGCCGTGGAGTCGCCGACCAGCACATACGCAAACCAGAAAGGCAATAGCATCCATAGGATCTGCAGGATCATCTCCGTGCCCCTTGGAGCGGGCTGCGTGACGTATCTCCTGCTAGAAAGTTTCACGGCGCCTCGGTGCGTTCGTTTCCCTTCAACTCGCCCGCAATGCCACCATCGGATCGATTCGCGAAGCTCTACGAGCGGGAAAATATCCGGCGAGGGCAGCCACCGCAATCAGTAGCGCTCCTATTCCGATAAACGTGAATGGATCGCCGGGGGTTACACCAAACAACAAGCTTCCCAGCGTACTCGTCAGAGCGCGGGATGCTGCCATTCCCAGCCCGAGCCCGAGGGCAGCCAATCCGAGCGTTCGCAGAAGAATACGACTCTGCAGATGAGTCGCAGAAGCCCCCAGCGCCATCCGAATCCCAATTTCCTGAACCCGCTGGCTTACCGAATAGGAAATCACGGCGTAGATCCCGAGCGAGGCGAGTAACAGGGCGAAGCCCGCAAATCCAGCCAGCAGCAGCACCAGAAACCGTCGTGGTGATACCGCCTTGTCCACCAGTTCCTGGACGGTTGTAAACTCGCGCACCGGCAAATTCGAATCGATCGGTCTCAGAGCCGCTCGAACCGCCGGCGCCAGCCGATCCGGAGGAAGCACCGTCCGTACAACCAAGTTCATGGCGGGATAGTCGAAGGTCTGCCGCATCGGCAGATACATTTCGGAATCGCCCGCCTTCTCCAGAGCCTCATGCCGGACATCGCCAACTACACCCACCACTCGCCGGCCTCCATCCTGCGTCACGACCTTCCCAACCGCATCCTGGCCCGGCCAGAGGGTGCGAGCCAGGGTCTCATTGACCATCGCAACCGGTTCGCTCGATGCGCGATCCCTCTCCGTGAATTTTCTTCCAGCCTGCAAGCGGATCCCGACTGACTCGAAGTATCCATCGCTCACTACCCGGATGAAGGCCTCGGGATGCCGGTCCTTCGGGTAAACCTGTCCCTTCCCGGAGACCTGCCACGACCGGTCGCCTTGTAGGGGCAGAACGTCGGTGAGACCGGCTGCCCGCATGCCTGGGAGCGAGCGCGTCCGCCTCAGCACCTCATCGAGGTAGGAGTTCTGCTGCGCCAAACCCGAAAACAAAAAACTCGGGTCTACCCGGAGCGTAGCCACCCCTTCCGGTTGAAATCCGGGATCTACATCCAAGACACGCAGAAAACTCCGCAACAGCAGTCCCGCGCCAACCAGTAAGGTGCAGGCAAACGCGACCTCGGAAACCACCAGTCCGTTGCGGACCCAGGCGTGCCCCCACCCACTCCTGTGTCCGCCGCTCGACCCGCGACTGCCATCTTTCAGCATTTCCCCGACCGCCAACGACCGGACTTCGAGGGCCGGCAACAAGCCAAAGAGTACGCCGGTTAGGACCGCTGCCAGCAGCGTGAAACCAAGCGCGTCTCCGTCCAGCCGTACGCTTGCGAGCAGCGGAATATTGAATGCATCCAGATGAGCGATGGCGCGCGTGCCGGCAATCGCGAGAATCAGGCCCAGCGCCGCGCCGCAGCAGGAGAGCGCGACGCTCTCGGTAAGCATTTGCCGCAGCAGTCGCGAACGGCCGGCTCCTAATGCCGCCCGCATCGCCATTTCCTTTTGTCGCGTCCCCAGCCGCGCCAATTGCAGATTCGAAAGATTCGCGCACACAATCAACATCACCACTCCAACCGCGCAGGCCAGCACGATCAGGGCCGGGCTCACCCGTCCGTTCACGTGCCGCTGCAGCGGAGTCAGCCTCGGCTTGACCGGGTTTCGTTCCGGATGCTGGCTTTCGAGCTGTTTTGCCAGCACCGTGAACTCGGCCTGGGCGCTCGCGGCCGTGGCGCCAGGCCGCAGCCTGCCGATTGCCTGCATAGTATTTCCATGCCCGTTCGTTTCGTCAGTCAGGGGATACGGAATGAACACATCCACCGGAGTGCCGGGCGCAAAAACGCTCGCGAAATCGAAGGACGCCGGCAGTACACCCACCACCATTACTGGCTTATTGTCCAGCGTCAGCTTCCGTCCCACCACTCCCCGGTCTGAAGCAAACCGCCTCTGCCAAAAGCCGTAACTCAACAGAGCGGCCGGTGGAGTGTCGGATCTCCCGCGACACTCCTCGACGGCGAACGATCTTCCGATCATCGGTTGCACACCCAGCAACGTGAAGAAGTTCTGGGTAACGGGAGCGCTCGTCAAGCGCTCCGGCTCGCCAGTTCCCGTTAATTCGATGTCGCCCACGCCATAACCCGCGGACCCAGCTAGATCGGAGAATGATTTGTTCCGCTCCCGAAAATCCAGATACTGGCTCACTTGCATACTCCATTCCACGTTCGCAATCCACACCAGACGCTCCGGATCGCGGAATGGCAGTGGACGCAGCAGCAAAGCGTTGACCACGCTGAATACCGTCGCACTGGCGCCGATGCCGAGGCCGGCGATGAGAATCGCAGAGGCGGTGAATCCGGCATCGCGGCGCATTCCGCGAAATGCGTGACGCAGATCCTGCGCCAGATCGCTCATCCAGCGGGCAATCCATATGGAGCGGGCTTCTTCTGATTTTCGTGTCATATTGCCAAACTTTCTGCGCGCCGCCGCACGCGCTTCCTGCTCCGACATGCCGCTCGCGACCAGTTCCTCGGCCATCGATTGGATGTGGAAATCCATTTCTTCCAAAAGCGATCGCTGCCGCTCGCCGTGCCATGCCAAATACCGCAGACGCAGCCGAAAGCGCTTCCAAATCGTGCTATATCTCATGAAGCAAACCCCATAATGCGGGCCACCGCGCCGGTGACCTGGCGGTAACTGGCCGACTCCTCGGCAAGGTGTTTCCGGCCGTCGGGAGTCAGCTTATAGAAACGAGCGCGCCGGTTATTGGCCGATAGGCCCCACTCTCCCTCGATCCAGCCATTCAGCTCAAGCCGCTGGAGAGCCGGGTAAAGAGAGCCTTCTTCGACGCGCAGCAGATCGTCGGACAATTGCTGAATCAGTTGCGCGATCGCATACCCATGCAAATGGCCGCGCATCAATATCTTGAGCACGAGCATGTCGAGTGTGCCAGGCAAAAGGTCGGCCTTCGGTTTGAGGGTTCCCATAGACAGTCTGATTATAGGACGATAGAGATTCTGGTTTGGTTAGGCGGAAAAGGACAGTTCTTTTAATCAGGTAGGCTTTAGGAACGAACGACGAGCCGCCGTTTCTAACGAGGCACAATCTGGAACCGTTTCAACCAACAACGACGTCCGGTTTGCCTTCACGTCGGGGAATGCGCTTAGCTTCAGGGACGGTCGTCACCACGTCGGGCAGCTCGGACCGAACCAGTTTCGAAATACTAGCACCGGTCGACACGCCCACAGTTTCCTCAGTCCCGGAACCAACCACTCTGCCGCCACTACTCACAATCGCAGTGGCATTACTTTGGCGCGCTCGGCGCACGCGACCGTAATTGCAATCACTTCCGCTTTTTCGTATCTAATACACTTTCCAGTAGTAACGTATCCCGAAAACGGGATATTCACAAACAAGTCATTTGTTTTCTGTCAGTAAATCCTGTATTCTCATAGCGAGCTACAGTCCGCAGGGGTGGCATTTGAAGTGCTATACCGGAAGCACGGGAAAGGTGTAAGTTAGGATAAGTCTGCCCGCGGTCGGGCTTCAAGGGAAGAGCGCTTTGAGGGATCTCAAGACCCAGTTTGTCAGCGCGCTGCTGTTCATCCTCACGGTGGCAGCGGTGTGCTGCGCCATCGTCAACTTCCGCCAGAAAAGTGTGTATACGCTACCGGACGACGGCGTAGTGTGGGTGGATCGCAACGATGCCGGCGGGCAAAACTCCGTGCTGGCGCTGCATGTGGTGCCGTCCGGAGAGGCCGATAACGCGGGAATACGAGCCGGCGACGCCCTGATCCAAGTGGCCGGCACCCCGATTCACAAAGCCAGCGATGTCTCACAAGCTTTGGCCCGGGTCGGCGCCTGGCGAAAAGCAGAATACGTGGTGCGGCGTGGAAGCGTCCAGCTTCCGGCCCAGGTGATCGTGGGCGAAAGCATCGCGGATCGGGCGGTGTACTACACCTACATGGTTGGGGTAGCGTACCTGCTGGTCGGGTTGTTTGTCTACTACCGCCGCGTCAGCGCGCCACGCTCGGTGCATTTTTACGTGCTGTGTCTGGCTTCGTTTGTGTTTTATTGTTTCCACTACACCGGGAAGCTGAACGCCTTCGATCAGGTAATCTATTTCGGAAACGTGGCGGCAGGCATTCTGGCGCCTACTATTTTCCTGCACTTCTGCCTGGTCTTTCCCGACCGTCCAAAATGGCTGGAGCGGCGTGCGTCCATGGCGTTGCTATACATCCCCGGTTTGGCTCTGCTCACCGTCTACGCACTGGTGGCCAAGGGGATGTTGCAAGTCTCGGTCTCCTCCATCGAGGTCAACTGGTTCCTCGACCGGCTTTCGATGCTGTATCTGACGGCTGGCTATCTGGCGGGGGTAGTTGCGCTGTGGTTGAAGTCGTCGGACGCCGACGATCCGCTGGTTGGAAGGCAACTCAAGTACTTACGCAACGGAGCGCTGTTCGGCGTCGCTCCGTTTACTTTGATTTACGCGCTTCCCTACGTGCTTGGTTCGCTGCCCGGGCACTACGAGAAGATGGCTGTTCTCTCGCTGATCCTGATCCCGGTCACCTGGGCTTACGCGATTCTGCGATACCGGCTCATGGACGTCGACATCATCTTCCAACAGGGCTATGTTTACACTCTGGCCACGCTTGTGGTTCTGGGCATCTTTTACGGGCTGATCTTTTCGTTTATGCGCCCCGAGGATTTGAGCCCGGCCGCGATCGTCGGATTGATCGTGTTCGCCACGTTTATCTTCCAGCCCATTCGCGATTGGTTACAGGAGCAGCTTGACCGGTATTTCTTCTACAAAGACCGCTATGACTACCGGCGCACACTGATCGAATTCGCGAAAGAAGTGGGTTCGGAAACCAACTTGGACGAGATGCTTCGCTCGGTGGCGGACCGGTTGGTTCACACGCTGTCCATCCAACATGTCGCCTTCTTCCTGGCCGGTGACACGGACGACCAGTTCCACCTGCACATGACTATGGGGAATCGGAAGGATCGCGGCCACAAACCGCTGGCGGAGCTGGATTTGAGTTTCCTAACGTCTCTGCCCGGAAAGCCCTATCTATTCTTCGAGCGCACGCGGCATCTCTTGGATGTCGTCTCGCACGAATGGCCTACGCGGGTTCGTAACACGATTTCGGAACTCGATCTGACTTATTACTTCGCCTGTACTGTGCGCGGGCGAACCATCGCCTACCTGGCGTTGAGCCGCACCGACAAAGGCGACTTTCTTTCCAGCGATGACGTAGAACTGCTGATCACTCTGGCCGGATATGTCAGCATCGCGGTGGAAAATGCGCGCTTGTACCGCTCACTGCAGCACAAGGTGGAAGAATACGAGCGGCTCAAGGAATTCAGCGAGAACATCGTCGAATCCATCAACGTCGGCATTCTGGCGGCTGACCTGGATGATCGCGTGGGGAGCTGGAACACACAGATCGAGCGGTTGACCGGCATTTCGCGGCAAGATGCAGTGGGCCGCCGCTTAGCCGAGCTGTTCCCGGCCGATCTCTGCGAGCGGTTCGATCAGGTTCGCGGCGACACAGGCGTTCGCAACATCTACAAATTCGTGTTGGGTTCCCCGCGAGTCAACGGAAACGGCCACGCCCACACGCTGAATATAGCGGTGGCGCCGCTGGTGGCGAAAGATCTGGAGCAGATCGGACGGCTGATCATCTTCGACGACATCACCGATCGTGATGAACTGGAGCGACGCCTGGTGCAAGCAGACAAGCTGAGTTCCATCGGCCTGCTGGCAGCCGGAGTTGCACACGAAGTAAATACGCCGCTGGCCGTGATCTCCACGTATGCCCAGATGTTGGCGAAGCAAATTTCCGGCGACGAGCAAAAGTTCAAGCTGCTGGACAAAATCGCCAAACAGACCTTCCGGGCCAGCGAGATCGTCAATTCATTGTTGAGTTTTTCGCGAACTTCGCCGACTGAATTTGTGGAAGTCGACTTGAACAAAGTCATCCGGGAAACTTTGACCCTGATCGAACACCAGTTGGAGAAAGCGTCTATCGAAGTGAAGTTGACGCTGGAAACAGGGCTGCCGGGAGTGAAGGCGAATTCGGGCAAGCTCCAACAGGTATTCCTGAACCTGTTCCTGAATGCGCGCGACGCCATGGAATCCGGCGGCACACTGGCAATCCGCACTTGGAACGAAGACGGTTTCGCCCGCATCGAAGTAGCCGATAGCGGGCAAGGCATCTCGCCCGAACACTTGGAGCGCATCTACGATCCTTTTTTCACAACCAAAGGTTCCCGGAAAGGAACTGGCCTGGGCCTCTCGGTGACGTACGGCATCGTGAGGGAGCACGGCGGGGCTATTCGAGTCGAGAGCCGGCCCGGAGCGGGCGCTCGCTTCCACGTTGAGCTTCCTTTAGCGAGGAAGCCAGTGCATGCCTGATCAACTCCCCGCAGACGACCTCGCGACTCCACTCCACAAAGCTCGCATCTTAGTTATCGACGACGAGGCGGAAATTCGCGAAAGCTTGGCCACCTTGCTCGAGCTGGAAGGCTACAACGTGGATCTGGCCGCCAATGCAACTGAAGGCCTACGCAAGGCCGAAGCCGGCAGCTACGATCTTATCCTGCTGGACCTGATGATGCCGGACCGCTCCGGCATGGAAGTGCTCAAAGATTTTCGGGAGCGCGACACGGAAACACCGATTTTCATGATTACCGCCTACGGTTCGGTGGAAGTGGCCGTGGACGCGCTCAAGAGCGGCGCCAACGATTATTTTTCAAAGCCCTGGGATAACGAAAAGCTGCTGATCGAGATCGATCGCATGATCGCCTCCAGCCGCCTGGCGCGTGAGAATATCCAGCTCAAGCGCGCTCTGAAACAGCAGTACTCTTTCCCGAACATCATCGGCAAGAGCGAGCGCATGTTGCGCATCCTGGATCTGGTTACGCAAGTTGCGCCCAGCCGCGCGACCATCTTGATCACGGGCGAAACCGGGACCGGCAAGGAATTGATCGCCAAAGCCATTCACGCTCACTCCGCCCGGTCGAACCAGTTGTTTGTTCCCGTCAACAGCGGCTCGGTACCGTCGGACCTGATGGAATCGGCGCTCTTCGGCCACATCAAAGGGGCGTTCACCAGCGCCATCGCAGCCCAAAAGGGATATTTCGAGATCGCCAACCGGGGCACCATCTTCTTCGACGAAATCGGCACCATCAGTCCGGAAACGCAAGCCAAGCTCCTGCGCGTGATCCAGGAACGCGAGTTCATGCCGGTGGGATCCACCGAGACCATCAAGGTGGATGTGCGCATCATCGCGGCCACCAACGCGGATTTGAAACGGCTGGTGGAGGAAGGAAGATTCCGCGAGGACCTGTATTACCGCCTCAATGTCATCAACCTGGTGCTTCCTCCGCTAAGGGAGCGCAAGGAAGACACTCCGCGCCTGGTGGACTTTTTCTTCACCAAGTACAGCAGGGAAAACGAGAAGTTCCTGGATGATGAGCAGAAAAGCCGGCTGCATTTCGAGCCCGATGCGATGCAGCTTTTGATGGACTACAACTGGCCCGGCAATGTCCGCGAGCTCGAAAACGCCGTGGAGCGTGCCGTGGTGCTCGCTTCCGACGCAACCGTCTCGGTAGACGTGCTGCCGGACTCCATTCTGCAGGCTGGAGGCATCCGTATCCGCCGCGATGAAAGCGGCACTCTGCCGGCCGACGCCTCGCTATTTGAGATCGTGGCCGACTTCGAACGTCGCAAAATCATCGAGACGCTGGAAACAGTCAACTGGAGCCAGACCGAAGCAGCCGAGAAACTAAGTATCCCGCTATCAACTCTGAATCAGAAGATTAAACGGTTGAACATTGATGTGAGACGGAAGGGAGCCACCTAAAGAAGGCGCCAGGGGGCAGGCGGCAGGCGGCAGAAAACCAACGATGGGTCACCTTTGCGTTTGCTGCCGCCTGCCTCCTGCAGCCTGCCGCCTGGTCGGTAAATGTAATTCAACTTACAATTACCGACCTTGACACCACTCCCAGACATGAAGTATCCTTAGCCTTCGTTCTGTCATTGGTACTCTCCGGCCTACGGCCCACCGCGTCTGTAGTTTTTCTGGGCCGAGCCGAATTAACTCTAAGGGAGATTCAGTGCCGCATCAGCCTTATTTTGTGCTTGTGCTGGCGCATTCGTTACATGGACGATTGCGTCGAGTTCACATCCCGCACAAAGCCATATACGCCGCTTTCACGCTAGCCCTGATAGGGTGCTTCTCGGTATTTGGGTTCGTATCCAGCTACGCGAGAATGACCTGGAAGGTGGCCAATTACAATTCGCTTCGCCAAGAAGTTGACTCTTTGCGCGCCAAGTACCAGGAGCTTCAAAAAGTTACCAACCAGAAGAACGAGCAGTTGGCGACGCTGGAGACATTCGCCAGCGAAGTTTCGGTGGCCTACGGGCTGAAGAGCAAGCCCGAGACTTCCACCGATATCTCGAACGGCGCGCCGCTAGCGCCGAACTTCCGTGAGTCGCTGGGTGAGTACAACCTTCTTCAATCCGCTTCCATCTCGAAGCTCTTCCGAACCTACCCCAAACAGTGGCAAACCAACATCCGGCCCAGTCTGTGGCCGGTGGAGGGCCGGCTGATGAGTCCATTTGGAGGGCGGACCGATCCGCTCTCGGGCGAAGGTGCGATTCATACGGGAGTCGATCTTTCGGTGCCCCAGGGAACACCGGTCCACGTCGCCGCGGACGGAATCGTAGTGCATGCGGACTGGAGTAACGGCTATGGGCGGCTGGTGATTGTCGATCACGGCAACGGACTGCAGACGTACTACGGGCATCTGTCCCGGTTCGAGGTGGTCACCGGGCAGGAGATCCGTCGTGGAGATATTGTCGGCCAATCCGGCAGCAGCGGCCGCGTAACAGGGCCGAACCTGCACTATGAAGTGCGCATGGCCGGTACGCCAGTGAATCCTTATCCATACCTGGCCAAATCGGCACTCTCGCTGCCCAAACACGGAGCGAGAGATCTGCCGTTTTAAGCCGAGAATCGAAGGCGCCGAACCGGATCGTTCATAATCAGACTATGGACGAGCGGGAGATACTGCGCCGATCGGTCGAGGCCTGGAGAGAAGCCGGTCCAAAGCTCGAGGCCATTCGTCGGCGAGAAGTCCGGGATGCCGACAATCTGCAGGTGTTGGCTGTTCTCGAAGGCGCATTCAATCACGCGTTGAGAACCATGCCCGCGCGCGAATCCTCCGGATTGGTTGAAATGCAGAAGTGGTTCGCTAAGCTCCGCCGATGATCGATCTCTTCGAGACGGCCAGGCAACTCCAGCTCTTCTGCTGACCGTACTGGCGGGCTTTGGCTCTGAAGATCGTTTCATTGTCCCGCTTCTGGCCGCTTATCCAGCCCGGATCGAAGACGCCCGCGAATTCGCGCATCGCTATCGCGTCCTTCTGCTTCGGCCGGCTTCAGGCGTAGGTATTGACGTGTCGCTCGGCGGTCTCCCATTCGAAGAAAGCGTGGTTAGCCGCGCGACACTTGTTTCCTTTGGACCGGGTTCGGATCTTCGCACCTGCTCAGCCGAAGACCTTGTGGTTCTCAAGCTGTTCGCATCGCGCCCGCTGGATATCCGCGACGCCGAAGGACGTTAACTCGCTTGCGTGGCCTTTAGTCACTCTAGTGACCAGTGTAGGCATGGGTGCGGTAGCCCCGCGCGTGAGCAAGGGGACATCGAACCACAGCATAACTCTTGACGAGCGGCTGACGTGCGGGTATACTTAGCATATTCGTAATCGAACACCGAAAACGAAGCTCGATCATGATCACGGGGCCGACCGGGATCTTTACTCGGGTTTAATTCGTTTGCACGTCTTGCATCACGCCGTACACGAACCGATCTTTGGCCTGGGCATGGTGGAAGAACTGGCGCGTCACGGATACCGGATCAGTCCCGGAACGTTGTACCCCCTGCTGCACGGCTTGGAGAAGAAAGGGTATCTGCGGGCGACGGAACGGCGGAACGGCAAGTCGCTGCGGAAAGTGTACCGGGCAACACCGCTGGGCAAGAGCGCGCTCGCGGCAGCCAAGGGCAAGGTGCGCGAATTGTTCCGTGAGCTGATTGAGGGCCGATGAGAAGCACGGGCTTATCGCTACTGGTTGCCGCTGGCGCATCGCTCTTCGGTCAATCGCTCACGATCAGCCAGGCGGTGGAAGGCGCTCTGCGCAACTACCCCGCGATCCGTGTGTCTCAGGAACAGATCAGCGCGGCCGCGGCAGGCATTCAGTTAGCTCGAACGTCGTACCTGCCACGCGTGGATTTGCTGGCGCAGGCGAATCGCGCGACCAGAAACAATGTTTTCGGGCTGTTGCTTCCGCAGAACGTTATTCCGTCGATGTCTGGGCCGGTGATTGGCTCGAACAATTTCGGGACAGCCTGGGGCAGCGCGGCCGGCGTGCTGGTTTCCTGGGAGCCATTCGATTTCGGTCTTCGCCGAGCGAACGTAGCTGTGGCCGCGGCCGCGCGCACCGAGGCGGAGGCAACGCTCCAGCGGACCCGGTATGATGTCGCGGTAGCGACTGCGGACGCTTATCTGACACTCGCCGCGGCTGAGGAGACCGTGCGAGCCGCGCAGGCCGGCGTGGATCGTACCGAGACAATTCTACGAACTATCCAGGCACTGGTGAATTCGGGGCTACGGCCGGGCGCTGATAGTTCACGCGCGCAGGCGGAACTGGCTGCCGCGCGCACGCAATGGATTCAAGCCAAGCAGGCCACTGAAGTCGCACGCGCAACTATTTCGCAGTTTGTCGGCGTGGAACCAAGCCAGATCACGCTGGCTGCACCCAAGCTGCTGGAGTTACCACCTGCGCAGGACTCGGCTCCAGTCGATTCAAAGGCGAATCCAATCGCGATCGAGCAGGACGCCGCTGTGGAGCGGGCCAAGGCGCAGTTGCGGGCTCTAGAACGAACCTACTTCCCTCGATTCTCATTGCAAGGATCCGCGTATGCCCGTGGCACGGGGGCGGAGACGAATGGAGCTTTGCTGGGTGGTCTCAACGGGCTTGCGCCCAGCGTGCAAGATTACGCGCTGGGTTTTACTGTGACATTCCCGGCCATGGATCTTCCGGCCATTCAAGCACGGCGGGCGGCGCAGTCGGCCAATGTTCGCGCCGAGACCGCGCGTTCCCAGCAGATTGCAACCGAGCTGCGGGCGCGCTGGAATGCCGCGACAGCGAGACTTCGTGGCGCTCGCGAAGTTGTGGCCAATACGCCTGTTCAAGTGAACGCTACGCGCGCGGCGCTCCAGCAATCCACCGCGCGGTATCAATCGGGACTGGCGAATATCGACGAAGTGGCGGAAGCCCAGCGGTTGCTGACACAGTCGGAGATCGATGACGCGCTGGCTCGCTTGAGTGTTTGGCGCGGCCTGTTGGAGATCGCGACCGTGGCCGGAGATCTTCAGCCGTTTCTTGTAGAGGCCAGTCAATGACGCAGCCAGTTCTCACGGCAAGCCATGCGCCGGCACGAGTGTACCTCATGGGCTTGCAGCCCTTCCAANNCCGCCCCACTTTGCGTTCATCCATCCAACACCGGATGTTTTCGACGGTGCCGGCGCGGCACCAAGGAATGCGCGTATGCGATTCGTTCTAGCCGCGCTCAGTCGACCCATCACCGTGGTGGTAGCGTTAGTCACGATCGCGCTGTTTGCCTATCTCGCCGTGCGGCGGATGCCGGTGGATATTTTCCCGCAAGTGGGCGATCCGGCCATTTACGTCGCTCAGCCATACGGCGGAATGGATCCCGCCCAGATGGAAGGCTACCTGACTTACTACTACGAGTATCATTTCCTCTACATCACCGGAATCGATCGCGTGGAGAGTAAGAGCATTCAGGGCGCGGCGCTGATGAAGCTGGTTTTTCATGAAGGCACGAACATGAGCCAGGCGATGGCCGAAACTGTCGGCTATGTCAATCGCGCGCGAGCGTTCATGCCTCCAGGAACGGTGCCACCGTTCATCACGCGATTCGATGCAGGCAGCGTTGCGGTGGGTCTACTGGTTTTCAGCAGCGCCACTCACACGCAAGGCGAGCTGCAGGATTTCGCGCTGAACCGCGTTCGTCCGCTATTTGCGACACTGCCGGGAGTTTCAGCCCCGCCGCCGTTCGGCGGGAATCAGAGAACCATTGTGGTGACGCTCGATCCCGACAAGCTCACTCAATATAAGATCTCGCCAGAGGAAGCGATTGCGGCGGTGAGCAAGTCCACCCTGGTGATGCCGTCCGGCAACATGTGGACCGGTGAGATCAATCGCATTGCCAGAACGAACGCGGCGTTGGGAGGCAACCTCGCGGAACTTCTGAGCACACCCATTCGGCCGGTTTCCGGGACCAGCATTTATCTCAGAGACATCGGAACCATTGAAAACGGCACGGACATCATTACGGCTTATGCGCACGTGAATGGAAAGCGAACCGTCTACATCCCCGTCACTAAGCGTGCGGATGCTTCCACTTTAACCGTTATTAACGCCGTCAAGGCGGCCATCCCGGATTTCAAAAAAGCTGTGCCGGATGACGTGGACGTGAGCCTGCAATTTGACCAATCGCCATTCGTCACCAACTCCTTGCGTGGGCTGATCCTGGAAGGATTGCTGGGCGCCGGTCTAACTGGTCTGATGGTGTTGATCTTCCTGCGCGACTGGCGTAGCGCGGTAATTGTGGTGATGAATATCCCGTTCGCCTTACTGAGCGCGGTGATTCTTTTGTGGGCCGTGGGCCAGACCATTAACATCATGACGCTGGGTGGGCTGGCTCTTGCTGTGGGTGTTCTGGTGGATGAGGCAACGGTTGAGATTGAGAATATTCATACGCAGATGCTTCCGGGTGTTTCACGGGCGAGAGCGGTGCTGGAAGCATGCAGCCGCACCGCGATGGCGCGCTTGCTTTCGATGTTCTGCATTCTTGCTGTATTTGTTCCTTCGTTCTTCATGATCGGCGTGAGCCGCCAGCTTTTCGTGCCTTTGTCGTTGGCCGTCGCGTTCTCGATGATCGCGTCCTATCTGCTCTCGAGCAGCCTGGTGCCGGTCTTTTCCACCTGGCTGATGCGTGAAGCGCATCGCGGCGAAGAGCACCAGGGAGTTTTCGGCCGCCTGCGCGGATTTTACGAAAGATACTTGCGTGTGGTTCTGAAATTTCGATGGCCGCTGGTGTTGGGTTACTTGGGCGTAGCGTTCGCGCTGCTCTATATACTTCTTCCGCGCATTGGGACCGAGCTGTTTCCGGATGCCAACGCTCCGCTGTTGCGCATTCGCCTGCGCGCGCCAGCGGGTACCCGAATCGAAGAGACCGAGCGCATAGTTCTTCGCGCTCTCGACATTATTCAACAGCAAACCGGCCCGGACAACGTCGTGATCACCAGTGACTTCATAGGAGTTGTTCCGCCCAGCTACCCGGTGGACCTGATCCATTTGTTTACCAGTGGCCCACAGGAGGCGATCATCCAGGTTGCCGTGAAACCCGACACTCCGCGAGGCGAAGCGTTGCGTGAGCGAATCCGGGCCAGCCTTGGGCGCGAATTGCCTTCGTGCCAGGTTTCTTTCGAAGCCGCCGATATCGTTTCGCAAGTGATGAGCTTTGGATCGCCCACGCCCATGGAAGTTGCGGTGCAGGGCGCTAGTCTCGCCGACGATTACGGATACGCCCGAAAGATCCAATCGCAATTGGCAAAACTGAGTTTCTTGCGGGATCTGCAACTCGCTCAGGAATACAATTACCCAACGCTCGATATCAACATCAACCGGGAGCGAGCGGGCCAATTCGGGCTCACCATGTCGGATGTGGTCCGTTCGATTGTGCCGGCGACTTCCTCGTCGCGGTTTACGGACCCGAACTACTGGCGCGATCCAAATTCCGGCAATGCGTTTCAGCTTCAGGTGGAGCTTCCGCAGAATCGAATGCAAAGTATCTCGGCGCTGGGAAGTCTGCCGCTGATGCCGCCCGGGCGCTCGGAGCCGCAGCTCGACCATATCGCGGAACTGAAGACAGGGACAATGCCAGGATTGATTGAACGCTTCAATGGCCAGCATATCGTCAGCGTCACAGCGAATATTCACGAAATCACGTTGGGCGAGGCGTCGCCAAAGTTGAATCAAGCGCTGGCCGGCGCAGGACCTGCCCCGAGAGGCGCCAAAATCGTGATGAAGGGTCAGATCCCGCCGTTGTTGCAGACGATCTCGGCATTGCGGACCGGGTTGCTGCTGGCTGTGGTGGTAATTTTTCTGCTGCTGTCCGCGAATTTCCAATCAGCGCGGTTGGCGCTCGCCATTGTACTCACGGTGCCCGCGGTGCTCTGTGGAGTTTTGCTAAGTTTGTGGGCGACGAACACGACGCTCAACATCCAATCCTTTATGGGCGCGATTATGGCGATCGGTATTGCAGTGGCGAACTCCATCCTGCTGGTTACTTTCGCGGAGCGTTTCCGGCATGAGAACAAGCCGCTGTTGGAAGCAGCGCAAGAAGGCGCCGCGAGCCGTCTTCGAGCTGTCCTGATGACCGCCGCTGCAATGATTTTTGGCATGCTTCCGGTGGCCATCGGATTCGGCGAGGGCGGATCGCAATCGGCGCCGCTCGGCCGCGCCGTGGTCGGCGGTCTGCTGGTTTCGACATTCGCCACATTGACGATTCTTCCGTCCATTTACGCCATCCTGCAGCGCAAGGCGAGCATTACTTCGCCCTCGCTAAACCCCATGGATCCCGAGAGCCGGTACTATGAAGCGACTTAAGAGTTGGCAGGCGAAAGCGCCTGCCCCACAGAGCAGCCTAGCCGCAACCAAAACCGGGCCGACGGGGGCGTCGGCCGCGGACCAGGGGGTCCGCCCCACAAATCGTCGCAGGCTGCAAAGATTTTCAGGTCTAGTAGTATATGTGGGGCAGACGCTTCCGTCTGCCAACCCCGCGCTCAAGCTCGCAATGCTTCTGGCGGCAACCGCGTTGGCCGCCTGGCCGCAGGCAAGCAGTCTGGTGAAGGTTGTATCGAAACCGATTTCCAAGACCATTGAACTGCCCGGCGAGATAGTTCCTTTCCTGAGTGTTTCGTTGCACGCGAAAATTTCGGGTTACGTGGAGCGCGTGTTGGTAGACCGCGGCAGCATGGTCAAAGAAGGACAACTGTTGGTGGAGTTGAGCGCGCCCGAATTGAAGGCGCAGATTGGGGAAGCGGAATCGAGGGTGCTGGCGGCCGAGTCTGAGCGGTTGCAGGCGGAGGCACAACTTGCGGCGGCCCAGAGCACTTCGGATCGGCTCAAGGAAGCTGCCAAGACACCCGGCGCAGTGGCTGCCAATGAATTGCTGCAAGCGGAAAAGCAAGTGGACGCGGCTCAAGCGTTGGTTCTCGCGCGGAAGCAATCGAGCAGCGCTGCTCAAGCGGCGGTGGAAGCCCAGAAGGATATGGCGGCCTATTTGAAGATCACCGCGCCGTTCGCGGGTGTGGTGACTGATCGCCTGGTTCACCCAGGGGCGCTAGTTGGTCCAACCGCAGATATGGTGCTGCTGGTGATCCAGCAGGTGGCGCGTCTGCGCTTGGTGGTTCCAGTTCCTGAAGAAGACGTGGGCGGCATAAGTGGCGGGAGCACCGTGTCATTTCACGTGCCGGCAAACCCGGAACGAACTTATTCCGGAACAGTGGCACGGATCTCGCACGAGCTGGATCAAAAGACGCGCACGATGGCTGTGGAGCTGGACGTATTCAATCGAGACGATTCGCTCGCGCCGGGAATGTATCCGGCGGTCAAGTGGCCGGTCCGGCGCTCGCATCCGGCCCTGTTTGTTCCACCAACCAGCGTAGTGACAACCACGGAGCGGACTTTCGTCATTCGGAGCCGGAATGGGAAAGCTGAATGGGTGAACGTGAAGAAGGGTGTGACGGAAGGCGACCTGGTGGAAGTGATCGGGAATCTGGCAGAGGGCGATTTAGTGGTTCGCCGGGCGACGGATGAAATCCGGGAGGGAACAGCGATCAGGTAGCTTTCCGAGCCGCGACCGGGAGGGAGTGCTATGGGCCTGCTGGCCCACCAAAGGTGATGCGGGTCCCGTAGAATCAATATTTCTGGACAGGCGTCTTCAACGGAGCGCTACCAGGTACGGTGATGTGTTGGCCGATCGTAACGCTTCCTTCCGGCTGCGGCTCGGCCGTTGGGCGGCGTGGTTGGAGCGGACGCGGCGCGGAGGATCAGTCTGGGAGGAGCGGTTCTGAGATAAGCTGGTAGTTCGCTTCAAGGAGACTTACGTGAAGACGCTCGCGCTACGGATTTCCGCCATGGGAATTGCAACCATTCTCCTCACCGCCGCATATTCAAGGATGCATACGCCGGCCATCATGGCCGAAACGGCCAGGGCCTTTCTCGCATCGCTCGATCCGGAACAACGCGCGCGCGCCACATTCCAGTTTCAGGATGAGGAACGGTTCGACTGGCACTACATTCCCAAGGAACGCAAAGGGCTTCCGCTGAAAGACATGAACTCGGCGCAAAAACATTTGGCGCACGCCTTGTTGAGCGCGGGGCTGAGCCAGCGCGGCTACATCAAGGCTGTCAGCATCATGAGCCTGGACGAGATTCTGCGCATTCTCGAAAACGGAACCGGCCCGGTGCGCGACCCCGAGCGCTATTTCTTCAGCATCTTTGGAGAGCCATCGGAGACGGGCATCTGGGGCTATCGCGTGGAAGGACACCACGTCAGCCAGAACTTCACCATCGTGAATGGAAAGGTCCTGGTGGCGCCGAGCTTCTTTGGAGCCAATCCGGCTGAGGTGAGGGAGGGTCCAAGGAAAGGATTGCGGGTTCTGGGACGCGAGGAAGATCTCGGGCGCGCCTTCATACAGTCGCTGACTCCGGAACAGAAGAAGACCGCGATTGTGAGCGCCGACGCTCCGGGGGAGATTCTCACTGGGCCTGCGCGAAAAGCGGCTCTGAAGGGTCAGCCGAGCGGGATCGCCGCGTCCAAGCTGACTTCGCAACAACGGGAGCTACTGCAGAATCTGCTGGACGAATATTGCAACAACGTGCCCGAACAAGTGGCGCAACTGCGCGAAGACCAAATCAAGAAGGCCGCCGGCAATTTGTACTTCGCGTGGGCGGGCGGCGAACAAGTAGGACAGCCGCATTACTATCGCATACAGTCGCCTGCGTTTCTCATCGAGTACGACGACACGCAGAATAACGCCAACCACATCCATACTGTGTGGCGCGACATCGAGGGCGATTTTGGCCTGGACCTGCTGAAAGAACATTATCAGACCAGCCACCGGTAGCCGCTTGCTTTCGAGCCGCCGCGCATTTTTTGTTTCGATGGCCGGGGCGGCCGGTTGCGTCACCGCCGCTAAAGGTCAGACGCTTGCTTCCGAGACAAGGCGCTATAAGGACGCCGCCACTGAATTCGACGTCTACCGTTTGACCGATCCCACGCATGAAAGCTGGCTGCCTGCTTCCTATGAGCGCGCCGTTTCGCGGCGTGATAGTTTCTTGATTTATTCGAGCGACCGCGCGGGCTCCGTGCAGGCCTATCGCATGGATTTGAAGAGCGGGCAATCGCGAACGCTCACGCGCGCCGAGAATCTGGTGCGGGAGTCGCTCACGCTCGCTCCCGATGAGCGCAGCTTTTATTACTTGGATGGGCGCTCGGTGTATATGGCGAATCTCGGGAACGCGCGTGCGCGGGAAGTCCACCGGATCGAGGAGGGTTTCGAACTGGGGCGAGGGTTCAGCGTGTCGGAGGACGGACTCTACGGGCTGCTGGTGGAGGAGAAGCCGGGAACGAGCCGGCTGCGGTTGATCACGTTGCGTTCCGGAGGCGTGCAAACGGTAGTGGAATCGCCCGAACCGATTTCCGATCCTCTGCCGCGGCCGCGCCGCGCCGGTGTGCTGTACCACCGTGGAAACGAGCTCTGGCTGGTGAATTTCGACGGAGGTCAAAATCGGAGATTGCGAATCGCCGCTGGAGGGCTGGGGCCGGCGGTCTGGTCCGTGGACGGCAGAACACTTCTTTATTTGAATTTTCCCGCCGATACCAAGCAGCTCAACAACCTGCGCGAGTCGACGCCCGACACGAATGAGGATCGGCTGATTGCCGCAACCAGCCAGTTCATCAGCTTCGGCGGGAACGCAGATTCGAGCGTGCTGGTGGGGGCCAGCGGCAGCAAAGCTTCTCCATATGTACTGCTGCTAGTGCGAGCGGCAAAACGAGAGCTGACGCTGTGCGAGCATAAGGCTAGCGATCCGCGACTGGTGTCCCCCATTTTTTCACCCAACAGCCAGCGGATCTTTTTTCAAAGCGATAAAGATGGGAAGCTGGCGATCTATTCGATGATTGTGGATAAGCTGGTGGAAGCGACCGAGGTGGAAGACAAGTAAAAGTTTTGGCCGCGAATGAACGCGAATTAACGCAAATAAAACAAAATCTTATTCGCGTGCATTCGCGTTCATTCGCGGCCAATTAGTTCTGCTGTTTGAGCCGCGAATGGATTCCGTAGCACTGCTTGCAGCAGCGCGCGTGTATCTTCACTTCTTGGCTCGCGGAACATCTGCTCGGTGGATCCGCACTCCACTATTTTTCCATGTTGCAGGATCGCTATCCTCGAACATAGCGATGCCACCGAGAGCAGGTCATGCGAGATAAATAGCATGGCCATGTTCAGTTGGCGATTCAGGCGGCGGAATAGTTCCAGGATTTCCGATTGCGTGATGGCGTCCAGCGCGCTGGTCGCTTCGTCGGCGATCAGCAGCCGCGGC
>PMUN01000117.1 GCA_003166875.1 Bryobacterales bacterium | reverse complement strand
GCGAGCGTAAGCGACCGGTGCTAACGCACTGCTAACGTCACACCACCCACGCTGGTTCCCGCGCCCACCGTGACCTGCACCGGGACTTTATCCCCTGGTTGCACGTTGGCCGGGATCTGGGCATTGATCTGGAACAGACCCGGCATCTCGCCGGCCGCGGCGCCTGCATATTGCACCGTAGCCGGCAGGCCGCCGATGTTTACCGACACCGCGGCCAGCGGCTTCGGAACTACACCGACCGCCAACCGCCCATCCACGCCAGGCGGATCGGTCAGCCCTTCGCCCGTGGCCCATAGGATCACCACCGATCCCGGATGCGCGGGCGATGCCGCGGAATTAGCAGTGACGCCGTCAGAGTTGGTGGCCGAGGCTTGTCCTTGGCCGGACGAATCCGCCGTGAAGAGGCAGGGCGCGGTGGGGCTCACCGTAATCTGAAACGGATCGGAACGAACGCCCTGGTACTCCACTTGAATGTGCGTGGTCGGATTCGTGGCGCCGAAATAGGGAATCACAGCCGAACACTGCGTGGCTGTCGCGTAGACGATCGGCGCGGGAATCCCGTCGAACAGGATTCGAACTCCGCCTACGCTGGTGCTCATCAGTCCGTTGCTATCCAACTGGAGAGAAGCTTTCTGCGCGGGTCCAAGGCCAGTTCCCCAAACCACCACCATCTGCCCGGGCGCGTAGACGTGCGCGTAGGATGCGGCGCTGGTCACATCCGTAATTTTCGGTATTGGACCCGCCAATGTCGACGGCGGAACAACGAGGAGCGTAATGGAATTGGCGGGGAACACGGTCGAGATCTGGCCGCCGCCGACAGAAGCCGCAGGCTGCTCGACGATCGCATTCAGATTCGCCGCGCTATAGCGCCAGACCTCCGCCTTCGAGCCCGCGTTGAAGTTCGCCAGCGTCAGCGTGCTCGAAAGATCTTGCCCGGTTTTGTTGATGACCATGGCCGTCAGATTCCCATCAGAACGCAGCGCTCCATACACCGAAAGTTGGCTCTGATCAGCGCTCGTGGACTTGGCCGAAGTCTCGCCAAATGTATCGCCTATGCCGTCATAGTTGCGGTAAATCTTGAAGGCGTAGGCGCCCGGATCTGTCGGCGTTGGCGGACCCCACAGCGCTGCGGCGTCCAGGCCTTGATAGCCGAAAATTCCAAGCAGGTCCGCCTGCGCGAGCGCGCCGTTGATATCGTCGAGCGCGCCAAAGTTGTATTCGGTGAGCGCGAGTTTTGTACCCGGATAATTGGCCGCGATGATCGCTTTGAGGCGCGGAATGAAGGCTGGTGCGACGGGACCGCCTCCGTTCTCCACGTCCTGGATCCAATAGTCGTTGCTGACGACGAAAGTCGGATCCCAGTAAACCCGCGTGTACTGAAGCCGAAGCGCCTGCGTGGCGCTGTCGCCAGCCGGTTGAAACTGGATGCTGTCGGGGGCCAGATACGCGTGCTGATCCAGATAGTCGAGCAGGCGCACGCCATGCTGCTTCTCGTAATTCTGGAATTGCTGGAGATACCACGACATCAGCGGCGCTCCGCCATGCGCGTTGCGATCCACCGGATTCTGCCAGTAGTTTCCGACCGCCCATCCCGCCACGATGTCTTTCTTCGAGAAAAACAGAGACGCCCAGTTGTCGCTCACGGGACCGGAAACCAGCGCCGTCGGATCGGCCTGCTTAATCGCGGCTGCGTATGTCAAATTGAGACTGGCCAGCTCGTCGTAGGTGTAAGGATCGGGATGAATGTCGCGATGCACGTCATCCCACCAGATGGGCTCATTATCCATGCTCCAGATCGCGATGCCGCCCTGGTTGCCCTTCCCG
Source organism: Bryobacterales bacterium (assembly GCA_003166875.1). Classification (GTDB taxonomy): domain Bacteria; phylum Acidobacteriota; class Terriglobia; order Bryobacterales; family Bryobacteraceae; genus Palsa-89. Next base: position 22,747 of record PMUN01000117.1, on the reverse strand, counting down.
TAGCGCGAGATCAGGTATGTGATCCACTCGGCTTGGAGACTCTGGTCGACTTGGACGTAGGCATCGGTGGGATCGTTCTTAATATAGACGGGATTCGTGGGCGCTAGGCCATCGTTCACGGACGGATCACCGCAGGCGGGATCGTAAACGATGCCGTCGCCGCACGTCACCGAATGATACTGCGCGTACGGATCCTGCTTGCATTGCTTTCCATATTTCGACACGTCGAAGCTGCACATTTCCATGCGCGCCTTAGGCGACCAAGGCAGCACCGGGATGGTGCCGATGGCTTTGCCGCCCGTAATCCGGACTTGGTCGGCGAACATGTTGAAGGTAGATCCAGCGGGCAACAGCGAGGCGTCGATGCTGGTATCGGGAAGGACTTGGAAGTACCAGTCGTTCGCGGCATTGTTGACGTCGAATTTCCAGCTATAGCTGGTTTCCGAATCGCCGCCCCAGCGCCGGGCGGTGGCGCGAATATTGGATGCGGCCGTCATCGCGGCAGGCAGCGTGGGATCGCCCGCGGCGGGGAGGGTCCAGTAGAAGTCGATCCCATAAACATCCGGAGAAATCGCGTGCAGGTTGGCCTTCGCGTCGATCGAGAGGGCCGGTCCGGGTTGTTGCGCGAACGCCGCGAGCGCGGTGAAGAGGCAGATGCCGGTTAAGAAAGCCGTTCGCATGGACCGAAGCTCTAATTGATTGTCCTAGAATTTGACCGCAAATTACCAGCCGCAAGAATCCCTACTTACGAACCTGGACGTTATTTAATCAACATATTCCTTGACCAAATTTGAACCGCAGTTTACAATGATTACGTGGTTCGGAGCATTACAACGAAAGGCACTACACGCTGGGCTCGGATAGCTCAGTCGGCAGAGCGCCTGACTTGTAATCAGGAGAACGTGGGTTCGATGCCCGCTCCGAGCTCCAATCATCCAGTCGTCACCTTCGATATCCTCGCGGAAACTCGGCAGGGTAAACGCAGCCTTTAGGCATTTCAATCACCCGCTAGCCTAAAGGCGCTCTATACGCGGGCAATCAATTACTTTCCGGGATAGCTCAATGGGAGAGCAGTTGCTCGGTACGCAACCGACGACAGTTCGATTCTGTCTCTCGGATCCATTTTCTGTTCTGGCTTAGCTCACCGGGCAGAGCACGGGATTCGTACACCTGAGAAGCCGGTTCAAGTCCGGCAGCCAGATCCACGCGGTGGTGGCCGAGCGGCAAAGGCACTTCACTGTCTATGAAGACCAGGTGGGTTCGATTCCCATCCATCGCGCCAGATTTGCGGCCTTCGTTCAGTGGCAGGATTCTTCGTTGCCAACGAAGGGACGCCGGTTCAAATCCGGCAGGCCGCTCCAAGTTTTTTTGCGGATAAGTGAAACCGGTGTCACGCGAGGCTCATAACCTCTCGAAGGCCGTTCGACTCGGCAATCCGCAACCAAGTTCGGGTCTGTCATGCCAACGGGAAGCAGCATCCCTTGCAAGGATGAAATGTCAGTTCGATTCTGACCAGATCCACCAAGTGTGACCGTGGCCGAGTGGTGAAGGCGGCTGCCTGTGGAGCAGTCCACGAGAGTTCAATTCTCTCCGGTCACCCCAGTTCGGCGGGGTGTAGGCAAGCGGTGAGCCGCCTCCCTTGGGAGGAGGAAATCGGGAGTTCGAATCTCCCCGCCCCGACCAGATCTTTGACAATTGAATTTTTTCCTCAGTAGCTCAACGGTAGAGCGCGCCGCTGTTAACGGCGTAATCGTGGTTCGATTCCACGCTGGGGAGCCACTGCCGGGGTCGCCTTCTGGTCGAGGGCTTCTGTCCTACAAACAGAAACAGTGGAGTTCGATCCTCCACCCCGGCACCAGTTTTCGTGGGGCAGGTTGTTAACCTGCGCGCCGATTGGCAATCGGCGCAAAAAGAAAAGCGGGTTGACAACCCGCTGCAGGATGCCATCCTGCCCCACAGTTTTGCGCGTCGGCTCCGGGCGGTTAAGGCTGTCCTGATAAGGCAGTTTAGGCTGGTTCAACTCCAGCGGCGAGCACCACGCTCCGGTTGCCGATGGTGAGGCTAACGGTCTCCAAAGCCGTGATTGGGTGTTCGAATCACCCCCGGAGTGCCAAGTTCAACGCGCCCGTGGCCGAGTGGATTCAGGCTCCGGTCTTCTAAACCGGAACACGCCGGTTCGATTCCAGCCGGGCGTTCCAAAGAACTTTGGGTTATCGTGCGGGTATCAGTCAACGGCAGGCTGGCCTCCTTATAAGGGCTCAACGGAAGTTCGACTCTTCCTGCCCGCACCACGCGCTCGAGGCTCATGAGGATGAGCAGGCGGCTCTTAACCGTCAGGCAGTGAGTTCGATTCTCACCGGGCGCACCAGAATTTTTGGAGACCGTAGCTCGAAGGCCGAGCAGCGCACTTTTAATGCGCGGGCGAGGGTTCAATTCCCTCCGGTCTCACCATAATGTGGGGTAGCAGGCACGCGGCCCGTCGTCTAACTGGACAAGACACCTCGCTCCGAACGAGGAAATTTGCAGTTCGAGTCTGCTCGGGTCGGCCAACTTTGCCCGGTTCGTCTAATTGGAGAAGGCACTCGGCTACGAACCGAGAAACGGGAGTTCGAATCTTCCACGGGGTACCAAATTATCGCGGGTTCGTTTAGTAGGAAAGACCGGAGACTCTGACTCTCCAGAGAGACGTTCGAATCGTCTACCCGCAGCCAGATTAATTTAGTCAAATAAACTTGACTAAGTTAAGAATTACGGTTAAGATTGGACCATGACACGCACATTGCTCCTCAGCATTTCCTCGCGATTGTCTAGCGACTTATCATTTTGTCGCTTTAGTTATTAATCCCAACAATTTAAAGTTTTTTGCCCGAGTGGTGGAATAGGCAGACACACTGGTCTTAGGAACCAGCGCTTCGGCATGGGGGTTCGATGCCCTCCTCGGGTACCAAAGGCTCGCAGGGAAACGGTGACCGCGCCGCCTGCAAAGCGGTTGACACGCAGTTCAATTCTGCGGCGGGCCTCCAATTTTTTGACAAGGCTGGTTGGATCTGGTCGGGTGACAGAGTCGGCCTGAAAAGCCGAAGAGACCGTTCGACTCGGTAACCAGCCACCAAACGGAGGGTACGGGCAACTGGTGGCCCACCGGTCCTGAAAACCGACGCAGCTTCGGCGCATAGGAGTTCGAATCTCCTACCCTCCGCCAATTTTTCGGAGAGGTTGGGTAATTCGGAGAGGTTGGGTAATTCGGAGAGGTTGGGTAATAGGTAGCCCACCGGTTTGCTAAACCGGCGTCCTTCGGGACGTGCGCGTTCGAGTCGCGCTCTCTCCGCCAACCACGGGCATCAGGCGGATATCGGTTGGCCGCACCAGCCTGTAAAGCTGGATCTCCATTGGAGACGTTGAGCGTTCAAGTCGCTCGGTGCCCACCAAGTTTGCCGGCGTGAAGGGAATTGGTTTACCTGCTCAGCTTAAACCTGAGCGTTTGGTGGTTCGAATCCACCCGTCGGCACCAGTGGCCGGTCTGATGCAATAGGTAGACATGCTCCGCTCAAACCGGAGTTTTTCTCGGTTCGAGTCCGAGGGCCGGCACCAGATCCTAGCTAGGTGCGCTTCTTGCCGCATTAGCCGCAAGGGCATATGCGCAATACGAACCATATCGGGGACACTAAGGTCTTAAGAATCAATGTGCGCTTTGTTGGTAACTGTAATGCATCTCACCTTATGGACGCCGGACAGCGGTCCTCGGATGCTTCTGGGGATGCGGTGTTACCGATATCCCTTCGCGCCGGTTCGCGCGGTTTGGCGTCCATAGCGCGTTCGCCGGTGATCATCAGAGAGGCAACCATACGATCCGGTTTTCCCACTCCGATGCTCCCGACGCCAGCCAAATGAGGAGCAGTTCATCGATGCTGCCAACACAATGACCTCCGGGTCGTTCATGCCACGTAATCCAGCCGCGTGAGCCGTCAAGAAATCCACAGACGGCTCCCGACGTAGGATCCCACTTACAATAATCTTGTTGAGGTCGGCGTCCGCGAGAAATCGAACTTTCACGTTCGGCGAGGCGTGTGAAGTTCGTCTCGCGCGCGGATCAACCTCTCGCGCAGATCAGCCGGCAGCGGCTGGGCGGTCCGCTTTCCTTCGGCCCACTTCTCACCCTGGCGAATCAGATAGGCATCGACGTCAGCCTGGTTCGCAAGATAGTAGGCGATCGCGCCATAGACCTCTTCCAGACGAAGAAGCTCGAAATTCTGGCAGACGGTCTCCGGAGACTCGCCGCGAAGGAACGCGTGAACGATGGAATCCAGGGAGACTCGTGTTCCGGCAACGTAGTAGTTGCCGTCCTTCTCCTCAATGTATTCCTTTGCCATGGCTCTTTTTGATTGTAACTGCCACCGCAGGCTCACGGATAGACGGCGGCCTGAGCGGGCATCGCGACCGCGGCGAGGAGGCAAATGCCGGGGAGGAAAGCCGTTCGCATGAAGAGAGCCTCTAATTGACTGTCCTAGGACCGGATCGCGAATGCTGGGCGTCAGATGCCGCTACGACCCGGAACCGGCGGTCGCGGAGTCCTTGGCTTGGCGCCACTGGCCGAAGCGGCGCTAAGATCGAGAATAAGATGGACAGTTTGTCGTTCGATGAGTTTGCTGAGTTCATTCGCCAACGGGCTCACATATCGCGGAACAAGAAGATTGCACCGGAAACCGAGTTTGAAGATGGCCTCGGTATCAGCGGAGACGACGGCTGCGATCTTCTTAGGGAAACTGAGAAGCGATTCGAGGTAGCTCTGTCCTCTGAGGAGGACGGTTACAGGAAGACGTTCAACCTCGGCCGGGATGAGTTTCTATTTCATTCAGAGGGCTTCGGGCCGGATCTTTCGACCATCGTCGGACGGCCTGCGCCGGTGGTCATAGCTTTCACTGTGGGCGCATTGTATGACGCGGTCCAAAAGGCACTGGCTAAAGAAGGCTAGAGAATCCACCGACGATTCGGTTTGACAAAACCTCTACTATGTGTAATTATTCATAGTAGTGAATAAACATACAGAACTCGCGTAATCACCATGCCCCCCGCTGCTGGAACTTCCCTCAAGCCCGTCCGGCGAATGCTGGCCCCCAAAACGTTACCTAAAGTAGAGGGTGGCAATTTTACGCGTGATCTAGATCTCGCTCAGGATGAGCTGGTTGCACTGCTTGAACTCACGCAACAGGTGAAGGAAAGCCCTGCGCGGTTCTCGCAATCCTTGAAGGGGCAATATCTCAGTCTTCTGTTCGAAAAGCCCTCGCTGCGTACCCGTGTGACGTTCGAACTGGCAATCAAGCAGCTCGGCGGCGACTCCATTCTGACTACCGGACCCATCGGCGACCGTGAACCTTTGAAGGACGTCGCACGCAACCTCGATCGCTGGACCAACGGCATCGTGGCGCGCACCTTCTCGCAGCAGACCATTGATGAGCTGGCGCACTGGTCCGAGCTGCCCGTGATCAACGCGCTCAGCGACCGTTTCCATCCCTGTCAGGCGCTGGCGGACATCTTCACGCTGCAGGAACACTTCGGCGATCTCGCTGGCCTCAAGCTCGCTTTCGTGGGGGATGGCAACAACGTCGCGCACTCCTTGATGCTCTCGGCGCTGCGTATGGGCATGAATTTTTCAATAGCGACTCCAAATGGTTACGGGGCGGATGCCGAGATCGTCGCACAGGCGGAAGCGCTAGCCGCGGTTTCGGGCGCCCAGCTCGCTATCAGTAATGATCCGTCAGAGGCGGTTTCGGGCGCGCAGGCCGTTTATACCGACGTGTGGGCCAGCATGGGGCATGAGCATGAGCAGGATGAACGCCTGGCGGATTTTGCACAGTTCCAGGTGAACCAGAAACTATTTGCGCAGGCCAGCGACGAAGCTGTCTTCTTGCATTGCCTGCCGGCCAAGCGCGGCCAGGAAGTGACCGACGAAGTTATTGAATCCGATCAATCGGTAGTCTTCGATCAAGCTGAAAACCGCCTGCACGTCCAAAAAGCTTTACTATTGATGTTGATCGGCTAGCCTCTAGCCACAAAACCCAATCTATGCGACCGAAGAAAGTGGCCCTGGCCTACTCAGGCGGCCTCGACACATCCATCATCATTCCCTGGCTGAAGGAGAATTATCAGTGCGAAGTGGTTGCCGTGTGCGGCGACATCGGGCAAGGCGACGACGAGCTGAAGGGCCTGGAAAAGAAGGCGCGCAAAACCGGCGCTTCCGAAGTCCATGTGGCCGACATGCGCGAGGAGTTCGTCAGCGAATATTTGTGGCGGCTGGTGCGTTCAGGCGCAGTGTATGAGCACAAATATTTGCTGGGAACTTCCGTTGCGCGTCCGTTGTTGGCGAAGAGGCAGGTTGAGGTCGCTCTGAAAACGGGCTGCGATGCGTTATCGCATGGCTGCACCGGCAAGGGGAACGACCAGGTTCGCTTTGAGCTGACTTACAAAGCGCTGGCCCCGCAGCTCCAGGTGATCGCTCCGTGGCGCGAATGGAACATTGTGTCGCGCGAGGACGCCATTGACTACGCGGCGAAACACAATGTCCCGATTTCGCAGACCACGAAGAAAATCTACAGCCGCGACCGCAACATCTGGCACATCTCGCACGAGGGCGGGGCACTGGAAAATCCAGCCAATGCCGCTCCTGACGAGATCTGGATGCTCACGCGCAGTCCCAAGGACGCGCCCGATAAACCGGTGGATGTGACCATTGGTTTCGAAAAGGGGCGGCCGGTTTCGGTGAATGGCAAACGCAGCTCGGGCGTGAAACTGCTTGAGACGTTGAACAAGATCGGCGGCGAGCACGGCATCGGGCGCATCGATCTGGTGGAGAATCGCTTCGTCGGGATGAAATCGCGCGGCTGTTATGAAACGCCGGGCGGTACGCTGATCCTGGCGGCGCATCGGGAGCTGGAAGCGTTGACGCTCGATCGAAACACGCTGCACTACAAACAGAAACTGGCGCTCGATTACGCAGAGATGGTCTATAACGGCTTGTGGTTTACGCCGCTGCGCGAAGCTCTGGATAGTTTCTTCGAGGCGACAAGTGAAACCACGACGGGCGAAATCACGCTGCGGCTTTACAAAGGGAACATTCAGCCAGTCAGCCGCAAATCGCCGTATTCGCTGTACTCGCTCAATATCGCGAGCTTCACCATGGGCGCCGAGTACGATCAGAAAGACGCGCAGGGATTCATCAACCTGGTGGGGCTGCCGATTCGCGTAAGGGCTATGGCCGCAAGTAAACGCAAATAAACGCAAATGAAAACCAGCACAAAGCCACAGCTGGCAGCCACATGAAACTTTGGGGCGGGCGATTCGAGACCGGACCGTCGGAAGTTTTCGAACGGTTCTCGGGCTCGCTCCATTTCGACAAGCGATTACTGGATGCCGATTGCCGCGGCTCACAGGCTTTCGCGCGGGCGTTGCAACAAGTTGGGATCGTGACGGCGGAAGAATGCGCGACGCTCGTGGCCGCGTTCGAACAGATCCGCCTGGACGCCACGCAGCCGGGATTTTTTGAGGGCGCTGCGGACGAAGACGTCCATACGCTAGTCATCCGCAAGCTCAAAGATCGCGTGGGCGCGCTGGCGGATAAAATCCACACTGGTCGCAGCCGCAATGAGCAAGTCTCGCTCGACATCCGGCTGTGGCTGCGTGAGGAAATCGATTCGATAGTCCACCAACTTGCGCTCGTAATGTCATCGCTGGTTGCGATGGCCCGCAACTATCCGGATGCACTGGTGCCCGGTTATACCCACCTGAGACGCGCCCAGGCGGTGCTGTGGCCGCATTACTTGCTCGCTTATTTCGAAATGTTCGCGCGCGACCGTGAGCGTTTTCTCGAGGCCCGAGCGCGGGTGAACGTGATGCCGCTCGGATCGGGCGCGCTGGCCGGCAGCGGATTTCCTTTCGACCGCGATGCCATCGCGCACGACCTGGGCTTTGCGTCCGTTACGCGCAACAGTATGGATGTATCCGCCGATCGCGATTTCGCGCTCGACTTCCTCTACGCGGCCTCCGTCACCATGCTGCATTTGAGCCGTCTGGCCGAAGATTGGATTCTGTACTCGAGCGATGAGTTCGGATGGCTGGAGCTGGGCGACGGAGTCACCAGTGGTTCCAGTCTGATGCCGCAGAAGAAGAACCCGGATTCGCTCGAATTGATCCGCGGAAAAAGCGGACGCGTTTTTGGCGATTTGAGCTCGTTGTTCGTCACGTTGAAGGGTCTTCCGATGACCTACAACCGCGATATGCAGGAAGACAAAGAGCCGCTGTTCGATGCGGCCGCGCAGGTGACGGCTTCGCTCGAAATGATGGAGGCCGTGATCCGGTCCACGCGCCTCAATCCTTCGCGGCCCGCTGCCGCGGCGGAAGAGAGTTGGGTGGTAGCTACCGATCTGGCCGAAGCGTTGGCGCGCGCCGGCGTTCCGTTTCATCAGGCGCACCAGTTGGTGGGACGGCTGGTGCTCGAAAGCGTCAAGCAAGGCAAGAAACCGTCAAATTGGACGGCCTCGGCTTTGACGGCATTCGCGCCGGAATTCACTCCCGGAATGTCGCGTCTGCTCAACCCCGCGGAAGGCATGAAGACACGCGAACTCCCGGGCGGCACCGGCCCGGCGGCTGTCTCGGACGCGCTCGACGAGGCCGAAGCGCGGCTTCGCGGCTGGCAACCATGAACAAGACTTTCCGCCAGGGTCAGATCTTGAAACTGATTCGTAACAAACGAATCCTCACTCAGGAAGATCTGGCGCGTGACCTGAACGAAAGTTTCGAGATCCGCACCACGCAGGTGACACTGTCGCGCGACATCCGCGAACTCGGGCTGCTGAAGACGCCGGAAGGTTACCGCCAAGTCACGCAGTCGGTAAGCGGGCCGGATTTGGCGACGGTAGCAGCTGAGTTTCTGAGGGATGCAAGAGTGGCGCAGAATCTGATTGTGCTGCGCACCTCGCCAGGGAATGCCAACGCGCTGGCAGTGGCTCTGGATAACGCAGATTTGCCCGAGATAGTTGGCACTCTAGCGGGCGACGACACGATCTTAGTGGTAGCGCCGGATGTTCAAACCGCGGGGAAGCTACGCGAGAAGCTGCTCCACTACATGCAAGGCGGGTAGTGGTTCTTCCGAGGACAAATCTCGATTCCTTATGGTGATATCTTCCAAACCTATCAGCGCATGGTCAAGCTGCAATCCTACAACGAAGTGTCCCCGTTCCTCGATGCAATAACAGACCTCGCCCAGCCCCAGCCAGTCGTCACAGACGACTTTTATTGCTGCGTTCACCGGGATAGGCCGATCCAGGACCAATCTCATCCCGTGGGGTGAAAGCTGGATGGCATTGGCGGGGGTGCTGTAGCCGGCATCCCCCAGTACTGTCAAGTTCACGGTTTCATACGCGCGGATGCGAGGCTCCCTGCGCCGGTCCATAAGAGCCTTATCGGTTCGGCGAGAGTGTTGTTTGAGCTTATTTTGACCGGTCGCTTACGCTCGCGGCTCGGACAACAGGTAATTAACCTAGTGACACATTCCATCCGGTACAGCGTCTCCCTGGATGAAGTGCGACAAGCATCTGGAGGACAACCATGAGACTATACCGAATAAAGAATGCAGTTCGCGCAGTAGCTACTGAGGAAAGCGGCAACAGGTTGACCGAACTTCCGGCCGGCGCCGTGTTCTTACTCACAAACGTAGAGCCTGATTCCAATGGCATGATTGAGGGGACGTCTGGGGAGCTTACCGTGCTCTTGTTTCTCAACGATCTGGAGGAGAGGGCGGAACTCATGAACGTCAGAGTACCCCCAGCGACTGTCCGCGCAGTGCCGGAAATCTCACAACAATAACTATTCACAACGTGGGGCAGGTTGGTAATCGGCGCAAACTGCGCGGTTAACAACCGCGCGCAGGATTCCATCCTGCCCCACATGCCAAGCTTTACCCGAGGAACTCGACGTGAACGTAGGTCCCTAACCTCTCGTTGTAGGCCAGGTACCAGCCCGGATGATCGGGGTCCTCATAGATCACGATCGGGTCGCCGATCCAGTTCCAGTCGCCGACGAAACCAATGTCGTAGGGAGCAACACCAAAGTAGAATCCGCTGAACCAAAAACGGTTGGGACCTCCTCCTTCCAGATGGAAGATGTGATCCGGCGCGAATCCGCCGCTGAAGCGGCCATGCTCGAATGGATGATCCAAATGATAGTGGGAGTCGTTACGCCCCGTATCATGGCCGCCCCACTCACCGTTGGGATGCACGTGCGGAGCGTTGGGATGTCCGGGAGCATCGTGGAAATTGGGCGCTTGCGCGGCGCGATGTTCCTCGCGCGCCGGCGACGGATAGCGCGAGCATTCCGAGCCGTTTTGATTTGCTCATTTTGTCCTCCAGAAGCTCGTGCCCATCACCTATTGGGCACCTGATCTGTAGACGCAAATCTGGCCGGAACCATCTCTCACAAGCGAATCTAAACGGTTACTTGGAGCTGTACAAAAGCCACACGGCCAATCCAATGGCGGCCGGCAAAAGGAACTCCGCCCAATCCTGGAATAACAGCGTCCAGCGATCCAGGGCGCTCGATTCCCGCCGCGCTTCTTTGCGAAGTGAAGTGGTGAGGCGCGATCTCAGACCAGACGGCAGCCCGCGAATGGCGCGCACGATCTCTTCTTTGCCTTTGCGGTCGGCTATCAGGATGGTGGCTGAATTAATGCCGTTGGTGGACTGTTCCAGCCTCTTGCGCAGGGTGGGCGGAACATCTTCCACCGAGCGGTACACTTCCGTCTTGTTGCCCACTGAGATGAAGATGGTGGAACTTTTAAGAGTGACCCGCGACATGGCGACGTTCAACCTCCGGCTCGGATCGAGGCGGCTTCGGGCAGCTTCGACGGCGTTAACGCGGAGCCTACGTTCCCCGCATGTTCTAATATTACCTGAATGAAGGCCAGCGCGGCTTTCGACAGCGCCTTGTCTCTCCGGTAAATCAACGCAACCTTGCGGTACATCGGTTCAGGGCCCAACGGTACGGCTGACAGCTTACCACTAGCCACTTCCTCCCGGCAATGGGAGGCCGCCAGGAAAGAATAGCCGAGTCCCGCCATTACGAAGCGCTTTATCATTTCTGTGGAATCCAATTCCATGGAGATTTGGATTTCGCCTTCCACGGGTTCGAGCCACACATTGAGGCGGGCCCGCGTGGTGCCCGACATTGGAAGCAGCAACGGATGGCCGGCGACGTCGGTTGGCACGACATATTTCTTGTTGGCCAGCGGATGTTTCCCCGGAAGCAGCAGAATAATCTCGTCGGAATGGATCTTGGCAACCTGCAGCTTCTTTTCCTGGATGGGCAACTGCGTGATTCCGAAATCCGCCAGGTTATCCAGCACCGCATCCACGACGCGGGAGCCGTAGGAACGGTCTACCGACAATTGCACGTTAGGGAATTTCTTCTTGTACTCGGAGAAAACCACCGGTAGCACGTAGATGCACGTGGCTTCGTTGGCCGCTATCACCAGTTCGCCGCGCGGAACGCGTTCCAGCTCGTTTATGGTGTCCTGCGCACGCCGCCGAAGATCCAGGATCTGCTCGGCATATCCGGCGAAGATCTTGCCTGCCGCGGTCAACGCGATTTTGGTTCCCAGCCGCTCGAACAATGTGGTGTTCAACTCCTGCTCGAGTTGCCGCACTTGCGCGCTGATGGCCGGCTGCGTACGATAACACGTCTGCGCCGCTTTGGAAAAACTTTTCAAGCGGACAATTTCAAGGAACGTATGCAACTGATCGAGATCCATTGGAAACCCGGACGAACGCTCGCCTCGATCGGGAGGTTTGCATCAATTGTAACAGGGCCGGGAGAACATCGCTGGCCCAGTTGACTTTGGAGTTGGCCACTTGGTAGGTTACCGTCTGCGGAACTTGTCGCACGCTTGCTCCCGCGCGCGGCCCGGTAAGAGGTTATGTCAGCTAACCGCCTAAGTTCACGAATCCACTCGATTGACGTTGCTCGCGGCGCCGTTATGGTGCTGATGGCCATCGATCACGTCCGCGTCTTTTCCGGCGTTCCCGCCGGCGGCGTAACGGCCGACATCTTCCTCACGCGATGGGTCACGAATTTCTGCGCCCCCGGTTTCGTCTTTTTCGCGGGCGTCTCAATCTTTCTGCATGGGCACAAGCTCGAGAACGTGAACGCGCAATCGCGTTGGCTGTTCTTACGCGGAGCCTGGCTGGTTCTGCTCGAACTCACCTTCCTACGGCTGGCCTGGACCTTCAATCTCGATTTCGCACATTACATGCTCGCCGGCGTGATCTGGATGCTGGGCTGGTGCATGATCCTGATGGGGCTGCTGATACGCCTTCCAGTGTGGGCGAACGCGGTGCTCGGCATGGCCATCGTCGCGGGGCACAACATCATTCCAGCTGGTAATCGGCGGGAACGCGCAAGCGATCACGAACGGCTCGCTTGGCTGGTTGTGGCGAATCCTTTATTTCGGTGGCGGAATCGCCGTCGGAGGAGCAGGGGAGCCGAACTTCTTCGTACTCTATTCCATCNNCCGGAACGGCGCGATCGGATCTGCTACATCATCGGCGGCAGCGCGATCCTGGCGTTTCTCGTGTTGCGATATTTCAATATCTACGGCGATCGTCCTTGGGTTCCGAGCCCGCGAGTGCCGGCGTGGATTTCATTCCTGAACATATCGAAGTACCCAGCTTCGTTTCTTTTTCTGTTGATGACGCTCGGGCCTACCATCGCGGTCCTGCCATTGCTCGAAAAGGCGCAGGGTAGGATTGCACGGTGGCTGACGATCTTTGGCCGGACACCGCTGTTTTACTACCTGCTGCATGTCCCGCTGATTCATGCAATAGCAGTTGTAATCTCTCTGGTGCGTACACCATCGGCGACCGAGTGGTTGTTCACCAACCATCCGGTACGGCCTGGTGATTTACCGGACGGTTACACCTGGCTGGCAGCCTCGGCCTGCTGTACCTTGTCACCGCGATCGTAGTTGTCGCTCTCTACTTCGTGTGTCGACGATTTGCTGAATTCAAATCCCGGCGGAAGGACGCATGGTTATCGTACTTATAGGTTTTGCGCGACGTGACTGCGCAGCCATGGGACGATCTTCTCAAAGCTGAACTGGTTGGCTTCGTAGAGCGCGGAGATAAAAGCGAAGGTTTCCTCCGCATCGGGCGCGAGCCGCACACCGTTGATGGCGAGAAACGTATACATGGCGGCGAAAGCTACGCGCTTGTTGCCGTCGATGAAGGCATGGTTTTGCGCCAGGCTTTCCCAGAGCGCGGCGGCTTCCTCGATCAGGTCTTTGTAGTAGCCGGTTTGCGGCCGGTAGAGGGCGGCTTCCAGCAGTCCTTGATCTCGGATGCTNNGCCGCCATACCGGTCGATCTGATCAGCATGCATCGCCAATACTTCGGCTACCGTGAGGTAGTCCGTCATTCAGCAAGCTTTTTGTAGAGGGGACCGTACTTTTCGTTGCTCGCGAGATATGCGCCCATGACATGCGAGCGCGGCGTGCTCTTCTTCCGCTTTTCGATCAGGTCAGCCAGAGCCTCGTCCACCAAGGCCTGAATCTGACGGCCTTCCTTTTCGGCGAGCATGCGAACTTCTACCAGGATTTCTGAATTCACCTGGGTTGCGAATTTTGCGCGAGCCGTAGCGGTTGCCATGATTCAATTTATCATGATAGATCATGATCTGTCAAGATATAGGTGTAAACATCAGATACGCTGGAGGTTATCAACCGTCAGAGCATCACGCACATGGCCCGTATTGAGAGTACCGGCGGGTTCAAACAGCATAACGTGAACTTCCTCGGCTGCCACGGGGCGGTGCTCAGTGCCTCGCGGCACGATCACGAATTCACCTTCACCAAGCTCCATGGATTTTTCAGCGCCTGCCGCGTCTTTGTAATCCATGCGGAACGCGCCGTGAATTACCAGGAACAGCTCGTCCTCCGATTCATGATGATGCCAGACGAATTCGCCCTGAAACTTTACCAGCTTGACGTGCTGCCCGTTCAGCTCACCCACGATCTTGGGCGACCAATGATCTTGGAATGCGGAGAGCTTCTGCGCCACGTTGATCTTGTGCATGCATCCAAAGTAACGCAGAAGCTCCCCGGCTTACCGGAAAGCATGTAGAGACGTACTTAAAACCGATGCGCGACCGGCAGGAAGCGCTACCCGAACGCAGAACGAGCGGCACTCGTGGTATCGCTCCCTGCCGGTCGCGGCTCGGCTACACCCTCGAAAGGTTCCGCATTTATATCGCACACCCTACCGATGCCAGTAGCCGCGGTAGTAGCGATGGCCGTAGTAGCGCGGTCCAACCCAGTAAGCCCCGGCATGCCAGCCGTACCGAGGACCTACGTACGCAACCACAGGCGGGGGCGGGGGCGCGGCGTAATATCCATATCCGTAGCCCGGGACACCGACTCCAACCACCACGCGCGTTCCCGCGAACATGGAACTTCCTGCCAAAAGAACAAGTGCCAGCAATTTTGTTTTCATTTTTCTTGCCTCCTCACGCCTGGGAAGAATGCAAGTGTTTGTCCAAATCCTAAGAGGCTGGAGAATCAGTGAATTAGTTAAATGGGGCTTGGCTGCTCGTCACCACTGCTGGTTGTTTTTGGCCAGATGCTTCAGATCATCGATCTCACGGCGAACCTCATCCTGGAATTCGGGGTCGGTTAAGCGCAAGGCATTGGATTCCACGCTGAGAAGTATGGCACGAACCGAAGCCGTCAGCATAAGAGCAGCGGTGCCAAGATCGGGTGCTATCGATGTTGGCGTGATAGCGGCTGAGTCGGCGCAGAGTTTCAAGCCCGATGCCGCCGCTCGCGCTGCTCGAAGCGGTACTTCGATCGCCTTTCGCAGCGCGGCTGCTTCATTGCCTGTCCGGCGGCTGGCCATGTATTCGGCGAACGCTGCGATATCTTCGTCGGCGTAATGCAGGAGTTTCTTAGATTCTGCTTGCGCCGTGGCCAACAGTTCTTCGATCTTCGCGGGATCTCCCTGGAAGTCTCGACGCCTCCGGGTGATCTCGACCACTTTGATCAAAAGGCTCAAAGCCAAGCTCGCCGACACTGCTGCCACCGACACGCCCGCGGGGACCGGATCGCGACTGGCCAGTTGATCGCGAAATTCGTCCAGCGTTGATTTCCAAATTGAGTCCGCCATAGCGGGCTTAGGACAATCCCACCACGCGTCCAGTCTCGGGGTCTAAATCAACATCATAGTAGCCCGGCCGCGTGGGCAATCCAGGCATGGTACTCATCGTTCCGAGCAACGGATAGAGGAAGCCTGCGCCCACGCTGGCACGAATATCCCGCACGGGCACGATGAATCCGGTTGGAACGCCTTTGAGGTTAGGATCGTGGCTCAAGCTCAGGTGGGTTTTGGCCATGCAGATGGGAAGTTTGTCGAAACCGTTGCGAGTGTATAGCTCAATTTTGTTTTCGGCCTCTGGAGAGTACTCGACGCCGGCGCCACCATACATTTCGCGCACGATGGTCTCGATTTTTTGCTTGATGCTCACATTCAATGGATAAAGGAACTGGAAGTGAGCGGGCTGCTTGCACGCGGCGATTACTGCCTGGCCAAGTTCCACCGAGCCTGCGCCTCCTTCGGCCCAATGATTCGACATGACCGCATCCTCAGCGCCCGCTTGAACAGCCACGCGGCGCACCAAGTCAATTTCAGCGTTCGTGTCATCCGAGAAGCGATTCACGGCTACCACTACCGGAATCCCAAAGGCGCGAGCGTTCTGAATCATTTTTCCGAGGTTGGGCAAGCCTTTCTCGAGCAACCCCAGATTCTCTTCGGTGTAGGCCGGATCCAGCGGTTGTCCGGCCACTACCTTCGGACCGCCGCCATGCATTTTCAAAGCGCGAATGGTGGCCACCAGCACCACGCAGTTGGGAACCAGACCGCTATATCGGCATTTGATGTTGAAGAATTTCTCCATGCCGATGTCGGCGCCGAAACCAGCTTCCGTGAGAACGTATCCATCGGCGCCCACTAGTTTGAGTGCGATCTGATCCGCAACAATCGACGAGTTTCCGTGAGCGATATTGGCAAATGGGCCGGCATGCACGAACGCCGGTGTGCCTTCCAGCGTCTGCATCAGGTTGGGCATGATGGCGTCCTTCATCAGGACCGCCAGTGCTCCGCCGACACCCAGATCATCGGCGGTGATGGGTGCGCCGGCGCGATTGGTGCCAATCACCATGCGGCCCAGGCGATCCCGCATATCGGCGAGATCCGTGGTGAGCGCCAGAACCGCCATGATCTCACTGGCCACCGTGATGTCGAAGCCAGTGACGCGCGTCCGGCCCTTTTCTTCCGGACCTTGGCCGATGGTGATCTGGCGCAGCATGCGGTCGCAGGTATCCATGACACGGCGCCAGGTGATGCTGTCCGGGTCAATATCGAGGCGCGCGAAGCGGCTGCGCTCTTCGGTGGTGAGTTGGTTGGGATCGGCCTTCGAAATCCCCAGATTGCGCAGGCGGCGCAGCATCACGGGAGAGAATCGCCGGCTGCCGTCTTTCGACGGCGGGCAGAGCCGGTTGAAGAGCGCCTCATCAGTCTGACTGTGTTCGTGGAAGATTCGCGTGTCAATGGCGGCAGCGAGAAGATTGTTCGCGGCGGTGATGGCGTGAATATCGCCGGTCAGGTGGAGATTGAAATCCTCCATGGGAATAATCTGGCTGTAGCCGCCACCGGCCGCGCCGCCTTTGATACCGAACGTGGGACCTTGGCTGGGCTGGCGAATGCAAGTAAATACATTCTTGCCCAGGTGCGCTCCAAGCGCCTGGCTGAGCCCCACCGTGGTGGTGGTTTTGCCCTCGCCCAGCGGCGTGGGCGTGATCGCGGTCACGACAATGTAGTTGCCATTTGGAGCATTCTTGAGCCGATTCGCGATGGACAAATGCACCTTCGCCTTGGACCTTCCGTACAGTTCGAGCTCATCCGGAAGGATACCGGCTCGCGTGGCGATCTCGTCTATCGGAATCGGGGTCGAAGCCTGCGCGATTTCAAGATCGGAAGACAACATCCACGTTATCATAGGCGACCGGCTTCGCCGTTCGGTTCTTCAGTTCTTCGGTTCCTCAGTTCTTCGGTTCGTCCAACCGGCCCGTTCGCTCTAAGCGCATGTGGTTCCCGGAACCGATGAACCGAAGAACCGAATAACCGCCGAGCAAGCGCTAGCGCAGTGAGGCGTTATCATACGCTGATCACGGGACACGGGGCGTCGCGAACGATTGCGTAGGCGTTGCTGCGCAGACGGCCTAGCGGTTTTTGGATGACGCCACGGCCGATCACCACCAAATCCGCCTGTTCGCGAAGAGCCAGCTCTCGCACTACATGACCGGTGCGGCCAGCCTCCACCGAAACGTTCAGGCTGGTGCCAGCCTGCTCTTGCAACTTCGCGATCCGCTCCCGTGCGACGTTGAAAACGAAATCGCGCAGCGGATCCTCGGTGCAATTGAACTGTTCTTCTTCGAAGCCTGATACGGCATGTACCAGCCGGAGGCAAGCGCGTTGTTCGCTCGCAAACTGCGCAGCCCAGTGGAGCAGGGGAATGTCCTTGGCTGCCTCCGCGCGGATGGCGCACAGGATCTGGCGCCACTCCCTTTCCGGCCGCACGGCCATGTCTCCAGGATGCGTGGCCGTCCACACCGGACACTCGGCATCATGCAGGACCTTGGCCGTCACGGAACCCATCAACAGGCCTCGGACAGGCCCGTAGCCGTGCGTGGGCATCATGATCAAACTGATGTTCTTTTGGTGCGCTACGCGAGCGATGATCGCGGCCGCATCTCCGGATTGGATGCAAGGCTGAACGGAGACCTCTTCGAACTCTTCCGTCCGGAAGGCCGCCAATTCGTTGCGCCGAGCCTCCACCAATTCGGGCATGTCTACCCAGGCGCCGAACGCGGCTTCTCCGCTGGCTCCGTACCAGGCTGGAGGAACTTCCACTACGTGCAGCAGCGTGATGTCGGAGTGAAAGCGGTTGGCTAGCGCCTTCACGAACGGAGCCGCCGCATGGCTTTGTTGCGAGAGATCGACGGGGAAGAGGATGCGCGGGAAGGAAATCATGGTGAGCTCCTTTCTTCCGATCAAGTTCAGTGCACGCTGAGCACCAAGAAAAAAGGGGATGCCTTCGCACCCCCAAAATTTGGCAAGCCGGAGGCTTGCCCTACTTCGGTCTTACTTCACCGCTTGGATCGGAATGTTACGAAGAGCCGGTTTCATCTCTGGCACCGGGATCACCACTTCGAGCACTCCGTTGTTCAGCTCGGCCTTGATCAGGTCCGCTTTCGCGCCCTTGGGGAGCGGAATGGAGCGGTAGAACTTGCCATAGCTGCGCTCGGTTCGGAAGAAGCCCTCCTCCTTTTTCTCCTTCATTAGCTTCTTCTCGCCTTCGATCACCAGCGCTTCGTCAATCACCGAGACCTTCACTTCCTCTTTGGGAATTCCGGGAATTTCGGCGGTGACAATGAAGTTGCCGTCCTTGTGTTTCATGCCGCTGCTTACCGAGTGGGGTGTCCGCAGATCGCTTTCATTTAAAGACACACCGCGAACACGGCGTGCAACGTGACCCTCATCGCTCGGAAGCGCTGCGCGCCGTATTCCGGTGTGCTTCGGACGAACTGACGAATCTTGAGCGAAATTGCACGGGACGTGCCGAATCCGACGGTGGTGGGATTGTGAAATGGATCAAATAGTTGCAATGGCTGGAATGGCTGATCGATCGCGCCGAGTGACCAGTTTCACGCACCCACATTTGGGTGAAAACCCGCCACAACCACAGGTTTGTGCATCACCTGAAAATTCACCGACCGGGCCACAAAGCAAACCTCGTGCGCCTTGTGATGAACGGCCAGTGCGTCTTCAATGCGCGATTCATCCGTGATGGTCATCCTTGGATTAAGCGTGACCGAAGTGAATTCGCCGGAACCGTCGGCGTGTTCCACCATTTCGCCGGCGGCTTCGTCGGAGTAATCAGTTACAACAATCCCGGCGGCAACGCAGAGGTGCAGCACCCAGAGCATGTGGCACGCCGATAGCGCGCCCACCAGCAGGTCCTCTGGACTGTAGCGGGCCGGATCGCCACGGAAGAGCGCATCGGAAGAGCCTTGAATAGCTGCGGCTTTCTTCGGCCCCGTGATTTCATGATTGCGGCTGTACGCCTTGTATTCACTGGTGCCGGAACCCAGATTGCCCGTCCAGGTGGTTGTTGTTTGATAGTGATGAATTCGAGACATGCTTGCGCCCCAATACCATTTTGTCGCTTTGCTTAGACTATGGTCTACATAATGAGAACACGAACCGGAGAGTATGGTGTACACGGTGGTAACCTGGCTGGGTTTGCCGGTTCCGGCTCCGCCGGCGCCAAATCGCCGCAGCAACGTGCGCCTTCTTCGGCAGTGCACGCTGTGCTCCGCGATGGTGCTGAGCTGGGCGTCGGCGGGTTGCCAGCTCTTCGATCCCGACTATCGGGCCATCACGCGGGATCGAGGGGAGGTGCGGTTAATACGGGACTCCGATCGCGTGCAGCTCCTAATCTCGCAACAGAGTGCCAACCAAAGCCGGGAGCGTACCGAGGTAGACCGTTATCTGAAAGAACAGGCACGCATTCTTCAACAGAATAACCGATACGAACTAGAGCAGCTGCAAAAACATCCCGAGGTGTACATCCCGGAGCGCATAGCATTCCTGGATGCAATGGCGCTAGAGCCTACCATCGTGGTCCCGCCAAAGTCCTATTGTCGCGTGCTACAGCGCTCTACTGCGGTGTGCACTAGGCGTCCGCAGGAGAACCCGTACTTCGTCAGGGTTAGAATAACCAGCGGCAAGGACGCGGCCAGGAGGGTTGGGGCTGCTTAGGCGAAGGAATCGGCCTGACGGTGGCATGGCCATAGTCTGACCTTCGAATTGCTTGGCAGGCCCGAATGCATACGGCGAATCTATAGGTGGGGACCTCGCGTGGCATGAATAGACCAACTGAGAGTCATTCCTCCAAAGCATCGATTAGCAGGACCTCCGTGGCAATCGAACGTTAGGTCACGGCGTAAGACCCGCGAAAAAATCTGCGCAGGCACCGACTCCCTTACGGTCGCGGTTCGGTAACACTCTCTAAACCTGAGGCATCTTTCCGAGCCGCGAGCGTAAGCGACCGGTCGTCGCATCAGTCACCAGTCACCAGCAACCAGCCACAGCATGTGGTAATTTTGCAGTAGCATGGAGGCACCCATGAATCGGCGCAACTTCCTTCGCAATGCAGCGGCCGGCACCATCGCCCTGCACTCGTTTCCCTACCACCTCTTCGCAAATGGAACCAAGAAATACGCCACAGACCGCATAAAGCTGGGACCACGCGGCGTGGAGCTGAGCCGGCTGGCCATGGGCACCGGCACCGATGGCGTGGGTGGCAGTTCCAACCAAACTCGCAAGCTCGGCATGGCGGGGCTTGCGAATCTGTTCGATGCCGCCTACGATCAAGGGGTCACTTTTTGGGATTCCGCCGATCAATACGGAACGCACCCTCACGTCAAAGAAGCACTGAAACGGGTCAAGCGCGAGCGCGTCACGATCTTGAGTAAAACGCACGCGTCAACTGAAAAGGAAATGCGCGCTGATCTGGACCGCTTCCGGCGAGAGCTCGGTACCGACTACATCGACATTCTGCTGCTGCACTGCATGATGGATGACGACTGGCCCGATCGCAAGAAAGGCGCCATGGCCGTAATCTCGGAGGCGCAGGAAAAGGGAATCGTACGCACGCATGGCACTTCCTGCCACACCCTGGGCGCTCTCAAGGCCGCTGCGCGAAATCCGTGGGTGGAAGTGGATCTGGCGCGTATCAATCCCGCGCAAGCGCAGATGGATTCGGACCCCGCTACGGTGATCTCCGTTCTCAAGCAAATGAAGGCCGCTGGGAAAGGCGTCATCGGGATGAAAATTCTAGGGGCCGGGGCGTTGCGCAACCGCGTGGACGAGAGTTTGCAATTCGCATTGTCGTTGGATTGCGTGGATTGTTTTACCATCGGAAGCGAGAGCCGCGCCGAGATGGAAGATTTGCTGCTGAAAATTCCCGCGGCCAGCGTGCGCGGTTGATCAATATCAAAAGACAATAGGGAGGAAACATGTTGAAGTTGACCAAGATGATTCTGTGCTCGGTTGCTGCTATCACGGTTGCATCCGGCCTGAACGGCGCTATCCTGCATCCCGAAATGGCGGTAGCGGCCGACGCAGGCACTTATGATAAGCCCGCTGGGACTCTGGGGGAAAAACCGGCTGAGGCTTGGACCGCAACTACTATCGCCGCGGGCGTCGACAAGAAACCGCAGACGGGTAAAGTTGTTACCGAGGTCGGGGAGATTATCGATCTGTCGTGCTATCTCCAGCTCGGCAAGCATGGCGAGAAGCACAAAGCGTGCGGCACCAAGTGCCTTCAGAACAGCCAGCCGATCGGACTGCTGACTAAGAGCGGCGAGGTCTACATGCTGATGGAAGAAGAGCACGATCCCCGGCGTGACGGACAGACTACATTTCGCCAAGCTGCAATTGACAATTTCGCCAAGATCATCGAGGTTACTGGAACAGAGGCCTCGGTCGGCGGATACAAAGCGATTTTCGTTCAGGGCTACGTGAAGAAATAGGATTCTCGGAGTGAGAAAGCGCCTGGCTGCTGTTGGTTTACTGGCGCTTCTCGCCACCGGCTGCAATCGCGAACATAAGAAGGTTATCGCTGTTATCCCGAAAGGGAATTCCGATATTTTCTGGCAGTCCGTGCACGCCGGGGCGGTGAAGGCCGCTCGGGAGAATAATGTGGACGTGGCCTGGGACGGTCCTGCGACCGAAACCGACTACGGTGCGCAGCTTCAAAAAGTGGATGCGATGCTCAGCCGTCGCGTGGATGCTATCGCGCTTGCGCCAATCGATCGGCAGGCCCTGGTGAGCGTGGTCCATCGCGCCGCGGATCGCAAAGTTCCGGTAATCATTTTCGATTCGGGTATCGATACGGATCGTTTTGTCGCGCAAGTGGCTACCGATAATTACAAAGCCGGCCAAATCGCCGCCGAACGGATGGGGAAGGTTCTGGATGGCAAAGGCACTGTAGTGATGGTAGCGGTAAAGCCCGGCGCCGCGTCCACCGAAGCGCGCGAGAAGGGGTTTGAGGATATCATCCACCAGAAGTTTCCGGCCATCCAGATTCTGGATAAACGTTACGGCATGGCCTTGGTCTCTCAATCCCTGCTGGTCACCGAGAACATGCTTACCGCGCATCCGGATGTGGATGGAATCTTTTCGTCGAACGAGTCAACAACCATCGGCGCCGCCCAGGCGCTACGCAGCCGGCAACACAAGGTGAAGCTGGTGGGGTTCGACTGGAGCCCGACGCTGCTGGACGATCTTCAATCCGGGTTAGTGGATTCGCTGGTGATTCAAGACCCGTTCCAGATGGGATATCAGGCGGTGCTAACCGCGGTGAAACATTTGCAGGGTCAGCCGGTGACGAAAATTACAGACCTGGCGCCGCGGCTGATCGATCGCGACAATCTGAACGATGCCGCCATTCAACTGCAGTTGCATCCGGATTTGCAGAAGTATCTGGAATAGGTTGGCAAGACCGAGCCGCGATCGGAAGGGAGCGTGGGTAGATAGCAAAGGCGGGTTGAAGACGTTGTAGCGCACACGCTGGTGGGGCGGACCCCCTGG
>PMUN01000134.1 GCA_003166875.1 Bryobacterales bacterium | reverse complement strand
CTTCGGCTTCGTTCAAGTCGGCCAGTGTCCAGTAATCGAGGCGGAAAATGCCTGCCGAAGCGCCAGACCGAAGCTGCCTGGCTCCGCCTTCACGGCGGTTCACTTCCGGGTCGGCTTGTCCGGGCATCCAGAGTTTCTTGGTCTGCCCAACTGAACTGGCGCCGGCGCAGGGCGCTCTCATCAACTCTCGTTACAGCAGCCGGAAGCATTCTTCGGCCGGGATTGTTTGTGTGATGTCGCCTAGATCTTTGAACTGGGCGATTAGAGTTTCCCAACGTTCGCGAGACATTGTTCCTAGGCCGTTGCGGCGCGTGGCGTCCGTCTCGATGAATGGTTTCTGGGCCTCGGCGACTTCGGCGAATGTGTCCAGGTCCATGCTTGGATTCAACTGGTGCATCTGTTGGTTGACTGCTTTGGGGTCGGCCAGGTAGGATTGCCAGCCTTCCCGAACCGCCGTGACCATGGCCTTCGCTCGATCTGGATTCTTGCGTAACGATTCGCCGCTTACGGCCAGCACCGTCGTATATGGGTCATAGCCGATTTCGGAGACGGCGAACACTTTGACCGATGCTCCTTTTCGGCGCGCGGCGATCGGTTCTGAGGTGAGGTAACACTGTTGGGAGAACTTTTCATCATGCAGGAAGGAAGTGATGTCTCCGCCGGGCGAGGGCACTATTTTCACGTGGCTGAATCCGAACTTGCGTTTCAGCAAGCGGGCGAAGGGCAGGCCGCTTTCGATTGCTAGGGTGCCGTCTTTCAGAACGTCGCCGATGCTTTGTAAGTTTCGCGATGCATGCGCCATGATCCCGGTAGGACTGTCCTGAAATACCGCGAACAGCGCCACGACATCGTTGCCGTGGCTTCTTGCGAGGATGATTTCATCGGCGGAAACAATTCCAAAATCCACGGAGCCCGCGCCGACCATTTGTACGGTCGGAGTCCCGGAGCCGCCGGGGAGAATGTCCACCGCGAGGCCATACTTCGAATATGGCGCGGCGTAGAAGCCGCCGAATTCGGGTTCGGGTTTCCAGTTCAGGGCCAGCTTTATCGTGGCCGACTTGGTGCAGGCGGTCAAGAGCCCTAGCGCGGGTGCTGTTTTCAGGAAGGCGCGCCGATGCAGCCGGTTGGGTGAGATCATTCTTATGATTGTCGTATGGGTTGGCAGGCGGAAGCGCCTGCCCCACAGAGCAGCATAGCCGCAACCAAAACCGGGCCGACGTGGGCGTCGGCCGCGGACCAGGGGGTCCGCCCCACAAATCAGGCTGCAAAAATTTTCAGGTCTAGTAGTACATTTCCTGCAAAACTAGTAGCAAGGATTCACTGGGCTTGTTCGGATGCGTGCCAACGGCGGAGGGTCAGGTGGCTTAGCAGATTGATGAAGCCGAACAGAGCTAGACCCAGCAGACTTGCCAGCAGGACCGCGGCGAATACCTTATCGATGCGCTGTTGGGTGCGGGCGGTCTCCACTACAGAGCCGAGTCCTCCACCGGCGATAAATTCGCCCACGATGGCGCCGATCACCGCGAGCCCGGCGGATACGCGAAGTCCGGTAAACACCTGCGGCAGTGCCGCGGGAAGGCGCAACTTGAACAGCGTGACCAGCGGCGATGCACCGTAGAGCTTGAACAAATCGCGCAAGGGCGGGTCGGTGGAAAGAATTCCGCTCAGAGTGTTGGCGATCACGGGAAACACGGATGCCACAAAGGCCGAGGCGATTACGGTCTGGATGCCGAATCCGAACCAGATCACCAGCAGGGGCGCAACCGCGATGAGGGGCACAGTCTGGAAGAAAATCGCGTAGGGATAAAACGCTCTTTGGACGCCGCGCGAGGAGGACAACAACACTGCGATGGCGATCCCGGTCAGCGCGCTCATGACAAAGCCCACTAGGGAACCTGCCGAGGTGGCGAACAGAGCCTGAAGCAACTCCACGCGGCTGTCGATCATGGCGCGGAAAACCGCGGAAGGCGCCGGAACCAGGTAAGCGCGGACGAAGCCTGCGCGCACCAGGAACTCGGCTATCACAGTAAGAAGCACGAAAGGAATGAGCGGCGGGAGCAAGGTCTTCTTCATTCGTCCATCGCTTTCATTTTTCAATCGCTCCGAGCAAGAGCCGCATTTCTTGCCCAAGTCTAAGATCGGCGCGCAGTTCGTTGTTGCGAACAGTGGGCAATTCCAATCTGCGGTCCAGCTTGATGGCTCCGCCGCTTCGCGCGAGCACGACGGCCCGGTTAGCCAAAAAGGCGGCCTCGGACACGGAGTGCGTCACGAAGATCACCGTCATGCCGCGGCGCTGCCATAGTTCGCGAAGCTGCACGTCCAGATGGAAGCGCGTGATTTCATCCAGCGCCGCGAAGGGCTCGTCCAGAAGCAGCAGCCGCGGCTCGGTGACCAGCGCCCGCGCCAGCGATACACGCATCCGCATTCCGCCGGATAACTCAGCCGGATAGCGATCCAGAGCTTCGAGCAATCCCACCTGCTCCAGGACGGCGCGGGCCTTTTCATCACGCTTGGATTTCGCCTCGCCCATCAATTCCAGCGGCAATGCGGCATTGGCCAGCACGTTGCGCCACGGCAACAAGTGCGCGTCCTGGAATACGAAGGAGGTCTCAAAGCGCGCGCCGTTCGGCTCGAAGCGGATCTGGCCGGAGTCGGGTTCCGAGAGCCGCGCGATCATACGCAACAATGTCGATTTCCCGCAACCGGAAGGTCCCAGCACGGCGAGGAATTCGCCGGCATCGACGTCCAAGTCCATACGGTCGATTACGACGTGATTGCTATCAAACACTCGCCGCACACCCTTAAGCTGGACTGCCACGCCTCTCGCGATTGCGCTGGTCACCCTTCTAGCATGCCCGACTTCTTGCAGCACGCGGGCCGCCTGGGAGGCCTACAGTTTGTGCGGCCACTTCTGCCGTCCATGGAAGACAGCAATTAGTTCCAGCCGCTGTCGCCGGACCCGGTATGGGATGACGTAGGGAGTTTCAGGCACGAAGAGCTCGCGCGTTCCGACTACGCGGCCCGTCCTGCCAATTTCCGGATGACTTTGAAGAAGCTCGACGGCCTTGAGAATGCGGCTGGCGACAAGAGCTGCGTTCTGCTCGGAGTCCTTTTCGATGCGCTGTCTAATGTATACCAAGTGACGCAACGCGCGGCGGGAGCATACGACCTTCATCGCGGGGTTTTTGTCTCACCTGGTTTTCCCCAGGATGTGAGCCATTTCGCCACCTTCTCGTGGCTGACTTCCTGTTCAAGATCCAGCTCGGCTATGCCGGCCTGTACCTCACCAAGCTGCCATTCTTCGGAGTCGACATAGGCGGCGATGGCTTCAGCAGCAAGAAAGGACTTCGAACGCTTTGAGCGTTTTGAGAGCGCATTCAACCGCTTCTTAGTCTCCGGATCGATGCGTATCGAAAGTGTCTCATTCATGTTGTGTGCACTTGTATACATCTTCGCGCAAGCACCAGGCGTTCACACGAGTGTNNCGCAGGAGTGCGTGCGCCACGCTCTACCGGTTCGGTATCAAATGGCGTAAGCAAGATCGCCGGTGTCTTCAGGCCTTGCCGGGTTTTCTCAACAACGGAATCATCAGCAGCCCGGCTATCACAGCGCATACGATGGAGCCTTCCCACGCCAGGTGAATGATGGCCCGCCGGGTGGTGTGTTCTTCCAACCAGATTTGCCACGCGTCGGGCAGCCGCGAGCTGAACGCGAATGCCAGCAGAATCCCGAGGAACGAGAACCGGAGAATCGTTTTTACCGCTCCGGCGGAAAGACTGCGAGCTAGTACGGCGCTCAAGGTTCCCACCGCCGTGCAAGCCAGGAGACTGCATACCAGGATCGCCGCGAAAAGGTTCACCGCCGGCGCAATCAGTGTGCCATGCCAGTAGGACAGGTTAAGCGTGGCCAGTGCGGTGAGAAGCACCAGCACCGTAATGCCCCATCCGAAAGCGATCAGGACCATTAGCCTACCCAGGATGGCGCGCGGGGATGCCAGATCCCGTTCGCCGGCAAAGGCTTCCGCACTGGCAGGCGCCACGAACAGAACAGCTAACAAGCCGTAAGCGGCCAGCATCCTGGGATCGAGGAATGTAAAACCTTTGTACCAGGGAACTAATATTCCGAACGCCAACACCGTGAAAAGTATGATCAGGGCCTGTTTAGCCATCGGTTGCCGAACCAGTATACCCCGCTGGGTAGTGGTACTATAACAGTACGGTGATCCTGCCTGAGACCCTACTGCATGTAGGGCAATTTTGTAACCAGCTCTGTCATAATCCTTACCGTTTAATTGGTCGATAAAGAGTATATGTTCGACAGGCGCGTGGAACCTCGAATGTTATGTGCGGACATGGTGGATGTCCAGTGGAAGGACAAGAGCGGCAAGATCCGTAAGGGCGTGGCGAACCTGGAGGATATCTCGTTGTCGGGAGCCTGTCTTCAGTTCGATCAGCCCATCCCTTTGCAAACTGACTTGCGCATCAATTATCCCAAGGGCGAATTGATGGGCAAAGTTCGGTATTGCGTGTATCGGGAGATTGGATATTTCCTGGGTGTTGAGTTTGAGCCCGGCTGCCATTGGTCCCAACAACAGTTCAAACCGCAGCATATGTTAGATCCGCGGCGGCTGGTTCTCAGGACCGTGAACCGCATATCGAAGCTCGCCAACTAAGGCAGGCCCGATATAATTCAATTTGCCCCCCGTCCCCGCTTCCAAGCGCACCGGCGTTCAAGGCGTGTTTGTTGCCGCCATCACGCCCCGCCGCCAGCAAGAATATTCCATCGATCTTAGCGCCACGCTTGAATTGATCGATTTTCTGGGTGAGAGCGGCGTGGATGGAATCGCGCTGCTTGGTTCGACAGGCGAGTTCGTGCACTTTGATCTGGACGATCGCCGGCACATGGTGAACTTCGCCGCCAAACGCAGCCGGGTCCCGCTGCTGGTGAACGTTTCACATTCCACTTTGGATGGCGCCGTTGAGCTGGCGCGGGAAGCTGCCGGCGCAGGCGTGGCAGGCGTGCTGCTGATGCCGCCGCATTACTTCCGGCATAGCCAGGAGGAGATTCGTAGCTTCTACCTGGCCTACGCCGACGCCATTGATGGCGTTACCGCGACTTACCTTTACAACATCCCGGCTTTCACCAGCGAGATCGCGAGTTCGACAGCCGCCGCGTTGCTCACGAGCGGCCGTTTCTGCGGAATCAAAGACTCGAGCGGAAGCTTGGAGTATTTGTCTGAGCTTCTGGCGCAATGCGCGGGCACACCGTTCACTTTTTTGGCGGGTCAGGAGCGCATTTACGTCCAGCAACGGCGCGCGGGAGCACACGGAGCAGTGTCCGGCGTGGCCTCCGCGCTTCCGGAGCTCATGGTGGCGTTGGATCGAGCCATCATGGCGGGAGAGCAAGAACGGAGCCAGCAATTGGAGGCCCGGTTGATGGAGTTTCTGGTTTGGTCCGACTTGTTCACGTGGCCGACGGCAGCAAAAGAAGCCCTCAAACAACGTAAGCTCAAGAGCGGAGCGCTGGCTATGCCGCTGGGCGCGGAAGGCGACCGCAAGCTCCAGGAGTTTGCGGAATGGTTTCGGGGCTGGCTGCCGGCGGTGTTGCGAGAATCGAGGAGAACCAAATGACCAACGACGAATTTCGACGCTACGGTCATCAGGTAGTGGATTGGATGGCGGATTATCTGGAGAACATCCGGGACTATCCCGTACTGCCCGCCATGGAGCCGGGCGATCTGGTGGATCGGCTGCCGGCTGAGGCTCCCGAACGCGGCGAGTCCATGGATACGATTCTCGAAGACTTCGAGCAATCCATAGTGCCGGCGCTAACGCACTGGAACCATCCACGCTTCCTCGCGTATTTCGCCATCTCCGGGTCGCCTCCGGGCATTCTGGGCGAGATGTTGACCGCGGCGCTCAATGTCAATGGAATGCTGTGGAAAAGCTGCCCCGCGCTTACGGAACTGGAGCAGGTGACACTCAGTTGGCTGCGGCAATGGATGGGCCTCGCGCAAGAATTCTTTGGCATCATCTACGACACTGCGTCCATTAGCAGCATGCACGCCATCGCCGCGGCGCGCGAGATGGCGGATCCGGAAGTGCGAACCCGCGGCAATAGCGGCCGCCTGGTGATGTACACGTCCGAGCACGCTCATTCCTCGATCGAGAAAGGCGCTATCACGCTCGGCATTGGGCAGGACAACGTGCGCAAAATTCCTGTGGATGAAAGCTTTCGCATGCGAGCGGATGTATTGCGGGAGCGTATGGAAGCCGATCTGAGGGCCGGCCTGAAGCCGTTCTGCGTAGTAGCTACTGTGGGCACCACTTCCACTTCCAGCATCGATCCCGTGCCCGCCATCGCGGATGTCGCTGAGGAATACGGCGCGTGGTTGCATGTGGACGCGGCTTACGGTGGTGCGGCCGCAGTTGTGCCGGAACTCCGCGGCATCCTGGACGGAGTGGAGCGCGCTCACTCGCTGGTAGTGAATCCACACAAGTGGTTATTCACTCCGATAGACCTGAGCGTTTTCTATACCAGCCGCCCTGATATCCTGCGCCGGGCATTCTCTTTGGTTCCGGAATACCTGAAGACCAGCGAGGACTCGCGAGCGGTGAATTATATGGATTACGGCGTCCAACTGGGGCGGCGATTTCGGGCCTTGAAGTTGTGGTTTGTGATGCGAAATCTCGGGCACGAGGGGATCTGCAAAATCATCCGGTCGCACATTGCCTACGCTCAGAAGCTGGCCAATCTCATCCGCTCACATCCGGATTTTGAGGTGGCTGCGCCCACGCCGTTCTCGCTGATCTGTTTTCGTTATCGTGGTTCGGACGACGACAATCGCGCTTTGCTCGAAAGGATCAATGTATCGGGAAAAGCATTCCTTTCGCACACCGTGCTGAACGGCCGGTTCGTGATTAGGCTGGCGATTGGCAACGTCGCCACCGAGTGGCAGGACCTGGAGGAGGTTTGGGAGCTGGTGAAGCAGACGGCCGGGAGTGGTGTCGTGAAAGAATAGTGCCAACCGGTCGCTTACGCTCGCGGCTCGGTAAGATGCGGGAGTCGGTGATTGTGCACTGGACTAAGAAGCCAGAGAACGGTTCGCCAGGAATTCGTCGACCGTTGTTAGAAGATGCGAGGGGTGAACGGGTTTGGATATGTAGCCATTCATGCCCGCCTCGAGGCACCGTTCCTTATCCCCGGTCATCGCATGCGCGGTCATCGCCACGATCGGCAGGCCTTTCCAGCGCTGGTCCTTGCGGATCAGGCGCGTGGCTTCCAATCCGTCGAGGCCGGGCATCTGGACATCCATCAGGATCAGGTCAAAATCGCCGCCCGACTCGAGCTTGGCCAGCGCCTCTCTGCCGTCGTTGGCCAGCTCGATGACAAAACCGCGCTTGCGAAGGACTGCGGTCACCACCTTTTGATTTACCTGATTGTCTTCCACCACCAGCAGGCGGCCAGGCCCGGGCGTAGTATTTCCCGAAGTTGGCTGCGACAGCTCCTGAATCTTTCCTGAAGCAATCGCACACGGCAGCGTCACAACGAAAGTGGATCCACACCCCAATTCGCTTTCGACGTGGATTTCACCACCATGCAGCTCCACCAGTTTCTGGGTGATCGCAAGGCCGAGATCCGTTCCGCCGCCGGCTTGATTGAGGTTGTCAAAAACAGAAAGAAGCCGGTCGGCTGGAATTCCAGTGCCAGTATCGCGGACCGCTATCCGCATCAGGAACTCGCCCGGGCGGGAAGCGTGACCGTCAATCCGCACCTCTACCGATCCATGTTCGGTAAACTTCACGGCATTGCCGATCAGGCTGGAGAGGATCTGGCGAATTCGCAGCGAATCGCCTACAAGCTGGGCCGGCACTTCCGGCGCCACTTCTAACGCAAGCTGGATGGTGCTGCTGGCTGCCTTGGGCCGATCAGCCTTGATGCATTCCTCAGCCGCGGTTCTTATGTCGAACGGCGCCTTCTCCAGCGTCATCTTACCGGACTCGATCTTCGACAGATCCAGGAGATCGTTCAGCGAAGAGAGCAGCGAGAAAGCGCAGCGGTGCGCGGTCTGAAGCTCCTCCACCTGCTCGGAAGGCAGATGCTTGTCGAGCGCGATATCCAGCATGCCGATGATCCCGTTCATTGGCGTCCGCAACTGGTGCGACACGCTAGCGAGAAACTCCGTCTTGGCTTGATTGGCTGCCTGGGCGTGACGGGTGGCTTCCTGCAGTTGCTCGGTACGTTCCTTGATGCGCCGTTCCAGGAGTTCCTGATGCTCGCGAATTTCCTTGCGTGACGCCGCCAGCGCCTCGATCATGCCGTTGAAGCTTTCGCCCAGGAACTCGATTTCATCGCCGGTGCGGCTCACTTGGATCGGTTCCAGAGACCCGTTCCGCACCGAAGCTATGCCGGCCTGGAGCAATTTCAGAGGGCGCGCCAGCAGGCGGATGGTGAACCGCGAGATGGCTCCGGAAACCAGAATCACCACTACGCACAGCAGCAGCCCTTTGCCAACGTCGAAATTGTCCTGACGCAGGTTGTAAGCGAGGAGCGTTACCACTACCCAGAAGACGAGGGTGGCCGTAAATATCGAGAATTTCGAGGCTAACGAGCGTAACACGCCGGGACGCGTGTCGCCCCGGCCGTCTTTCGACGCCACTGGCATATCCGTACATCGGCTTTAGTACCACGCTAAGACATAAGCGTTTCACCTTAAAGGGACAGTCCCCTCACTAACGTGCGGGGCTACCAATGCATGCGCAACGTTGGGCCAAATGTTTCCAAATGTAGCCCCGCGCGTCAGCAAGGGGACAACGCGACTGAACCAGCCACCAGAAACCAGAAACGAGAAACGCCGCAATGCTATTCTTGGACCGAATGAGTCGCCTCAGGTTGACCCTCTGCGGCGTGGAACTACAGAATCCGGTAATTGCCGCGTCGGGGACCTACGGGTACGGAATCGAATTCGAAAAAGTCGCGGACCTCAACGCGATCGGCGGCATCGTTGTAAAAGGGCTCTCGCGCGAGCCGATCGCGGGTAATCCGCCGCCGCGCATTTGGGAAGCTGAAGGCGGAATGATCAATTCCGTGGGGCTCCAGAACATCGGAGCCCGTGCGTTCGTTCGAGATAAGCTGCCGGCGCTGCGCGCGTTCCGGACCGCCATCTTCGCCAACGTGTTCGGATACTCGACGGAGGATTACGCGGAGGTAATTCGCATATTGGATGACGCCGAAGGGCTGGCCGGATATGAGCTCAACGTATCCTGTCCAAATACTAAGCAGGGAGGCATCCAGTTTTCGAGTGATCCCGCCATGGTTAGCGAACTGGTGAGCCTGGTCCGCCCCCTGGCGCACCGGCCGTTGATCGTGAAGCTCTCGCCGAACGTCGCGCGGATCGAGCCGCTGGCGCAGGCGGCCGAACATGCCGGAGCGGACGCCATCAGCCTGGTGAACACATTTGTCTCTTTAGCGATCGATGCACACACGCGGCGGCCACGCATCGGCGCCGGCTTCGGAGGACTCTCGGGTCCGGCCATCAAGCCCATCGCGCTTCGGCTGGTATACCAAGCCTCTCAGGCGGTGCGAATCCCGGTAATCGGCTTAGGCGGAATTCGCACCGGCGAAGATGCAGCCGAATTCCTGATCGCGGGAGCCTCCGCGGTCCAGGTGGGCACTGCGAACTTCTGGGATCCCGAGTCTCCTGCACGCATCGCGCGGGAGCTGGATAGCTACTTAAAGAAAGAGAAACTGAACAACGTGAAGGAACTGGTGGGGACGTTACAAATATGCGAAAAATAATTTCGACGGAGCAAGCACCCAAGGCGATCGGCCCTTATTCGCAAGCTGTGGTTTCAAACGGCATCGCGTATCTGAGCGGGCAGATTCCGAACGACCCCGTCACTGGCCAACTGGTGGAGGGCGACATCGCGGCTCAGACTGAGCGCGTGCTGCAAAACCTGAAAGCAGTGCTGGAGGCCTGTGGCGCTTCCATGGAATCCGTGCTCAAAGTCTCGGTTTTCCTGAAGGACATGGCCGATTTTCCAAAGATGAACGAGGTATATGGCCGCTACTTCGCCTCGAACCCGCCGGCACGGTCCACGGTGCAAGCAGCGCGATTGCCTCGGGATGTTAGCGTCGAAATCGATGCGATCGCGTCGGTTTCGGGCTAACGTTGCTTAGTGCGCGCTGAACTGCGCCTGCGGTGGTTTTAGCTTGATCTCGACGGTCTTCTGCTCAGTATCGACATCGAAATTGTCACCGAAGGTCTGATAGTTCTTGGCAATCACCTGAATCAGGATGGTGCCTTGTGGGATGGGCGGGATCTTGGCGATACCTTCCTGGTTGGTATGCAGTTCCCATTCTCTTCGGATACCCTTGCCGAGTTTCAGCGCAGAATGACCACGGATGAATCGCACCACGATGCTGGCGTCTTCCACCGCTTTCCCTGAATCGTTCTTGACTTTGATGGTCAAAGTTGTCATGGGCGTTTCCGCCAGAAGTGGGAGCGCGAGCGCCAGCCAGAGAATCATTCGCCGCATAGTCTCATGATACTCGCTCGGTTTGGTTGTGGGGCAGGATGGCATCCTGCGCGCCGATTGGCAATCGGCGCTAGGCGGGTTAACAACCCGCCGCNNCGCCCTCCATGGTGGCCGGCCAACCGCACCGCGTCCAATCGCCAGCCAGGAAGAGATTCGGGATTTCACTCGCGCTCGGAGGCCGCAGTTGCTCAAGGCCGGGCTTGGCGGAAAACGTGGCGCGCACTTCCTTCACCACGTGCGCCTTCTCGATCTTGGCTTCGCTCGCGCGGGGAAAAAACTCCGCCAGTTCCCGAACCGCCAGCGCGATCACATCAGCCCGGCTCATGTCGACTAAACTGCGGGATGCGCTCACCACCAACTGCAAATAACGCCCTCCGGATTTGTTGAACATCCACTGAATGGTGCGGTCGAGCAGCGTGGCATGCGGCAGTTGTGTAAGGCTACGATCAAACCACAAATGAATTCCCGTGATCGGCGAATGCTCCCAACCGTTCACATCGAATCCCAAATCCGGAACCATAGCCGGCAAGCGTTCGAACGGGACGGCGGAAATATAGTAATCGGCCGTGCGCTGTTCGCCCAGCGCTTCGACGGCTCGAACCGCTCCGTTCTCCACCACCACGCGGTCCACCGGAGTTCGCAGATTCAAGCGGACGTTACCCATGCGCTTCCACGCTTCGGGAGCGTAAAGTTCGCCGAGCGGGACGGCCGGAATGCCCATTTGGTACGAATTCGAAGCTGCCAAAAAGCCGAGCCAGAAAACGTGAAATCCATGGCTTGCGGCCATGCGATCCAGCTCTTCGTTCACCGCGCTCACCAGCACCTGGCCCCAGAAGCGGCGAATGGCCGTTTCAGTTTGCCGTTTCTCGCGGAGCCAGTCGAGCATGGTGATTTGGTCCAGGTCCCGACGGCTCCCATGCTCCCGCCGCAGGGCTATTAGTCCACGCGCGATCGAGAGCTTGTCGCCCAAGCTCAGGAACGACAACTTCCGGAAGCTTCCAGCGAAGTGAAACGGCGCCGGCAGGCGGCCAGCGGACAGCACGGAAGTCTGGCCGCCAGGTTCGATGAAGTAAAACTTCTTATGGAAATGGATCCTGTCCACCACATCCAGGCGCTTGTAGAAATCCATGATGTTGACGCAACAGCGCAGCAGGAGGTGCTGGCAGTTGTCGATAATCTCGGAGCCGTCGCCCGGAAGCGGGTAGGACGTAGCGCGCCCGCCCAGGAATCCACGGGCTTCAAACAGCTCCACTTGGAATCCGGCGTCACCTAGCGCGGCGGCTGTTGCCAGTCCGGCCAAGCCGCCACCGATAACAATTGCGCTGGGCATTTGGACGATTTAGTGGGTTTCGCAGGCGAAAGCGCCTGCGCCGCAGAGCAGCATAGCCGCAACCAAAACCGGGCCGACGAGGGCGTCGGCCGCGGACCAGGNNGGGGGTCCGCCCCACAAATCGTTGCAGGCTGCAATGATCTTCGGGTCTAGTAGTACGGATCAGCAGTTGGGGAAGCATGTGGGGCAGGCATTCAGCCTGCCAGGAGTTCGAGGTCAATAGACAGGGACTCGCGCGCGGCGGCCGCCGACGCCGCCATTGTTGATCAGCAGGATTGCGATGGATAAGACAACTACCAGAAATATGATGTCGGAAAGATCAAATTGCATCGGGCGTTTCTCTTATGTCGTATTGATTGTATTAGCGTACCACAAAGCTTTTCATAACCTGCGCCACCACATTCTCCATCAGTCTCAGCCCGCAATTACCATCCAGCGTCAGAATGGACTCGGGATGGAACTGCACGCCCTCAATCGGCAACTCACGGTGGCGAACGCCCATGATCACGCCGTCTTCGGATTCAGCGGTTACTTCAAGACAAGCCGGGAACGTCTCTTTTCGAGCGAACAGGGAGTGATAACGGCCAACCTTGAAGCGCTGAGGCAGGCCCTCAAAGACGCCCTTATTCTGATGGATCACGAGCGATGGCTTACCGTGCATGGGATAATCCAGCACGCCCAACTCGCCGCCAAACGCCTCCACGATTCCTTGCAGGCCCAGGCAGACTCCAAACACCGGAATGCCAGCGTGCGCGGCATACTTCACCAGTTCCGGCACGCCGAAGTCGGACGGACGCTTCGGGCCCGGCGAAATCAGGATGAGATGCGGCGCGATTTCGCGAATGAGCTCGGGCGGAATTCCGGAGCGGTAAGTGGCCACCTCGGCGCCGGTCTGCCGCGCATAGTTAGCCAGCGTGTGGATGAAGCAGTCGTCGTTATCCACCAACAGTAACTTGATGCCGTCACCCGCCTTCGAACGCGCAGGCTCAAGCGCAGCGACGGGCGGAGTTCCTTCCGCCAGGCAGCGGAAGAATCCGGTGGCTTTCAGGCGCGTTTCTTCTTCCTCGAGCGCTGGAACGGAATCGTATAGTAGTGTGGCGCCTACTCCATATCGCGCTCTTCCCTCGTGCAGATGGATGGTCCGAATCAGGATGCCGGTGTTGATGTCGCCATTCATCGACAGCATCCCTACGGCGCCTCCGTACCAGCCCCGCGCGTCTTTTTCCAGATTCTCGATGGCCTGCGCGGCCGCCTTCTTGGGCGCGCCAATTACGGTTACTGCCCACATGTGCGTGAGGAAAGCATCGAGCGAATCGAAGCCCGGTTGGAGCGTCCCTTCCACATGGTCGACCGTATGAAACACACCGGCGTAGGATTCAATCAATCGGCGTCCGATTACCCTTACCGACCCGGGTATGGAGACTCGCGATTTGTCGTTACGGTCCACGTCGCTGCACATGGTCAGCTCGGACTCTTCTTTGGTGGAATTCAAAAGCTCGCGGATGCTATCGGCATCGCGCAGCGGATCGCCGGTGCGGCGCGCGGTTCCCGCAATCGGGCAGGTCTCCACCCGATGGCCCTCCACGCGCACGAACATCTCGGGGGACGCTCCGACAAGTTGTTCGTCACCGAGTTGCAGGAAAAACTCATAGGGACTCGGGCTGGCATGCTGGATCCGCTCAAAAAGTTCCGAAGGGCTGCCGGAGAAATTAGCGTGGAATGTTTGCCGCAGCACTACTTCGTAATAGTCGCCCTGGCGCATGCCTTCCCGCACGGTCTCCACCTTGGCCATGTATTCTTCCGGGCGGTGATCGGAAGTAATTTCCTGCTTTGGGCGCTGGATGGGCCGAGGGATGGGGCGGCCGGTGCGTTCCAAGCCCGCCGTGGAAAGCTCCCCCCGCGCGAAGTCGTAGCGGTACCGTTCGATCCTCTCCTTCTTGCGATCCATATAGTAAATGTCGTCGCAGAGAAACAGATGCAGGTCTTTGTGGCCGTCCCGCGGAAGCTTCAGCTCGATGGGATCGAACTGGAACAATAAATCGTAGCCAAATGCGCCAACTAGCGCGAGCCGCTGGTCGTCTTTGCTGTGAAATTCGTCGATCAAAGTGCGAAGAATGGAAAACGCTGAAGGTTGCTTGCTGCGCTCTTCTTCCGGGAACAGTTTGGGGAGCGGTCTTAAGCGGCCATGCAGAGTGGATCCCTGGATGTTAAATTCGTCCCAGTGGGGATGATGTTCGAGCAGCGGACGGAGGATTTGATTCAGAACCTCGCCGCGCTGATTGAGCGGATTGAAATGAATCTCGCGGCCGGCCGCGACGATCTCAAGCGGAGGCGCTATGGACGCCACATCCCAGCGCGAATAACGTTCCGGGTATTCGTAGCCCGAGCAAAGATAAATGCCGCGATACCGGTCCAGCTTATGCAGCAGGCCTTTCAGTCCTTTATGAAACGGAATTCCGGACTCGGAGCGGGTTACGGTGATTCCGCCAGGCGTGTCGTAAGTCAGCTTGGGCATAAAGAAGACCGCGGGAGGTAAGATTCAAGGATAACAAACGTCCCCCACTTACGTGCGGGCTGCAACTGGTGGGCTGTCCGTTCTGAATCTTTACTACAGCCGTGCATCGCCAGGAGTGGCGACGCGGCACGCAAAAAGTGCGTGCGCTACGCTGTTTGCCGCGTTCGCACTCCTCGGAACGCATTGGATTTCGATGCTAAAGTTTCGTGCGCGGACAGCCCACTAGGGCCCAAC
The DNA here is from genome assembly GCA_003166875.1 of Bryobacterales bacterium. GTDB lineage: Bacteria > Acidobacteriota > Terriglobia > Bryobacterales > Bryobacteraceae > Palsa-89. The sequence goes on along the minus strand of PMUN01000134.1, from coordinate 15,617 downwards.
GGCCTAGTGTTCGGGAATGTAGCGGTGCGCGTAAGAAGGCCCCGTGAAAAAATCGGCGCCGGCACCGACTCCTTCACGGTCGCGGTTCGGTAGCGCTTTCTAAACAGGCACCGACTCCCTCACGGTCGCGGTTCGGTAGCGCTTTCTAAACAGGCACCGACTCCCTCACGGTCGCGGTTCGGTAAACACTCTCTAAACATGCGGCGGTTAGCGCGTGGGCGAACTTGCCCGGTTGGACCCAGCTTGACTATCTTCGGGCGTCGACTCCGGCGGCGCTTCACAATCGCCCGGCTTCGGTAAATACGAGCCTCCGCCTAACTGATCGATTCGTACCGTTATCGATTCCCAACGGTAGCGGCGGTGTTTGGCGAGCGTGCAGACTTCCAGTTCACCGCAGCGTGAAAACTTCTTGCGCAGCTTGGAATCGTGATTGGCAGCATCTGGCCAAAGCTGACCGATAGTATCGGCATCGCAAGCGGGTTTCAGATCGTCGGAGGCGAGGCACAGGACACTCGCGGAGGCAATGATCAAGGCGGCAGCCTGAATTCGGGAAAGCATTCTCACGTTGTAGTCTACGTGAGCGGACGAGCATCCACAAGAACGGAAGAGCTAGTTGTTCGGTGGAGAAGTACTGGTATGGCTAATCGAACCGGGATAGTATCGAAGCGCAGGCTCGGCGCGCTGATCGTGTTAAACGGGAACGGCGCTCCGGGCCATTAACTCGCCCGCGATGCGGTTGAGCGGCAGGACGTGATCTACCGCGCCCAGCCGGATTGCTTCACGCGGCATTCCGAACACAATGCAACTGGCTTCATCCTGCGCGATTGTCTTCGAGCCGGCGCGCTTCATTTTGAGCAGTCCCTCGGCTCCGTCTGCGCCCATGCCGGTCAAAAGAGCGCCGACCGCGTCCCGGCCGGCAGCGGATGCGACGGATTCGAACAAGACATCCACAGCCGGGCGCTGGTAGCAGACGCGCGGTCCGTCCTGGACCGCCACGCTGTACTCGCTGCCACGCTTGCGGAGCGTCATATGAAAATTGCCGGGCGCCACCAGCGCCAACCCCGGCGTCAACCGGTCTCCGTCGGCGGCTTCCTTGACTTGAATCCGGCACAGATCGTTCAGGCGATTGGCAAACGCGGTGGAAAACACCGGCGGAATGTGCTGCACTACCACAATCCCCGGGCTTGCCGCCGGCAGTCCCATCAGTACTTCGCGAATGGCCTCCGTGCCACCCGTGGATGCGCCAATCGCGATGATGGTGGACGGGTTTCCCGGTTGAAAGCTCGCTTTAATGGGCGGCGGTGCGGCAACCAATGGCGCCGCCGGCGCGTGCTGCAGCCGGGCGTGCGCCGCGGCGCGAACCTTGTGCGGCAGATCGTGCTTGAGCTCCCCCACCGAGTAGGGCCCGCCTGGTTTAGCCAGAACGTCCACCGCGCCGCACTGCAGCGCTTCCAGTGCGATCTTGCTGGAGGCCTGTCCCAGGGAACTGATTACTATTACCGGCATCGGATGGAACCGCATCAGTTTTTTGAGAAACGTGATGCCGTCCATGCGGGGCATCTCAATGTCCAAGGTCAACACGTCCGGCCGGAGGCTTAGGATTTTGTCGCGCGCCACGAATGGATCTGGCGCCGTACCCACTACCTCGATGTCTGCTTCGGTTGCCAAGGCTTCGGCCAGCAGCTTGCGAACGATGGCCGAGTCGTCGACGATCAGCACTTTTATTTTTCGGTCCGGGTTCTTTTGTTCTTCAACCAAGTTCGCCTCGCTTTATGCGGATGCATCCCCACTACAAACCCCGATGGAAACAGCCACCATGCCGTCAGGCAAGCTGAAGCAACAATGCATGGCCCCCAGAAAAGCGTGCTCGGCGCTCGCCAATTCCGGGGTGTCCAGTGACAGGACCGACTCCGGCCACAGATTGCTCATCAAAGCGCCGCAAAGAATGTTCGCTAGCTCCAGGATTACCTCGCCGGGCTGCGTTTCGGTCATCTCTTCGGGATCGAGTCCAAGGAACCCGGATGCGATGGATCGCGCCGTATCCGGTGAAACACTGAGCAGAAACTCTCCTTGATGCGACCCCTCGAAGCTGACATGCACCGAGACCGCCGTGGAAAGCCAGGCATGCTCGCACGGGGTGGGCACAGCCTCTTCGAAGAACATCGTCTCCAACACCTCGGCCGCCACGCGAACGACCGTCACGGCGAATTCCGGTGCTGCATAGGTCCGGGGTGCTTGCTGAAGTTGTTCAGGCATTTCGTTCTCCCAGTACTCGTTCCAGTTCTTCGTGCAAAGCTTCGGGCGAAAACGGCTTGGTCATGTAGCCTTGCGCTCCAAGCGAAAGCATTTTGAGAATCCGCGCTTTGGTGGCGTCGGTGGATATCACCAGCGTTGGCACCGATCGCAGCCGCGAGTCGGTCTCCAGCCTCCGGAGCAGCTCTTCCCCATTCATTTTGGGCATGTTGATATCGGTCAGGATAACGTCCACGGAATGCCCCTCAAGCCCGGCTAGCGCTTCTTCGCCATTCGAGGCTTCCAGACACTCGCCGACTTCGAAACCGGACAGCGTCAACACGCGCCGGATGAATCCTCGCATCACCGCCGAGTCGTCCACGATCATCACAGAATACGGCATGCCCTTAGCCCCCCCCAATTGCTTTCTTCGGCGACTGGTTGTGAATCAGCTCTTTTTCGATTCCGCCGGCTTCTCGAATCCACATGCGACCGGTGGCGAGGTCCAGCCGAGTCGTCCGCGAGACCTCGCCGCCCACCGCCTCGGCGGAAATCAGAACGCCGGCCTTCCAAAGAATCTTGCGCGCCGCCAAATAATTGCGCTTGCCAATCTGGAAAACCCCTTGGCTGTCGAGCACAGCCGCGCCCCCGGCCAGCCGCACAACCATTCTCTTCGGCTGGGCCCCGCTAGCCGTCACGGCCTGGAATAGCGCCTTGATGCCCGTGTCGGCGAACATGAATGGATTCTGCTGCGCCTTTTGGGCATCCAAAGCCGACTCCGGCAACATGTAGTGCAGTAGACCGCCCACTTTCGTGGCCGGATCGTAGAGCGCCACCGCGATGCACGATCCCAACGCATACGTTACCAATGTGGAATCCAGGTCGTTGCTCACCTTGCAGTCGGAAATACCCACCACCAGCGACTTCATAACCGCACCCGCAATCCGCGTCCGGGCGATTCCTTCCGATAGGTGGCCGGCCGCACATACTTTAAGTCATGCTCCACGCCGGTGAGCGATTCCGAGTGCCCCACAAACAAGTACCCTCCCGGTTCCAGGCATGCGCTCAAGCGATTCACAATATCCTGTTGCGTTCCTTTGTCGAAGTACATCATTACGTTCCTGCAGAAAATCACGTTAAAGAGGCGCCGGTGAGGGAAAGGTTGTATCAGGTTGAGCCGCTCGAAAGATATCCGGCTGACGATCTCCGGCTTGAGCTTGAAGAATCCCTTACACTCGCCGTCTCCCCGCAGCAGATACGCTTTCCGCCAGTGGTCTGGCAGGTCGCGGAAGCGTTCCGCTTCGTAGACCCCGCGTTTTGCGATTCCGAGCACGCGAGTCGAGATGTCCGTAGCCAGGATCCGGAAGTCGCGACGCTTTTCGCCCGCTCGAGCCAGAGTGTCCGAGAGGCTCATGGCGATGGTGTAGGGCTCCTCGCCGCTGGAACATGCGGCGCTCCAAATCTCGATTGAGCGAATCTCTCGAAACTCCTCCACAGCCGCGCGGTTCAGGAATTCGAAATGCGCCTTCTCGCGCAGAAAGCTGGTGTGGTTGGTGGTGAGCGAATCGATTAAACCAATCAACGCATCGCCGGTCGTATCCGCGAGAACGTGCCGATAATACTCGTCAAAGGACTTGAATCCGCCCTTGCGAAGCCACTTGCCCAGCCGAGCCGTCACCAGGGCCTCTTTGCCGCCCTTCAGCTCCAGACCGAACCTCTCATGGGCGAGTTGGCTGATCAGCCGGAACTCACTGGTCTTGAGCGTTAGGCCCGCGTTATCCGAATAAACGGTCTCATTCACTGTTGCTCGCTCCAAACAGCCCCTCCAAGTCCAAAATCAAACCAACCCGTCCGTCGCCCAGGATCGCTCCGCCCGCCACGCCGGCGATGTTGGCCATCGTCTCGCCGAGGCTCTTGATCACCACTTCTTGCTTTCCGATGAGTTCATCCACCATCAAACAGAAATGTCTGCCTCCGCTTTCAGAGACGATGAGCAGGCTGTCCCATGGATTTTCGAATCGTGGTTTCACTCCGAATCGCTGATGCAGGCGCACCAGCGGGAGCAGGGAGCCGCGAACCATAGCCATCTCCTGACGGCCCTGCAGCGTCGAGATGGAGTCTTCCGGCGGCTTGAGCATTTCGCGCACCGCAAAGATGGGGACAATGTACCGCTGCCCTCCCACGCCCACCACCAGCCCGTCGATGATCGCGAGCGTAAGCGGCAGCTTCAACAGGAATGTGGTTCCCTCACCCGGACGCGACGTTACATCGATGCGTCCGCGGAGCTTCTGCACGCTCTTCCTCACCACATCCATCCCCACCCCGCGGCCGGAGACATCGGTGATTTGATCGGCGGTGGAGAAGCCGGGGTGGAAGATCAGGTTGAAGATTTCGGTTTCCGATAGCTGAGCGTCCGCGCTTATCAGGCCCTTCTCGATGGCCTTGCGCAGGATCTTCGCCTGGTTCAGTCCGCGGCCGTCGTCAGAGACTTGAATCACGATTTGCCCAGCTTGATGGCCGGCTTTCAGCGTGACCCGGGCGGTAGCGGGCTTGCCGTTTCGCGTGCGCTCCTCCGGTGTCTCGATGCCGTGATCCACTGAGTTGCGAACCATGTGCATCAGCGGGTCCGCCAGATCCTCGACGATGTTGCGGTCGAGCTCGGTGTCTTCTCCGAATAATTCCAGATCCACTTGCTTCGCGGCTTTCCGCGAAAGATCGCGGACCAGGCGTGAGGTTTTTTGGAACAGTTGGCCCACCGGAATCATTCGCATGGACATCGCAGTGCGCTGTACTTCATCGGTGATCCGGGCCAGTTGCGAGAGATTGCGCCCCAGCCGCGGCTTCACTCCGATCGCCAAGTCCGGATCGTGCCGCACCAGCGATTGCGCGATCACCATTTCGCCGACCATGTCCACTAGATAGTCCAGCTTGGTGGTATCTACTTTGATGGATCGTGCTCCCGTGGTCCGTGCCGCGCCCGCCTTCGGCCCATCCACGCTTTCGGGGGTTCCGCTTAATTCCGATGGCGCCTCCGCCGGCACTTGCGCTACCTCGCGCGCGAGTTCCGCCAGTCCCTGAGTTGCCAAGACGACCGGTTCGATGGGCGCTGAGACAGTTTCTACGGGCAACGCGGCTGGGGAAGCGCGTTCTGGGGTAACCGGAGCGGCCGGCAGAGCGCTAGCCTTCTCTCCGCTACCACCCGGCGCGCTCAAGCTACGGATGGCATCGAGCAACGCGGCGTTGGCGGCCGGCGATACCGGAGTTCCGGTCTGCAGGCTGGTTTCGAGTTCCCCCATGCATCGAGTGAGGTAATCCTTGCTCTCGAGGATCCGATCGATTACCGTCGACGTGATGGTGAGTTGCCCGTTTCGAGCCAGGTCGAGAATGGTCTCCACTTCATGCGCCACATCCCGCACTGCGTCCTGATCCAGGAATCCGGCCATCCCTTTGATGGTGTGGAAGCCCCGGAAGATAGCGTGAATCGCCTCCGCATTGGCGGGTTCCTGGTCGAGCGTCAACAATTGCAATTCGATCGAAGTCAGGTGCTCTCTTGACTCCAGAATGAAGTCGCTCAGAAGCTCCGGATCGGCCGCCAACGGGTTTAGTGAAGCGCTGTTCTCCGGCGTCGCCGCGCCGATAGTTTCTAGTTTTTCCGAATCCGTTGGCATGTCCGTTTCCTTTATCCAGTTACGCCCCCAAGGCGCTGCACTTCCTGTGCGGTGAACACCATGCTGATATCCAGCAGAATCTTCACCTTGTTCTTGATCTTGGCCATCCCCAAGATGTAGGGCGTCTCTACGCCGTTACCGAAATCGGGTGTGTCTTCAATGTCCGCGGCTTGCAACGTCAGGACTTCTGATACTCCGTCCACGATGATGCCGATCATCAACTTCCCGTTCTGGCTTTCGATTTGCGCGACGATGATGCAGGTGCGCTGCGTGTACTCGAGTTCCGGGAGGCCAAACTTCAGGCGAAGATCCACCACTGGAATCACTTTGCCTCGCAGATTCAGCACTCCTTTTACGTAAGAGGGAGTCTGTGGCACCGCCGTGATTTCCTGGATGCCCATGATTTCGCGCACGCGCAGAACCTGGATCGCAAACTCTTCGTTTCCCAGTCCAAAAGTCAGGTATTTACCGGCTCTTTGGTCCAGCTTCTGGGAGGCGGGACTGCTTTGCGCGGGCGCCGTGAGGGTGCTCATTTCTTTTCTCTCCTTATGACAAGTCGTGGCAATTTCCTAGACATTCAGCATGTGCGGGACCGGGAAGCCCGGCCGGACCGTCTTCGATTCCGCGTCGGGATTCGGAGCAATACACACCTGAACGCACATCCGTTCGCCATCCCACTCGAACGGCACTATGGTCCATTCCTGGTTGCGAGCGCTGCGCGTTTGGAAGTTGCGCCCGTAAATCACGGTGGGCGTGCTCAGCAACATGTTGCCGACGCGATTCTCCAGCGTGGTTTTCACGTTGCCGACGATCATGTTGGTGATCTCCGCCACGGCGTCCAGAACGTCTTCGCAGATCCCCGGATACTCTGTCATCAACATTTGGCCCGCGATCCGGCAGGCGAAGCTGGCCGTGCAGGACAGGCTTCCTGTGCCCACCCAGGGACCGGCCAGCCCGATCAGCGACACCACTCCCGAGGCCGGCGCGGCTTCCGTTTTCTCGGTGTAAACCTCGCCGGGTGTCAATTCAACGCCCAACATCGTCAAAAACACATCGTGTGTCGCGGCCTTGATCGCATCGGAAAGTTCCGCGGATGTGATCGCTGATGCCAAGTTTTGTTCTGTGCTCATTGTTCCCTCACGTCCTCATGACCGCTGCTAAAATAACCCGGCCAGTTTCTCTTTGATCTGATCTGCCGTAAATGGCTTGCGAACGTAGCCGGACGCGCCGCGCTCCACCGCCTCCAGCACCTTGGCCTGAGTCCCCTCGGTGCTAACCATCAAAATGGGTAGGTCTCGCCAGGCTGGCTCAGCCCTCACCTTGGTCAAGAATTCCAACCCGTCCATGTTCGGCATGTTGATATCGGAGAGAATCAGGCCTACGGTCTGCTTTCGCAGAGTCGCGAGACCTTCCACTCCGTCACTGGCCTCATACACAGTGCCGACTGGCACTTGCGCTTGAATCAACACGCGCTGCAAAATCTTTCGAATGGCAGCAGAATCATCTACAATCAGCACGTCCACAATCTGGCATCGCCTCCGTCAATTTCCTTATCGGTCAGAAAACAGGTTCTTTAGCGCCAGGTTCTTCAGTTGTTCGGTTGCTCGGTTCTTCGGTTCGGCGACACTACGCCTGGAGTAGTTAGGAGGGTGTATCTAGCGACCGAACCGAAGAACCGAAGAACCGATGAACTGAAGAACTACGAGGAGGCAACGCCGACGAGTATGACGGAGATCGGCGTATCGCCCAGCTTGGTCTGCAAGACCCAGTCTGTGTCGCCCTGTTTGGTGAACCCAGGGGTATCCGTGTCTGATTTCCAAAAGCTGAGCACCACGGGATGAGGCGTGCCTGAGGCCTTGCGGCTCATGGCCACCAGGGCGTCGAAACCGGGAGTGGAGTTCAGATCACGGTCATCGGCGGCCGGCGAAAGAAGCAGAAAATCGCGCTGCGGCGCCGCCCCTTGATGATCCCCGTTTACCGGCATAATGCCATACCGCAGCGTGTATACGCCGGCTTTAATTGTCTGGCCGCGGCGATCCGCGCCCTGGCCGTCAAAACGGATTACGCCCAGCAGAGCCCCTTGTGGAATGAGCGGCAGCGTCACATTCTCTTCGCTCGACTTCGCGCCCGCAGGTTTCTGTGTTCGAAACCAGATCTCGCAATAGGCAGCTCCGTTGTTCGAGATCTTGATCCCATCTTTTTGTAGTGCCTGAGCGATGGCCGGCGCCACTTCAGTGGGTGGGCCGCCGGCCGGTCCCATCGTGTAGGGTCCGTCCGCGGCTAACGACAAGAACACCAGCGGGGAAAGAAAACTGATGACGGCCATTTTCCTCATACTCACCATGCTACCCGAACCCCAGGCAGTTTTTCGCCGCCCCCCGAGCGATCTGCCGGCCGTGTCGGGTGGCGTGCTCAGCCCATCAAGGTCTTCAACTGCTGAAACATCATCATGCAGGCGGGACCGAGCGTGACTAATAGGACGGATGGAAAGATCAGAAAGAAGACCGGGAATATCAGCTTCACGCCGACTTTTCTGGCTGTTTCCTGGGCCTGCTGACGAAAGCGCGTGCGCAAGTAGTGGGTATGAGAACGCAAGGCCGGCGCGAGGCTGGTGCCGAACCGGTCGCTATCGATAAACAGATTGGCCAATTTTCGCAACTCCGGGTCCTTGCTGCGGCTGCCGAAGGCTCGGAACGCAGTGGGACGGCTGCTGCCGGTTTTTAACTCCAGGTAAAGCTGGGCCAGTTCGGCGCTGAAGTCCGGATGGGTGCGCTTCAGGCTCCGGCTGGAATCGGCAATCGATTGATCCAGGGATTGGCCTGCTTCGAGCCCCAGCACCACCAGGTCCAGCGCCGGCGGGATCGCACTTCGTAAGCGGCGCGCGCGCGCCTTCACGCGCGAATCCAGAACGCGATCCGGAACCATGAATCCCAAACCAGCGCCGCAGATCAGCGGAAGCAGCATTCCAGCTCCCTCGCCGCGATTGAACAGCGTGGCGGTGGCCATCAACACGGCGAAAAACAGAGAGCTGCCGCACTTGATTCCATAAAAAACCGGCAGCGCGGACGGCCAGCGGTATCCAGCCGAGGCCAGCCGGATGCGGTAAGGATTCTTTTCGTTCTTGGAGGCCGGAAATGTCTCACCGATAGAGCGGAACAAGTTGAGAAACACCGCCCGCGATGCAGGCAGCGCGGGTTCGGTCGACAAGCCGGCTGGAATCCCGGCACCCCGTTCCGCGTTTCGGCGAATCACGAAGTATCCCGCCGTTACCACCGCGGTCATCACGAACAGAAAGAATCCCGCGCCTAGCCAAAGGTCGCTCATATCTTGATGTCCACTATTCTTCGAATCACAAAGTGCGCCAGCACCAGACAAATAATCGCGCCGCTGATCAGGTATTTTCCGTACGGGTTATAAACCAGGATGGTCAGATAAGACGGGTTCACGATCATCATCATGCCGGCGATCACCAGCGGCAGAACGGTAAGCACCGCGCCGGTCATTTTCCCATACGCCGCCAGAGCGCGCACCTCGCCTCGGAGTGAAGTGGCTTCGCGCATATTCTCCGCCAGTTTGGCCAACACCTCATTCAACTTGCCGCCGGTGCGAGCCTGCATTTGAACGGCTGCGGCGAACATGCTGACCTCGAGCAGCGGTATGCGATCGGACAATTTGGCCAGCGCCGTGTCCCACGAGGAACCCAGATTTGCCTCGGCTGCAGCCTTGCGAAGCTCGATGGACACCGGCGGCTCGCATTCCTGCGCGACGATATCCATGCCGACCGCGAATGGATGACCGGCGCGCAAGGCGCGCGCCAGAGAATCGAGTGCATCGGGAAAGTTTTCTTCGAACCGGCGGAAGCGTTTCGCCCTGCGGCGCACAATGTACAAGTAGGGCAGCGATCCAACCAGTACCGCGATCACGACTGCGACAATTCCGGGAATCCGGTCCTCCCGCATTGCGATGGCGAGCGCTATGCTCCCCGCCAGCAGCATCAACATCGTCACTCGTCCCACGGACCAGCCGAGGTCCGCCTGCTGCAAATGCCGCCGCATGATATGTATCAAGTCCGACCGCTCCAGCAGCTTTGCCCAGATCGATATGGAGCTGAGCGATTCATCCTTCAGCACGCGGGGGCTTTCATCCAGCAGGTGCTCGGAGACATCCTCGGCCAACGCCTCGGCGCCCATGCGCTGCAGCGCGAACCAGCCAATCAAAACGGCCAGACCAGCCGCGAGAAAGGTGATGAGGAACACCAAGATTGCAGTTAGCGCCACCTACTGCCCCCGGCCGGTTTGCGCAACCGCGGACGACGGAGCCTGGCCAAGGGACCGCGCGGTTACGTAGATAACCAGTTCGCGCCCACTCCAGGAATGTCCTGGAAAGAGCCGCGCCAGAATTTCGGGATTGTTTGGATCCTGCAGCAGACCTCTTACCAGGAAGCTGGAGCCATCCGGCAAATCGGCGTCGTAGCGGCGCGTCTCGACACCTGAGCCGTTCCGGACGCTCACCTCCGGTTGTACCCGAAGGCTGACCTTTCCAAGCGCGCCGGCTGCCGGCGAGAACTGGACGCGAAGGCGGTAAGGCGCTGCGGCGGCCCGTACGCTCACCGGCCGGCCTAAGCTCGCGGTCAGCGATGAGGAGGAGACCACCTCCAGCTCCTTGGCCTGTTCCAGTTTTCTTACCAGTTCGTCCGCATTGGTATCGGTACGGAACGCTGCTACACGCATCGAGTCATGCACGGAGGGTGCAGCCAGTTTCGAATCCAGTTGGCCGAGTGCGGCGGCGCTGGCTCCCAACACTTGAACGTTTAATTCCATAGCGTGCTCTACCGGAATATTTGCGGGGGCCTCTGTCTGTGCCCGCTGTGCCCGCTGCGGCTCGGAAACCGCGACGCTGTTGAACACCGAGGCCAATCCAAGCGCATGCCGCGGCGCCGTGGCTTCATCCAGCGGATTTCTGAGCGTGATGCGGAGGCGTGCCCCGGTGTCCGCCAGAGCGACGATATCGGCATACTGCGCCGGCACCAGCATGGTGGCAACCGGGACCGGAAAACGGCTATTGGCGACTGGTTCGAGTTGCGGATTGACGCGCAGTACCTCCACGTTCTGAAGAATGGTTCGAAGTTCCGCGGGTCCATTTCTTTCCGACGCGGCCTGCAGATCCACTCGGGAGCCCGCGTGCAGCAGGCCCATCACACCGGAGGACTCAGCCACTCGAATCGAAACCGCACGCATCCCCGCGGCTATTCCGCCGCCCGCTCCCGTCCCTTTTGGATCGAGCGACGCAACGCGGCCCTCGAGCAATGGCTCGTTCTTTTGCACTGCCTCTAACAGCGTTGCTCCCACCGCGTCATCCACCTTTGAATAGGAACCTCTCAGCGCTCCCTTCACTTGGGACACCTGGAGATCATCCGCCTTGATCACTGATCCGCGGTCAAGATCTCTAGCCGCCACCACGATGGATTGCCCCGTGAGCTCCGGCGCCTTGGCCCGAAGCCGGCCGCCGAACAGCCCGTAGACTACTCCGGTTGCAACAATGGCGGCCACGAATGCAATCCCAAGCAAGGGAACCATGTTTCTCTTCATTGCGATAACCTTTTGCTTTCCTTTGCCACATACAGACACCTGTGGCTCAAACCAAACAAACGGCTGGAAGGGTCCGAGCAAGTATCGAGTGTTGCCCTAAGGTTCTGGCCTTAATCGCCTTAGCCCTCCCTCATGGGTTGAGGGCACGTGGCCTCGACGGACCGGCCGGTCCTTTCGACCGCAGCCAGGAAGTTTAATTTAGAGGACGCTAAGCAGGAATTATCCGTTCCCCAGCGCCTTGCGTCCGATATGGAATGTGAGGCTTGCTCGATGCAATTACACAAAGGATTCCTTGCAATCGCCCTGTTAGCACTGGGACCTTCGGCTAGTGCACAATCCATCGTTCAAACGCGCGAAGTGCTGACGAATCGGGCTATCGTTACTCTGGCCGCGGCCGGGTTCAATGAAGATTTCCTGATCGAACTCATCTTGAATAGCAGGACGCAGTTCGACACCGGCGTAACCGGGCTAACCAGTCTGGCCAAACAAGGCATCAACGAGCGAATCATTCGGGTCATGCTGAATTCGCCCGGAGCCGTCGCAACCGGGGGCGATGGCGAGCCACTAGCTATGCCGGCTATCGCAGCGCCGACTTCGGATGGGAGCCCCACGGCGGATGGGAGACCCAGAATAATGTTGTTCAGGCCAAAGTCCGCCGATCTCGCCATTTCCGCGCACGCGCCTTACTATCGCTCTACGTCGGTCTTGTGGGGACTCTACAAAGGAAAAACTGGTGTTGGAGCCGCGACGCGAGCACGCAGCCCCCTGATTCCACATCTCGGCATGGTCTACGAAACCGTCCTTTCGCCGGGGACCTTTGTGCCGAACGCCACGTATTGAAATGCCTCTTTCCACGAAACCAATCCGCCGCCTCTCCCCGCTGTTGATTTGGATTGCATTGCTTTCGAAGCCGATGTTGGCTGCGGGCGTAATCGAGATCGAGTCCGTGGACCTTCCGCGCGCCATCCAAGGCGTGGTGTATAGCGCCGACATTCGCACCAGCGTAGACGGCCTTTGTCCCAGCGGGAACGTTGGCCTGTTTCTGGCTGCCGGATCCTTGCCACGTGGATTGCGCATCACTGAAGCAGGACTCGCCGGCGTTCCAATGGAAATGGGCATCTTTCGATTTTGGATCGGCGCCCGCAATATGTGCGCATCCACCAGTCGGGCATTTGAGCTGCTGGTAACCGGGCGTCCGATACTGCGGGCAATTCCAGATCGAATCGAGTTTACGGTTTCGCCTGACAGCCAGCCAGTGGGTCAGACCGTGCTCATATCCAGCACGTGGCCGGGGCTCGCTTATGCATTATCGACGCCCGATAGTTCCTGGATCACGATGCGCCAAGCGGAAGGGACCACGCCTGAGGCAGGCTCGGCGTTCATAGGTGATCGCGCTACCGTGACGGCCATTCCACTCAAGCTAGCCCCTGGCGTCCACCACACCACGGTCATCGTCTCGGCTTGGCGGGCCGATCCCATCACGATTGAAGTCACCGTGACCGTCACCATGCCGAAACCGGCTGCCACCCAGTAAGACCCGAACGATTTCAACCTGGCATTACGATTGCCGATTCATCCTAAAGGACACGTGTGACCAGCCTGTTCGAGGACCTTCGATATGGCGCTCGAATGGCCCTCAAAAGCCCGGGTCTGACCTTCGCTGCGGTTCTCACCCTGGCCATCGGCATTGCTGCCAACACTACTGTTTTCAGCTGGATCGACTCCATCTTGCTGCGGCCGCTTCCAGGTATTACAAACAGCGCTGAAGTGGTGGCGTTTGAAAGCGTGAGAGCCAATGGGGACGCAATTACAACCTCCTACCCCGACTACCGCGATTATCGTGACCACCTCACTCTGCTGGACGGCCTGGCCGGAGCGTCGCCCACGCCGCTGAGCATCGGCGACGCAGATCATTCCGAACGAGTTTGGGGCGAGTTCGTTACCGGAAATTACTTCCAGGTTTTGGGTGTGAAGCCGCTGCTCGGCCGGGTGTTCTCACCCAACGAATACGGCGACACGCAAGGCGGGTATCCAGTAGCCGTTATCAGCTACGGCCTTTGGAACCGGCGCTTCCACCGGGACCCCGGCGTGGCCGGTCAAAGGATTCGAGTGAATCGGCAGGAACTTACCATTGTGGGTGTCGCTCCCGAGCATTTCATCGGCACTATCACGGGAATCGGTTTCGAAATATGGATACCCGTCATGATGGCGTCCCAGCTCAACGCGATACCGGATTGGATGGTTCGCGATCGCCAGTCGCGCATCCTGCTGGGCGTGGCCCGGATGAAGAAGGGCGTGACCATCGAGCAGGCGCGAGCCGAAGTGGCAGCTCTTGCACACCAAATCGCTCGCATTGAACCCGCCACGAACCAAGGCATCAGCGCGACGCTATTACCGCTGTGGCAAGGCCACTTCGGTGCACAAGCGACCATGCTGGGTCCGTTGCGGGTCCTAATGGCGGTCTGTGCAGTGGTGCTGCTGATCGTGTGCGCCAACGTTGCCAACCTGCTGCTGGCGCGCACCATGGCGAGACAACAGGAGTTCGCGATGCGGATCGCACTGGGCGCTGGACGCATCCGGCTGGCGCGGCAACTTCTCACGGAGAGCTTGATCTTGGCCGTGTTTGGAGGGATGGCCGGCGTGCTGCTGTCGCAGTGGATGATACATTCGCTCGGCTATCTGGTCCCGCGCAGTGAACTTCCGATGGCACTGGATGTCCGAATGAACGGAGACATTCTGGCGTTCAGCATTCTGTTATGCGTGGCCGCGTGCGTGCTGTCGGGGATCGCTCCCGCATTGCAATCGGCGCGCGCGGATTTGAATGAAGTACTGAAACAAGGTGGGCGCGGCGGCAGCTCGGCCGCGAAACCGCGTCGCATACGAAGCACTCTCGTCATCGCGGAAGTTGCGATGGCTTTGGTGGCTATCATCAGCGCCGGCCTGTTCGCCAGAAGCTTCCAGATCGCACGCCAGATCAATCCGGGCTTCGATACGCACAACGTAATCGTCAGTCATCTGTATCTGTCCGCCGCTGGGTATTCCGTCCCGGATCGGAAATTATTCTGCCAGCGGCTGCGCCAGCGCCTGGAATCGGAGCCCGGTATCGCCGCCGTCACTTACGCGGACATGATTCCGCTCGGCTTCTATCCCGGCCCCTGGGAGCCGCTCGAAGTGGAAGGCTACGTACCGGGCCAGTCCGAGAACATGCAGATCTACCGCAACGTGGTTGCCCCGGGGATATTTCGGCGTTTTAGGGATTCCACTTCTGGACGGCCGCGACTTCACCGAGCAGGATGACCTTGCGAGCCAGCGAGTGATGATCGTCAACGAGACGTTCGTGCGGCGTTTCTTTCGCGCGGGCTTTGCCATCGGGCGGCGGGTCCACGGCTGGGGACAATGGTTCACCGTGATTGGCGTGGTGAAGGATAGCAAATACCAAACGCCCAACGAGTCACCGCTACCGTATTTCTACGTGCCCTTCCGCCAGGTATACCGCGCAGACCTGGGCATCGCTCTCTATGTCCGTGCAGCCGGCGATATCAACCAGGCATTTGGCACCATGCGGAGCGAGATTCGCTCGATGGATGCGAATGTGGGTGTCTACGACGCCATGCCGCTCGCGGAATTCATCACCGCTTCTTTGTTCGCTCAGAAAATGGCGGCCACGCTGCTCGCAGGTTTGGGTATCTTTGCCCTGGTGCTGGCGGCGGTGGGGCTGTACAGTGTCATGGCGTACTCTATCACCCAGCGGACCGAAGAAATCGGAATTCGCATGGCACTCGGTGCACGCTCGCGAGACGTGCTCGGGTTGATGATCCGCCAAGGAATGGGTTTGACGATTGCTGGGCTCGCGGTAGGAGCTGCGGGCGCGCTTGCGGTGACGCGGCTTGCGTCGCCACTGCTGGTTCACGTAAGCGCGACGGATCCATCGATCTTTTGTGGCGCGGCATTCTTCCTGGCCGCGATTGCTCTGGCTGCCACTTACTTGCCGGCGCGCCGCGCGTCCCGCATCGACCCGAACCAGGCGTTGCGGCGCCAGTAGGGTTGTGGGGCAGGATGGAATCCCAATCTCACTTAGTTTTCCCAAGACTGGGGATTCTGCCGTCATAGTGGGGCAGACCCCCAGGTC
>PMUN01000130.1 GCA_003166875.1 Bryobacterales bacterium | reverse complement strand
ATTTCAGCCTCGCCAATGTTCGATCGCCTTCCGGAACCATGCTGAACAAGGGGTAATGACTCCAATGTTCCAATGATTTTAACTGCATTCGTGTTCACTGCGCAGCATACCTCTCTGTCTCTTCTTGTTCAATCCGGCGAATGACGGAGGCCTAGCTGAGCCGTGACCATCGGGCGGTGCTCCACGCGAAATTTTGATAGGTCCCTAGCGCGTTTCTCGGGACTGATCCGGCCTGGTGTGCGAAAATCAGAGACGAGAGGGCGCGCATATGCGTTGTCGTCTGCCCACTGTGCGCGCCATGACACCTACGATTGGAGTCCACCATGAGTGTTAGAACGGTTGCCGGCAAGTTTGTGGAGTTGTGCAGGCAGGGTAAGAACTTCGACGTCATGCGCACCATGTACGCGCCTGACATTGTTTCGGTTGAAGGCGACGGCAAAGAGACCGCCGGCCAAGATCCGGTGATCAAGAAATCTGAGGACTGGGTCTCCGACAAGACCTTCAACGGGGAGACTGTGGCCGGGCCGTTTTTCAATGGCGCGAACCCGGACCAGTTCGTCGTCTTCTTTACCCTGGACATCACGCCCAAAGCCACCGGTCAACGCATCACCCTCGAAGAAGTCGCTGTCTATACCGTCAAGAACGATAAGATCACGCGCGAGCAGTTCTTCTACGACGGCGCCCATTGACCCGATCGCGCCAGCCGGCTGATCTCCCGGACCTTGTCTGGCGAAGGATAAGAGAAACGCCCGGCTACCATCTTGCGCGTAGCTGAACGCAAGCGCGTTCTCGTTCCTAATCCGCCCATGCGGAAGTAAGGCCCTGATTCGTTGGGAGTTCGGTCACTCTCTGAATTACCCAAGGAGATTCAGCGATTTGATGCTTTCCCGTTACCGGTGTGAACACGCCTGGTACACTATCTACAAACTTACCGGACCATCCGAGACATCGCTCCTGAGAAGTATTTCCAACGCCAACGGGGCCACATCCACGATCGCCGCAGCGAGGCTGGCAGACAACTCGACTGCCAAAAGCGGATTTCTCTTCGGTGATCTCCATCATGCTTCCTCGAACTGGGCCACGAACTGCACTTCTCAGCGTCGCCAACTTCTCGCTCATGTGTCTTCCGGGAGCGGCGTCAGAACTAACCCGCTGGCGCGCAGGGTGCTGCGCCTGCTCGTTGGTTGACAGATTTGCAAAACGCGAACGGTCTTGCGGGTCTGAACGATCTTGGGTAGGATTACCATGCTGGGAACTCCATCGACCAAGATCGTGGTTTTGATCGCTTCGGACGTCAATGTCTGCGGACTCGCCGGTCTGTTCCATATTGACTGGCTTTTGCCGGAATACCAGCAGGACTTCTGCAGTCCGGGCGGAGCTATAGTGTTTCAACTCCGCCAATCGCAGAGCACGGGCGAGTACATCGTCCGGGCCTCTTACATCGGCCAGACCTTGGATCAGTTGTGGAATCAAACGATCCTGACCATGGAGGTACCACCGGCTATCTCCCAGTGTCTATTCCCAACTGCAGTATCGACAATGCTACATTCCACTGCCCGCTCGGCAAATTCGTGCGGATTGCGACCGAACTGATCGACCCGCATTCCGCGGATCTGGTGAACTGAACCGCAGTCGACTAGCGGCGCGCTCGAAATATTTTGCATGCCGTCGTCAAATAGGCGTAAGATCAAGCTAGCTCCGTCCGGAGTCGCACGATTCGTAAGCGCCGAAGTCCTCGGCCGCTCCCCCAAAGCCGCATTACCTTCCACTTCGGCTGGGATCTCGTGTACTTAAAGGAGCCTCAAGAAATGGCAAGGAAAATTCGTGGGTATTCGCTGCTTTCAGCGGTTAGCCTAAGCTTCGTGTTGATCGTCTCAGTTGGACGGGGCCGTGGGCAGGCTACTCCAGCGTTGCCCAACATGGGCCAAAACCTTACGCCGCTAGGCACGCTCGTGTCGCTGAATCCCGGTCTGACGCAGGATCCACAGTGGACGGCCGACCATGCGGTATCAAGCGTGGTCAGTCCGCTTGGCAACACGCTGCTGGTTCTGACCAGCGGATACAACCGCGTGTTTAACAACCCGCTGATTGGGCAAATAATGTCGGCGGCGTTCACCCCTGTCGATTCCACCGAACACGTGTTCGTCTACGACCTTACAACCACTACACCGAACCTGAAGCAGGTGCTGGCGGTGGCAAACACGTACAACGGCATTGTCTTCGATCCATCCGGACTAGCTTTTTATGTGGCCGGGGGCGTAAGCGACAACATCCACATCTTTACTCTGAGCGCGAGCACCGGACTTTGGGGCGAACCCGCTGGTTCACCCATTGCGCTTGGCCATGGCGGCTTGGGTCTGGGCATTAACGTGCTTCCTTGCGCCGCCGGGCTGGCCATATCCGCGGATGGCAGGACGCTGGTGGTGGCGAATTACGGCAACGACTCGATTACGGTGTTTAATGGTGGCTTTGGAGGCTTCACCCGCTGGTCAAAGGTATCGGAACTCGACCTGCGCCCCGGTAAGAGTAACGCCGCACAGTCAGGCGTGCCGGGGGGCGAATATCCATTTTGGGTGGCTATAAAGGGTACCGGGCTAAGTGCCACCGCGTATGTTTCCAGCATTCGCGATCGTGAAATCGACGTAGTGAGCCTGGGAACAATGCCCGCGGTTCTGGCCCGCATCCCGGTGAAGGGCCAGCCCAATAAAATGACGCTGAATAAGGCTCAGTCGTTCTTGTATATCGCCGACGACCAAGCGGATACCGTGGACGTAATCGACACCACCAAGAATGTGGTAGTGGAAAGCATCCCCGTAATCGGGCTGCCTCCCACGCTGGCGCAGTTCAAGTACAAGGGCGCGAATCCCAACAGCGTGACGCTTTCGCCGGATGAGACGCAGCTTTACGTGACGGATGGCAATCTGAACTGCGTCGCGGTGATTGCGCTGGGTGGCGCCAATACCAACGACCAGGTGGTTGGTCTGATTCCTACCGGTTGGTACCCGAACTCGGTCAGCCTGAACTGGTACCCCAATACAGCCACCTATGGTGCCAGTAACACGGTCAACATGTACGTGGTGAACGGGAAGTCACCCACGCGTCCGAATGCCGACTGGTGCTATGGAGCGAACGGGCCTGGGCCGCCCGCGCCGAATTGCATGACGTCGAACGAGTATACTCCGCAATTGACCAAGGCGACTTTAGAGACCTTTCCGATGCCAGGCTCGATGCAGCTTGTGACGCTAACCGCGCAGGTAATCGCAAACGACGGGCTGACCAACACCGAGAGTGCTAGCGATGCGGCGGTGATGGCCGCCGTCCATCAAGGCGTCCAGCATGTGATCTACATCCTCAAAGAGAATCGGACCTACGATCAGATTCTGGGTGACTTGACCAACGGCGCCGATGGCGATCCTTCGCTGACTGAGTTCGGAGCGGCTATCACGCCCAATGAACATAACCTGGCGCGCAATTTCGTTACGTTAGATCGCTTCCTGGCCAGCGCCGAAGTTAGCGTAGACGGCTGGGGGTGGTCCACTTCGGCTCAAGTCCCAGACCTGGTCCAAAAGGTGTGGCCGGTGGGTTACGCGTCCCGCGGCTTCAGCTTCGACTCCGAGGGTGCGAATCGCAATGTGAACGTCGGTATTCCAACCCTGCTCGGCCGCCAGAGAGCTAATATCTTCACTCCGTCGGATCCGGATCTGTTACCGGGCACGACCGATGTGTTTGCGCCGGATGGTCCGGACAACCAGATCAATACCGGCTATTTGTGGAACAACGCGATGCGCGCGGGTCTCACGGTTCGCAACTATGGGTTTTTCATCGACATCGTTCGCTATAACACACCGATCAACGGCATCCCCGTGGCCCGCAATCCGTTCGCCACCGGGACTATACAGGCTTACCCCACCAATGCCGCCCTCACTCCGTACACGGATCTGTACTTCCGCGGCTTCGATAACGCATATTCCGATTTCTATCGTTACGCGGAGTGGGAGCGGGAATTCGACAGCACTTACGCCAGCGGAGGCCTGCCCGCATTAACCCTGGTTCGTTTCATGCACGATCACACCGGAAACTGGACGCCAGGACCAGGGGGCTTTCCGCCGGCGTCGATCGATGGTGTGAGTACGCCGGAACTGATGGTCGCCGACAACGATTACGCGGTGGGCAAGCTGATTCAGAAGATCTCTCAGAGTATATACGCCAACAACACTTTGATCTTCATTGTGGAAGACGACGCGCAGGATGGCGGCGATCATTACGATGCCCACCGCACGGTCGCGTTAGTGGCAGGCGCCTACGTGAAGCAGGGCGCCCTCATCCACACCCCGTATAACACCATCAACTTCGTCCGCACGATGGAAGAGGTTCTGGGCCTCGCACCCATGAACCTGAACGACGCGATTGCAGCGCCCATGGCCGACATTTTTAACACGACGCCCAGCCCCTGGAGCTTTACAGCCACACCCTCGGCGTATCTGTATAACACGCAACTGCTGCTACCTCCCAAGCCGGTTGGCATGATTGTGCCTAAGCCAACTCACAACGCCAAGTACTGGGCGCGGGTGATGAAGGGTATGGACTTCTCGGACGCGGATCTGGTCGATCCCGTGGAGTTCAACCGCATTCTCTGGAAGGGCATGATGGGAAACAAGCCTTATCCGCCAGGCCTGGCCGGAGCGGAACGCCAGGACAAGTCCGGCCCGAACCGGCAATCGTTGAAGCCAAAAGCACCGCAGTCGCTTGAGAAAGATAATTAGCTCGGGGAACGCAAAGTGCACCTCGCATCCGGAGATGAGGCAGTCTCTGTTCGATTCCTTCAGCGTTTTGTTGAAGCGCCGACTTCTACCAGGCTGTGTCGAGAGGCTCCTGCCGGTTCCGCGGTCTGTCGGGCGCCGCCATCGCACTGTCCGAGAGGAGTCAATGCCGCTAGCTTGCCAGAGAACATCACGGCAATCTCGATGCAGTCGACCAGGCAAATCGCATCAAATAGATTTTAAAGACGACCCCTGGTCAGCACAGGAGCCAACTGACCATGGAAGGCCAAATTCGTCCGTAAAAGGCGATCCGCGGCCGGACCGCGCATTCCATCGTCGTTCTCGTTCGCTGGTGAGTCACCGCTCAACACCCCCAATCTTCGCTTCCCCATCAACAATCTCCACAAAACCGCCCTCCCATCCGCCCCACCACCGTGCTATCCCCATGTCAGGTGACATATCAATGACCCCAGCTTCCATCCACCGAACCTCCATCAATCGCGCGAATTCGCAACAT
>PMUN01000161.1 GCA_003166875.1 Bryobacterales bacterium | reverse complement strand
ACCAGGGGGTCCGCCCCACCGTAACCTACCGTCACGAAATCGAGTCGTGATAAATTGAGTTTGTTCCAGAGAGGTCGCCGATGAACCGAAGTTTCTATACCTTGTTAGTCTTCTTCTGCGCAGTCGCGCTGCTGGCTGCGCAGGAGCCGCCAACCGATACGCCGCAAACGCCTCCTAACGCTGGTAGCCCACAGCGCGGCGCCGGTGCGCCTCCCACGCCCGAACCGCAGCCCTACGACAAGGTGATCACCAAAGAAGCTAAAACACAGATAGGCATCTTCACCGTTCATCAAATCAAGGACAAGTACTACTACGAAATTCCCAAGGCCGAATTCGAAAAGCAATTCTTGTGGGTCTCCGAGATCGCCAAAACCACGCTGGGTGTTGGATACGGCGGCCAGATGCTGGGTAGCCGCGTTGTGCGGTGGGAGCTGAATGGAAACAAGGTCCACTTGCGGGAGGTCGACTACGATGTCGTCGCCGATCCTAAGACGCCCATCTCGCAGGCCGTCAAGGCCGCCAACAACGACGCTATCTTGATGACGTTTCCCGTGGCCGCGTTCGGCGCGGACTCGAGCTCGGTTGTAATTGATATTTCACGGCTATTCACTACCGACGTCTTCGAGTTGAGCGCCAAGCAGCGATTGAACGCCACCACCATGGACGCAGCGCGATCCTATATCGATCGTATTTCTTCATACCCGGAAAACATTGAAGTGATCGCGGCCCACACCTACACTAAATCTGCGACCCCTCCGGGTGGCGCCGCAAACACTCCGGTGAACCCATTTCTTGGGGCCGGCATGCACGCGGGCAGCGCCACCGTGGTTCTCCATTACAGCATGGTGAAGCTGCCCGAAAATCCGATGATGGCTCGCGTTTATGATGACCGCGTCGGTTATTTTTCAGTGAGCCAGATGGACTACGGACGGGACGAGCAGCGCGCCCCCAAGCGCCGCTACATCACACGCTGGCGCCTTGAGAAGAAGGATCCCTCCGCCGAGCTTTCAGAGCCTGTGAAACCGATCGTTTACTGGATCGATTCTGCCACGCCCACCAAATGGGTCCCCTGGATGAAGCGCGGCATCGAGGACTGGCAGCCCGCTTTTGAAGCGGCTGGCTTCAAGCATGCCATCATCGCCAAAGTTGCGCCATCGCCCGAACAGGATCCCGACTTCAGCCCGGAGGACGTGCGACATTCGGTGGTTCGCTGGCTGCCCTCCACGGTCGAGAACGCGGTCGGGCCGCACATCAGCGATCCGCGCACCGGCGAGATTTTGAATGCGGACATCCAGTTCTATCACAACGTCATGAACTTGCAGCGCGACTGGTATTTCCTGCAAGTGGGCCCGCTCGATCCGCGCGCACAGAAGTTGCCGCTGCCGGACGAACTGATGGGCCGGTTGATCGAATTTGTAGTGGCCCACGAAGTGGGGCACACGCTCGGCTTTCAGCACAACATGAAGGCCAGTTCCATGTACCCGCAGGAGAAAATCCGCGATGCGGCCTGGCTGAAAAAGATGGGCCACACTCCATCCATCATGGACTATTCGCGATTCAACTATGTGGCGCAACCGGAAGATAAGATCCCGGTGGAGGATCTGGTGCCCGGCGTCGGTCCCTACGATATATGGGCCACGGCGTGGGGTTACAAACCGATCCCTGGCGCAAAGTCGGCCGACGATGAGAAACCCACGCTGGATAAGTGGTCGCTCCAACAGGACTCGACGCCATGGCTTCGCTTCTCGACGGCCGCCGCGGCGGGATCGGATCCCGGCGAGCTGACTGAAGCGGTAGGCGACGCGGATGCGATCAAATCCACCGCTCTAGGCATTAAGAACCTGCAGCGCGTGGCTAAGTTGCTGTTGCCTGCCACCACGGCAAGGAACGGCGAGACCTATGAAGACCTGGCCGAACTTTACGGCCGGATGCTCGGCCAGTGGACGCTTGAAGTAAATCACGTAGCCGCGATTGTGGGCGGATTCAACACGCAGGAGAAATATGTGGGGCAGGAGGGAGTGGTGTTTAGCCCGGTTCCCAAGCCGCGTCAAATGGAAGCCGTGAAGTTTTTGAATGAAAATGCCTTCGCCACGCCCATGTGGGCGATCGACGCCCAGATTCTGCGCCGCATTGAGCCGATCGGTGCGCTCAGCCGTGTTCGCAACGCGCAAAACAGCGTCTTGACTAATCTGCTGAGCAGCCCCCGCTTCGCGCGATTGGTGGAGCAGGAGGCCATCGACGGAGTGGCCGCATACACGCCGTCCGAATTCCTCGCCGATGTGCGCAAAGGTGTCTGGAAGGAGCTGGACGCGCCTCAAGTCAAGATTGACGCCTATCGCAGGAACCTGCAGCGAGCCTATTTGGATCTCGTGAATACCAAGTTGAACGGCCCTGGGCCGGTGGCGCCGGCCAACCTTCCCCAGGGACTCCCGGCGGCGACCTCCGCCACCAGCGGTGACGAAAAGCCTTTCTATCGCGCCGAGCTGAAGGCCCTGAATTCGGCCATCGGTGCTGCGCTCGCGAAAGCGCCCGACCGCGAAACGAAAGCGCACCTGGAGGGCGCGCGCGATCAAATCGCGAAGATCCTGGATCCGAAGTTCGCGACGCCCCCCGCGGCCGCAGCAGGACCCGTTCGTGCAGCGGGAGACCAACTCGATCCGTTCCTGAGTCCACCAGATCAGCTCGGTACCTGCTGGCCGGATTACGTCATTCGTCCATAAATTGACCCAAGCGTTTGCCAAGTGAGTGTGGCCGTTTGTAAGATAACTTCCAGAATTCGCCCTCAGAAGAAAGTCCGGTGGGCCGCACGTTTGGAGGTAACGGCCCGGTCGCCGATGAGGTGGGAGCCAAACGCTCGGAGCGAATGTCCCTGGATGTAAGGATTCTGCCCGATCGCTTGTAGTCCCAAACGGCACTTCTCTGTCAGGATCGACACGCCGTGGTCTTCATAAGTCACTTTTACTGTAAGCGAGGGAACAGAGTCGTCGCCACAAGGCTGGACCAGTACCAAGAAGGGAGAATTTGCAACAATTTTCAGTTGAAGTTCGCATAATATAGAGATAATATCGGGGACGGTCCGAAAATCGGCTGGGAGAACGGGCGGTTCAAGCATGATTTTCGCGCCGGCGGACAACGGGAGCCGGCGATGCCAGGGAAGGTGAGGAACGAGGGGATTAGCGGTGCCGGCGGCGGGCCCTGGGGCACGCATGGCTGCCTCTTCTACGAGACGAAACAGGACCTGCTCGATACCCTGGTCCCATTCTTCAAAACCGGGTTGGAACACGGGGAGGCCTGCCTTTGGATCGTCTCCGAGCCCCTCACATTGGAGGAAGCCGGACAGGCGTTGCGGCAAGCCGTTCCCGAGCTCGATCGATACCTGGGCGAGCAGAGCATCGAACTGAGTTCAAGTACCGGCTGGTGTTTCGAGGGAGGAACCGATGATTTGCGTCGTATTATCGGCCACCTGAACGACAAACTGGCGGAAGCCATGGCCCGGGGATATACCGGACTGCGAGTCAGCCGCAACAGCGGTGCTCGGGAGAGGCCCGATTTCGAGAGCACTCGCGACTACGAGTCTGAGTTGAATAACGCGATTGCCGCTGGTCCACTAATGATTTTGTGCACCTATCCAATCGCCGGAAGCGGGGCCGCTGACTTGCTGGAGGCAACGCACGCGCATCCAGTGTGCGCAACCGCGCGAAAAGGGGACTGGGAGTTCATCGAAACCCCCGCGCTTAAGGAGGCCAAGGCAGGGATCAAGAGGCTCAATCAACGCCTGGAACAGAAACTAGTAGAGGGTTCGGCGGCGCTGCAGGCCGCGAATGAAGAGCTGAGGGCCGAGATTGATGAGCGCAAGCGGGTGGAGGAGGAGCTGCGGAACCAAAAAGAAGTGCTCCAAAAGATATTCGATCACATCCCCGTGATGATAAATTTCTTGGAGCCCGGAGGGAAGATCAAGCTGGTCAATCGGGAGTGGCAGCGCGTGATAGGTTGGACTTTGGAAGAGATACGAGAACACAATCTGGATATCGTCGATATCATCACGGAGTGTTACCCCGACCCTAACGATCGCGAGGAGGTTCTGAACTTTATTTCTCGTTCCACCGGCGAATGGAAGGAGCTCAAGGCTACGGTGCGGGATGGCCGCCTGTTGGATACAATTTGGTCGGTCGTGCACCTGTCGGACGGGAGCAGCATTGCGTTCGGGCGGGATATCACAGAGCAGAAGCAGTGGGAAGATCGGCTCAGAGCAAGCGCCGACCAGTTGCGGGCGCTTTCCGCCAGCATCCAGGCAGCACGGGAGGAGGAAAGAACCCACGTGGCCCGGACGATTCATGATGAGCTTGGCTCCGCGCTTACCAGTTTGAAGTGGGACCTGGAGGGCCTGGACAAGACTATTTCGAAACCGGTGGATCCGGCGGCAGCGGCAGCGTTGCGGTTCAAGATCTCAACCATGATGGAACTGGCCGAAAGTACGATCAATACCGTTCGAAGGATCGCCTGGGAACTGCGGCCGAGCGTCCTGGATGACCTGGGATTGATGGAAGCAATCGAATGGCAGGCACGGCAGTTTGAAACCCGAACCGGGATCGTCTGCCAGCGCTCCGGCTCTATCGATAACGTCGTTTTCAACCAGGAGCAAGCTACAGCCATCTTCCGTATCTTTCAGGAAGCCCTGACAAATATCCTTCGCCACGCCGATGCCACCCGGGTTGACATAACGATGGCGCAGGAGGGCGGCGAGTTTGTTCTCGCGATTAGTGATAACGGAAGAGGAATTACGGGGATACAGAAAGCGGGTCTGGGTATTCTGGGTATGCAGGAACGCGTCCGGCTGGTGGGCGGCAAGATTGAAATCCACGGAGTGGAGGGATCGGGCACCACCATTTCAGTTCGAGTCCCCATCGCCGGTCAACCACCTTGGACGTCTTCCCAAAGCGCCGTCCAACCATGAAAAGAATCCTCATCGTGGACGATCACGAGGTGGTTCGTGCAGGTGTGATGAGAATTGTCGAGCAACCGGGAATGGTCTTCGGCGAGGCGAGCAATGCCCTTCAGGCCCTTAAGCTGGTCCGCGACGAGGATTGGGACCTGGCGGTGCTGGATATCTCGTTAGGCGAACGAAGCGGGCTGGAACTCTTGAAAGAGTTGAAGCANNTCAAAGCCGTGAACAAAGTACTGGAAGGGGGCAGGTACGTCAACTCAGCCACCGCCGAAAGACTTGCGCTCGACCTCGAAAAAGGCATCGACCGGCCGCGTCACTTTGCGCTTTCCGATCGCGAATTTGAAGTGATGCGCCTGATCGCCACTGGAAGAACCGTGGGTGAGATCGCAGGCCTGCTCGAACTGAGCGACAAAACTGTCAGTACCTATCGGGCGCGCATTTTGGAAAAGATGGCGATGAAGACCAACGCCGAAATCATTCACTACGCCATCCGGAACAATCTGGCGGACTGAAGTGCACCCGGTTGCCATATCATACCCGGTAGGATTTCTTGTAGGGCAAACACTGACACAAATTCCGGATATTGCCTTACGTGCTCATCGTTCCGAAGCTGACAATTAATTTCGCAGATTGGCCGATATTATAAGAATGGCATTATGCTGCTAGCAATTGTCACTATTTTTCGAGAATTTCCCTTTCAGTTTGCACTTGTAGGGTGTACTATAGGCAGCATACCAAGGAATACCTATAAGAAGGGGTGGGTACTGTGCGGGCGCAAACCATTGACGTGAAGGCAGCCACAGGGAGAATTCTTTGCTCCACGATTTTTCGTCCAGGCGGAAAGAAACTGCTTGCGAAGGGACACGTGATCAGCGAAGAAGATGCGCGAATGCTGGAGACCGAGGGGTTGGCCGAGGTCTGGGTCACCGAACTGGAAGACGGTGAAATTGGCGAGGATGAGGCGGTAATGGAAGTAGCCACCGAGATCGGCTGCGGATCGCTCGAGATCCGGCTGGCCGCCGGGGGGCGCGCGAATCTGTTTGCCACTGAGCCCTCTTGTGTTTTGGTGGATGACGAGTTGCTGAAGCAAATCAACTGCACCTCCAGCGTCGCCATCGCAACCTCTCTCAACTTTGCTTATGCCCGGGCCGGCCAGCGTGTGGCCACGGTCAAGAGTATTCCCTTTGCAGTTTCAAAGTCCCAATTGGAAGCCGTAATATCGATTGTCAAAGAGCGAGGGCCGATTCTACAGGCCCGGCCCATCCGGACACCCAGCGTGGGCGTGCTTTATACTGATCCATTAAACGGGGAACGAGCTCGGCAATTGTTCGAGAACATCATGCGGCAGCGGTTGGAGCGCATGGGAACCTGTGCCACATTTGTACTAGCTTCACTCGAAGAGGAAGGCGCGGTAGCGCGGTCCCTGCAACATTTGCTGCGCGGTCGTCCCACTACCATTCTGATCGCTTCCACCACCGCGCCTGCCGGTCCCGATGATGTGGTGGGCCGGGCGATGTTGCGCGCCGGATGCCAGATTGAGCGCTTTCTGGCGCCCGTGGAACCCGGCAATCTTTTGCTGCTCGGCTACAAGGATGATGTGCCGATTGTGTCCGCGCCAGGGTGTTTCCGATCGGCCAAGCCGAACGTGGTAGATTTAGTCCTTCCGCCGATGTTGGCGCGATATCATGTTACGGGTTGGGAGATCGCTTGCCTGGGTCTGGGCGGCCTGCTAGCCTAACAAAGCTCCTCCACTACCACGGGCGGTACCTCCGAGCTGTTCGTGGGTGCTCCTCAGCCGGGCGCCCGACCAGCGTCCGGCTCTTTTTCGCGCGGCATTCGCCGCGCGGTTCTTCGGTTATTCAGTTNNGAACTGAAGAACCGAAGAACCGGTAACCGAAGAACTGCTACGCTGAGCGTAGCCCGATGCGGATACGCTCCGTCCAAGCCCACTTGTTGTCCTCGCCCCTCCCCATTCCCTTGAAACTTTCTTATTACGGTGGCCAGCGGACCATCCTCAAGCGCGATGCGATGCTCATCCGGGTAGAGGCCGACAATGGATTGGTCGGATATGCACCCGGTCAGGGCAGCGAAAAAGCGAAACAGGGCATTGACGCCGTGGTGGCGCCATTTCTGGAAGGGCGGACGCTGGCGGATCCGGATGCGTTGCGCGTGCAGTTCGCGGAGGGTCCTGGAATTTCGATAGATCAACGGAAGCTTTATTGCGCGGCCGAAATCGCTTTGTACGATCTAGTTGGAAAATCCAAGGGCGTGCCAGTCTCGGAATTGTTGGGCGGACGGGTCCGTGATCGCATCCGGCTGTATGGCAGCGCGGGCATGTACATGAGCCCGGCAGAATACGCCGAGGAGGCTCACGCGATCGCGAAGCTGGGTTTTCGGGCCTACAAAATGCGCTCCGGGATGGGTCCGGCCGAGGATCTGGAAACCGTGCGCCAGATGCGTGACGCGGTAGGTCCCGACTTCGACTTGATGGTGGATGCGCACACCTGGTGGCGGATGGGTGACCGGAATTACTTGCCTGACACCATCCACAAGCTGGCCCGAGATCTGAGCCAATACGGCCTGGCATGGCTCGAAGAGCCGCTGCCGCCCGAGGATCACGAAGGCTATCGGCTGCTGAAGAACCTGGATCTGTTGCCGATCGCAAGCGGCGAGCACGAGCCCGACGAGCCGGGTTATCTGGATCTGATTCTGACCGAGTGCGTGGACTATGTGCAAATGGACGTGGTCTGCCAAGGTGGATACACCGCAGCCCGCCGCCTACTAAAGGAAATCGAACGGGCCGGCTTGAAATTTGCCTTCCACAGTTGGGGTACGGCTCTGGAAGTGCTTGCAGCCGCGCATTTGGGAGTGTGTTGGCCGGAGCAGGTGATTGAATGGCTCGAATTTCCGTGTTACGCGACACCGTCGCGGGCCGGCATGTATCCGTTTCCCTTGGCCGAGGAGATCTTGAAGGAGCCGCTCCGAATCGAGCACGGAGATTTGATTGTCCCCACGGGTCCTGGTTTGGGAGTGGAAGTGGATGAAGGAGTTGTGGAGCGCTATCCCTGGATTCCAGGCCCGTGGTCGTACTTCGAGATCGATTCGCCGCGGGAGACCCGCGCCGTGACCGCCGACCACAGCGAGCCATGGTTTGGAGAAATCCGGTGACAGCTTACTCAATTCCCGATTTCACCGCGGCCGTCGGCGCGTCGGCCGGTTTGTTAGCCTATGCGGTCCGTAGCCCGCGGTCCGCCCTGCTGGCGCCCTCGGTGTACCGGGGCTCCCAGACGCGGCCGGCGATTGCACTGACTTTCGATGATGGACCCAGTGAGTCCACTCCGGAGCTGCTGAAGATCCTTCACCGCTATGGCGCTTCCGCCACCTTCTTCCAGTGCGGTGCGAACGTGCGCCGTTTGTCAGATATCGCGCGGGAAGTGGCGGCGGCCGGCCATGAGATTGGCAATCATACCGATACGCATCCGGCACTGTATCTGAAATCCTCGGGTTTCATTTATCGCGAGCTGGCGGCTGCCGGGGAAAGTATAGAGCGGGTGACCGGAGTCCGGCCGCGGCTCTTCCGCGCTCCTTACGGCGCCCGCTGGTTCGGACTCCGCGATGCGCAGCGCAGGCTTGGTCTGATGGGCGTAATGTGGACCACGCTCGCGCTGGATTGGAAATGGCCGTCCGATCGCGTGGCGCCCCGCATCCTGGACGGCGCTCGAAACGGGGCTATCTTCTGCTTGCACGACGGCCGCCGGCTGGAGTCACGGCCGGATATTCGGGTGACCCTGGAGGCGCTGCGCGAAGTTCTGCCAAAATTGATAGAACGCGGTTTCCATTTCGAAAGGGTGACCGAAATCCTATGTCCAACGAAGAACTGACCGAGCGAGTCAGAAGAATTATCGCGACGGCGCAGCACCTGCCTGAGGAGAAGGTCACAGCCGACAGCACGTTCGCGGAGCTCAATATCGATTCGCTCGACGGGATTAACATCCTATTCGCGGTGGAAAGCGAGTTCAACATCAATATTCCGGATGAAGCCGCCCGGAGCATTCGCTCCGTGCGCGATGTGATAGACGGGATAGCGAAGCTCCTGGCGGAAGGTACGCATGCGTAGCGCACGCACTTTTGCNNCGCAAAAGTGCGTGCGCTACGTGAACCGGCGCGTGGTTATAACCGGCGTCGGCGTGGTCTGCGCTCTGGGGCACAACAGCCAGGATTTTTGGAAGGCGCTTTCGGAAGGCCGCTCCGGCATAGCACCGCTCGAGTCGGTTGAGCCGGGCCTGCTTCGATTCCGGAACGGCGCGGAAGTCCGGAACTGGGACCCATTGCGCTACTTCGACGAAAAGGAAACCGGCATGCTGGATCGCTTCGCCCAATTTGGCGTGGTGGCGGCGAGAGAAGCGGTGGCTGATGCGGGTATCGAGTGGACCCCGGAGCTCAGAGAAGAAACGGCGATTGTAACCGGCAGTTGCGTGGGCGGGCAGGGCACTGAGGACGAAGGGTTCGTGAATCTGTATCGTAAAAACATTCCCCGCGTGAATCCGCTGACCATTCCTCGCACCATGGAGAACGCGGCAGCCAGCAGAATTTCCCTCGAAATGGGGATCGTGGGTCCAACGTATACGGTTTCGACGGCCTGCTCGTCTTCCAATCACGCTATCGGCCAGGCGTTCTGGATGGTGCGAAGCGGTGCGGCCCGGATGGCGATTGCAGGCGGAAGCGAAGCGGTCTTCAGTCTGGGTTTTCTCAAGGCCTGGGAGGCGATGCGAGTCGTGTCGCCCGATACCTGCCGGCCGTTTTCGAAGGACCGGCGAGGCCTGATCCTTGGGGAAGGCGGCGCGATGCTGGTGCTGGAGCCCTTGGAATCCGCTCAAGCGAGAGGCGCGCGGATCTACGGCGAGGTGGTTGGCTTCGGCATGGGGTCGGACGCGTTTCACACTACGCAGCCCTCGGCCGACGGGGCCGCGCGCGCCATGCGGGCAGCGCTCGCCGATGGTGGACTCGCCCCCGAAGATATCGGTTACATCAATGCGCACGGCACAGCGACGCAGGCCAACGATGCCACTGAAACAGCGGCCATCCGGAAGGTATTCGGCGCGCAGGCGGGACGGGTTCAGGTGAGCTCGACCAAGTCCATGCACGGCCATACCCTGGGGGCTGCGGGCGCGCTGGAGGGCGTCGCCACAGCTCTGGCATTGCATCACGGCATTCTGCCGCCCACCGCGAACTACAATGAACCGGATCCGGCCTGCGACCTGGATGTGATCCCGAATCATGCGCGAAAAGCACAAGTAGAATACGCCTTATCGAATTCCTTTGCTTTTGGAGGGCTCAACGCAGTGCTGGCTTTTCGGGTTCCTGGTTTCTAGTTTCTGGTTCGTGAGGCGGTTCCCATCACCAGAACCAGCAACCAGAAACCAGGAACCAGAAACGAAGCGGCTATGATGGTTGCTGGGCGATATGGTTCCTCCCCCCTCCGATAGTAGTCACACAAGATCTGGTATTTTCGGCGCCGTTACGATTGTTCTTTCTCTGGCGTGTTTGGCGTGGGCGCTGCATGGAGTCAGCTGGTCCGAGCTTTGGGAGGACATCCGCGAGCTGGACTGGCGATGGGTAGCCGTGGCTTGCGTGGGTGACGTCGCGGTCTACGTCATCCAGGGTTGGCGTTGGAGCCTGCTGTTGCGGCCGGTTGGGCCCGCGTCCATTGGGAGTTCGGTGCGAGCCATCTTCGTCGGATTGTTCGCCAGCGAAGTGTTTCCGTTGCGCGCCGGAGAACTCATCCGCTGTTTTCTACAAGCGCGATGGACCGAGATTCCAGTATCGGTGGTGCTGGCGTCGGCTCTCATCGAGCGCATCTTCGACGGCGTTGTCCTCATCGTTGGATTGTTTTTCTCGATCGACTACGTCCGGCACCTGCCGCTGAATCACGGACAGGCGCGTGCCATCGGCATCCTGGCGGACGGAAGCATTTTTCTTACGGTGTTGATTGTCCTGTGCGCCGCGCTGCTGGCGGTGGCCATGTTCTGGCGCCAGCAAGCGCTCGAAATGCTATTGAACGCCCCTATGTTTAGCTGGGTCCACGTGATGATCGAGGATCTGCATCTGATTGGGCATTCGCGCTATTTGTATTTTTCGGCTTTGATGAGCGTCCCGTATCTGCTGATGCAGGTGGTGCCGATCTACGCGCTGATGCGGGCCTACGAGTTGGATGAGGCCTCCTGGGCGCGCGCCGCGGCGCTGATGGTACTGCTCCGGCTAGGATCCGTGGCTCCGCAGGCTCCCGGAAATGTCGGATTATTCCAGGTGATCTCGACGCTTGGCCTGACGCTGTTCGGTGTGCAACAGGCCGAGGCTAGAAGGTTCACGCTATTGCTGTGGGGAGTGATTACGCTGCCTCTTTTGTTCGCAGGCTTTGTGGCTATCGTGGTGACCGGGGCGAAGATCGTCGATATCCATCGCGAAGCGAGGGCGGAGATGAGGGCCAGAAGCAAGAACGTTGGAAGTCAGGAATTCAAGGAAGTCGAGGAAGTGGAGGAATGAAGGCAGAAGACGCTTTATTTTCTAGGCGCGGGGTGTTGGCTGGTGGCGCTCTTGCGATTTTGAGTCCGCAGGTGGTGCGGGGTTCGCAGGCCAATTCGAAGATTTCCGTGGGGCTGATTGGAAGTGGGGGACGAGGGTCCTACGACGCGGCTATGGTCAATGCCGATCCGCGCGCGCGGGTGACTGCGCTGTGCGATCTCTATGACGATCGCCTGGAGAGAGCGGCCCAGCAGATCAAGGCGCCCGAAGCGAAGCTCTACAAGGATTTCGAAAAGCTGCTGGCGTCGCCCGACATTGATGCGGTGGTGATTGCTACGCCTCCCTTTGAACATCCGCGCATGCTCGAAGCCGCGGTCGAGGCCGGCAAGCATGTCTATTGCGAAAAGCCGGCGGGCGTAGATCTGGAAGGAGTGAAGCGAGTGATCGCCGCCGGGCGCAAGTGCGATCCGAAGAAGAATATCAGCTTCGGTTTCCAGCAGCGTTATGGTCCCGTATACCTGGAAGCTTACAAACGTTTCAAAGAAGGCCAAATCGGAAGCTTGACCAATGCGCGCGGGTTCTGGATCGATCGTGACCCATTCACGCGCGTTCCGTACCCGGATCCTAAAGTGGAGAAATTGCGGAACTGGTTTGCCTATCGCGAGTATTCGGGAGATTTTATTGTTGAGCAGGATTGCCANNGGAATGGGGGGCCGCAAGGTGCGCACGGACATGGAGATCCTGGATCATCTGACTTTGTCGTACGAGTTTCCGAACGGGATTCACGTCAACTTTGAAGCCAACCAGATTTCGCCGGCTGGATTCCGGCGAGTGGGCGAGGAGTTTACGGGGACCGCGGGACTGCTGGAGACATCGCGCGGACGCATGGTACATCACAAGAGCGCCAAGGACATCGAGACCATGGAATCGAAGCGCGACATCACCAACGATGCCATTGAAGCGTTCCTGGGGCGCGTCGAGAGCGGCGACGTGGAAAATGTTGCGGAGCGATCCGCCGTGAGTACTCTTTTCGCGATTCTGGGCCGTACCGCGATTTATGAGAACCGGGAAGCCGTCTGGAAGGCCGAGTTCGGAGACATCGGAGCCGTAGCTAAGAAGTTCATCGGTTCTTCGGTTCCTCGGTTCCTCGGTTCTCAAGCTTGTAACGGTTGAGGAGACCCTCAGGGATGTGTGTTGAACCGAATAACTGAATAACCGAACAACCGAACAACTGGAGAAGCGTTCCCTTTTTCCGATAAGGGAAAAGAGACGCTGCTCCATGATTTCGCTGAAGTCCTATCTTTCCCGTGATACCGAAGCTGAGACAGCCTACCGAAGGATCATCGGCCTGTTTCTGCAAGGAATATCGCTGCACGCCGTGGAAGGGGATAAGGCGGATCACGAGCGATTCCAGGAAGATATCGACAAATGCTTGTCAGTTCTCTCCCCGGAGACACCGGTGTCCGAGTTACTGCTGGTGGTAGGGGGAGCCCTTCGGGCCATGGAGGATTACAACCAGCGCACCAGCAAATTTGTCCGCCGGCAAAACACAGAACTGCAGCATATGGTCTCCATGCTGACCCAGACCATCATTACCATCGGCGCCAGCAGTGAACACTCCGTAAACAGGTTGCAGAGCATCGAGAAGTCTATTGAGAGCACCCGGGCAGTGGAGGATATCCAGATCCTCAAGTTACGGCTCAGTGAATGTCTGGAAGAGGTGCGCGATGAAGCTCGAAGGCAGCAGAGAGACGGACGGGATGCACTTGAGAATCTGAAGAAGGAGCTGGAAAGCTCGCAAGAGGTGATGGGATCTCTCAAGATCAATTCGGACAGGGACGCAGCCACCGGGCTCCCTGGCAAATCGGAAGCCGATCGAGCCATTCGTGCGTCCATTGAATCGCCGCACGGCAAATTCCTGGTGATCGCCGTGTGCAGCCGTGTGCAAGCCGTGAATGCCCGCTTTGGCTATTCGGTGGGAGACCGGGTATTGGAGGCTTTCGCTGAGCATTTCAAAAAAGGACTATCGGCTAGCGATCAGCTCTTTCGATGGCAGGGGCCGGCTTTAGTGGCATTGATCGAAAGAGCCGAACGCCTGGAACGCGTGCGCACCGAGATCCGGCAGTTTGCCGACATCCGGCTGGATAAGACCGTCGAAGTGGGCCAACGCACGGTGCTGATCCCTATTTCTGCTATTTGGGCGATCTTTCCAATGGCACCGCCCCTGGATGCGTTTATGAGACAACTGGAGGCATTCACAGCGGCGCAGACGCCCCGTGATTACGCCTAATGACATGCGCAAACTTCATGATTTCCTATTCACGCCGGAATCGTTCGAGGAACCAGCCGCGAATACAATCCTCCAGCTCCGCGAGCGTATTGCGGAGCTGGAAGCCGAGAATGCCAGTCTTCGACAATTGGAAGAAACGGTCCAAAGGAACGCCCGGCTCGTCGATGCTCTATTTAATAAGAGCCACGACGGCTTTCTGTTGATTACCCCCCAGATGACTTTCTTGAGGGCCATCCACTCCGTGCTCGGGAATACCGATGAGAATCTCGCCGGCCGGTCGGTCCTGACAAAGATTCATCCCGATGATCGCGCCCAGTTTACGAAGGCATTCTCGCGTCTGCTGAGCAACCCATCTGAAGCCGTCACAATCGAATGTCGCGTGGGTAACCAGAACGGCGAATGGCGCTGGATGGAAGTGGAGATGACCGACATGCTGGACGATCCGGATGTCCAGGCCATCGTCTTAAACAACCGGGAGATCACCGAGCGGAAGAAATGTCAAGAAACTGCTGCGATCCCAGAGTCACCGCGCTGCTGCGGTAGCTGCTTAGAGCACAAGTGTTAGCGCCGGAAGGCTGTTAATTTAAGACTCCGACCGGCCGCTCGGCACCCGAATAGCGCCGGAAGGGACCACGAGCGCCATTGGGTAGGATGGTGGTCTCGTCCGTCCGCGCTTGCGCCAGTTGCGCCGAGGTTAACTCGCGCGCTCCCGTCAGGTCGGCGCCACGCAGGTCGGCGCCGAACAGCTTGGCGCTGCGGAACCGGACGTTGCGAAGCTCGGCCCGGCACAGGTCCGCGCCGCTCAATTGTGCCTCCCGAAAATCGGAGTCGTTCAACACCGCGCGGTCGAAGTTCGCTCCCTGCAGATCCGTCTGAAAGAACTTGGCGCCCGTAAATGCAGACCTTGAGAAGGCGCAACCTTTCAAGCTGCCGCTGCTGAAATTCGCGCCTGATCCGCTGACGCCAACAAAGCGGCAAACGCGGACCTGAGCCCGATAGAATTGGGCCTTCTCGAGATCGCATTCTGAAAAATCTGAGGAAGCGATCCGGGCATGGTGAAAAGAAGCCGAGTTCAGAATTGCTCCGGTAAACTTGCAGCCCTCCAACATGGCCCCTTGAAAGCGACCCTCGCGCACGCTGGCCCGGCGGAAGCTGGCACTGCGCAGTTTGGCATCCGAGAAAATGGCTCCGGTGAGAAAGCCAAAACAGAATTGGGTTTCCAATACTTGCACGCCGCTCAGGTCACCGCCGCTCAGGATGGCTCGCTGGAAGTCCGCACCATCAATAACCGCCCGGCTCAGGTTCGCACGCTCCATATCGGCATCCAGGAAGGTGGTTCCTCTTATGATGGCGCTCTGCAGATTGACCGCTTGCAATTTGGCTTCGTTCAACGTCTCGCGGTCCAAAACGCATCGAAAGCCTTTGGATTCATCTTCCAGCCACTGCGCATGGTTA
This sequence comes from Bryobacterales bacterium, assembly GCA_003166875.1. Taxonomy (GTDB): domain Bacteria; phylum Acidobacteriota; class Terriglobia; order Bryobacterales; family Bryobacteraceae; genus Palsa-89. The sequence continues at coordinate 21,910 of PMUN01000161.1, read as the reverse complement.
TGCAGGACCTCGTCCCACGAGCGTCCGTTCTTCATTGTGATGGTGTCCATGACAGCCAACAATCTTATCGGCATCAAAAAACCGTTCTTCGGTTGTTCAGTGTTCGGTTATTCAGTTAAGGAAGAACCGAACTGAAGAACGTTATACTGACAGCAGGCCTAAGCCTATGAGAATACTGATCGTCGAGGACGAGAAGCGCATCCAGGATTTCCTTTCCCGAGGCCTTGAGAGCGCTGGTTACGCGGTGGATGTTGCAGCGGATGGTAACACCGCCATCGAGCTGGTGCATTCCACCGAGTACGACCTCATCATCCTGGATCTTATGCTGCCGGACACCGACGGCCTGAGCGTGCTCGAAAAGATTCGCAATCGCAAATCGAGTCCGCCGGTGCTAATCCTGAGCGCGCGCGATGCCGTGGACGATCGCGTGAAGGGTCTGGAGCTGGGTGCCGATGACTACCTGACCAAGCCGTTCGCGTTCGTGGAGCTGCTGGCGCGCGTTCGTGCCCTGTTGCGCCGCGGCCAGCCTACGCCGGAGCGTTTGCAGGTGGGCGACCTGGCGCTCGATTGCATCCGCCGCAAAGTAACGCGATCGAATGAAAACGTCGAGCTCGCGCCCAAAGAGTTCAGTATCCTCGAATACCTGATGCGCAATCGCGGCCGGCCGCTGAGCCGCACCATGATTGTGGAACACGTCTGGGATATGGATTACGACGGCTTGACCAATATCGTAGATGTTTACATTCGTCACCTGCGCAGCAAGATCGACGACAAATGGCCGGTCAAGATGATCCATACCGTGCGCGGCATCGGGTATATGCTCGACACGCCCGAAAAGGCTGGAGAAGGGCAGGCCGAACCACAGTCATGAGCGGTGTAGGCAAGGCCCTGCGGTTCACGCGAGGACTGCGGTTTCGCCTGGCCTTCAGCTACGTGTTCTTTTTCACGATTCTGTTGGTTCTGCTGGGCATCATCTTCCGGCAGACTCTGACCTCCATTTTTCAAGCTCAGGTCCTGAGTATCCTGGACGAAGAGTGGGTAACCGCGAAGGGGTATCTACGCACCACCGACGCGGGACCGGATTGGTTCCACGACCCTAAAGATCCCGACGAAGCCTTCACAGTGCAGCGGCTGCATCGCGTCTACCTGCTGGCCGACACGGAAGGACACGTCCTGCAGAGCTCCGTAATCTACGATTCCATCGGCAAGGACTCCAAGGATCAAATCAAGGCGATTCTGAAATCCGGCAAAACTGCAACCCGGCTGGGCTATGACAAGCAGGGCATCCCGTATCTGATTCGCTCAGGTTTGATGATCGATGAAACCGGCAATCGATATTATTTGGCGATAGGCCGGGCAGTGGATCAAAACAACCGGGTGGTGCGCGACTTCACCCGCAACTACTTTTGGGTAGTGCCGATCGTGATCGTATTTACGGGAGTGCTGGGATGGTTCCTCGCCGGGCGGGCGCTCGACCCAGTGAACTCAGTGGCTGAGACCGCGCAGCGAATCACGCATTCAAATCTCGATATGCAGATTCCGCTGCGGCGAGTTGGCGATGAACTGGACCGGTTGATCGAGGCCTTCAACCACATGATGACGCGCTTGAATCTTTCATTCGAGCAGATTCGCCAGTTCTCCACGGATGTCTCGCATGAGCTGCGCACTCCATTGACGGTGGTTCGGGGCCAACTCGAGGTGGCGCTATTCACGGCTAAGACGACGGAGCAGTACCGCGAGGCCATGGTAAACGCACTGGAGGATGTGGACCGCCTGTCGAACATCGTCCGGGCGCTGCTGATGCTTTCGCAGGCCGAGTCCGGGCAATTGCTTTTGCAAAGGACACAGCTCGACTTCGCCGAGTTGCTGCGAGACCAGGTGGACCAATATCAGATTCCGGCAGAAGCTCAGGGCGTGGATCTAACGGCGGCCGAGCTGCCGTCCGCTTGCGTCATTTATGGCGATAAGATCCAGATCGAACGGATGGTCTCGAATCTGTTGGGTAACGCCATCAAGTACACACCGGCCGGCGGCCGGGTGGTGGCGCGACTGGCCGTTGAAGCCGGGTTGGTAAAGTTCACAGTGGAGGATACAGGTGTGGGCATTTCACCGGACCACCTGCCGCATATCTTCGATCGCTTCTATCGCGTTCCCTCCGCCGATCCGGAAAAAGGGCTTGGGCTGGGATTGAGTTTCGTGTCGTGGATTGTGAAGGCGCACGGAGGAGTAGTTTCGGTGGAAAGCGAGTTACACAAGGGAACACGCTTCACGGTGTCGCTGCCGGCCGGGCCAGTGGACCTGGATCTTCGAGAGAGTCCGGCGCTGCCCCTGTCCGAGCAGGTACACTGAAAACTGCGATGAGTATGGAAATCAACAGACGTGAAAGAGAAGGCATCACGATTCTCGACCTTAAGGGAAGACTGGCCGTGGGTGAGCCCTGCACCCAGTTGCGCGAAAGCGTGAATGAGCAGATTGCGCAAGGCCACAAACAAATAATCCTGAACCTGCAACATATCGATTACATCGATAGTACCGGCCTAGGTTCGATGGTGATCTGTTACACCTCGCTGCAGAAAATGGGTGGCGGCCTGAAGCTGGTGAACCTGAACCGGCGCAATCTAGAGCTGATGCTGCTTACCAAGCTGTCCACCATTTTTCAGATTTTTGCCGAGGAGCAGGACTCCGTCAACGCCTTCTTCCCGGAACGCGAGATCAAGCACTTCGACATCCTGAGTTTCGTCCAGCAAAACAAGGACGCCGGGTAAGCGCACGCCATGTGGGGGCGTCACAAGAAGGCGATGCTGGAAGCGGGCGCGCGCGCTCCGTCCTTCCGGTTGAAAGACTTGAGGGGTGCTACCGTTTCGCTGGAAGAGCTTCTTTCGAAGGGGCCCGTGCTGCTCGCGTTTTACAAAGTCAGTTGCCCAGTCTGCCAGCTCACTTTTCCGTTCCTGGAGCGGCTGGCGGCAAGCTCGTCGATCCAAATCATCGGAATATCGCAGGACGACCTCAGCGCCACCGAAGGATTCAACCATCGCTTCGGTGTAACGTTGCCCACCTTGCTCGATCAGGCGAAAGAGAGCTATCCAGCCAGCAACGCCTTCGGGATCACCAATGTTCCCACGCTGTTTCTGGTGGAACCGGACGGCCACATCGCGAGCGCGTTCAGTGGATTCTCAAAGCGCGACTTGGAGGCGCTGGGTGCACGCGCCGGTGTGATGCCGTTCCGGGCGGGCGAGAGTGTGCCGGAATGGAAAGCCGGCTGAGGCTCGAAGAACTAGGGTCCGGTGCGGACCTGCGATAATGAGATTTACAAATGGCTTCCAAAATTTCTGAAGCGTATCAGTCCGTAGCATCGGTCGCCAAGGGGATGAAGATCACCTTGACGGAGATGATGCAACCCACCATCACCGAAGACTACCCGGATGCGCCGCCGAAGTTTCAGGAGCGTTATCGCGGCGTGCACGTGCTGCAGCGCGATGAGAACGGCCTGGAGAAGTGCGTGGCGTGCTTCCTGTGCGCCGCGGCTTGTCCGGCGGACTGCATTTACATCGAAGCCGCCGAGAATACCGACGAGCTGCGCATCAGCGGCGGCGAGCGTTACGCCAAGGTATACAACATCGACTACAATCGCTGCATCTTTTGCGGCTATTGCGTGGAGGCCTGCCCTACCGATGCGATCACGCACGGTCACGGATTCGAGATCGCCAGCTACAATACTTCTACGCTGATCTATCGCAAGGAACAAATGCTGGCGCCCATACCGGAGGGTGCGCATTTCCCGCTAAAGGCTAGTGACGAAGAATCTAGCGCCGGGCATTAGTTTTTTGGCCGCGGATGAACGCGGATAGACGCAGATAAACAGAAGCCAAGATCCGCGTTTATCTGCGTTCATCCGCGGCTTGCGAAATATGAATCCGGTCCGCTTCCGAGAGTCCTGAGTTTTTCCGGATGTCCTCGCGCGTAACGAGTTTGCGGCGGTAGCGCGCAAAATATTCGGGGATGTCGCCGCCGTATTGGAAGCTATACATGATGTCGTCGAAAGATGCGGTGTGCGGAAGGCCCAAAGCGTGGCCGGTTTCATGCAGGCAGGTGAGATACACGACGGCATCCCGCAAGAGTTTGTCAGCCTGAGTGTCGAGCGGGGCGGGCCGGACATAAACCTCCGCGCCCTTTTTCCCATCCACCAGGATCGGCCTCGCTTCGCCGTATAATCCCTGTTCCGAAGATGCCCAATACAGCCGGATGCGGGCATGTTCGCGATCCTTCACAGGCGTAAACCGGATAGCTCCGGGCGCGGCGCTTTGCCAGGCTGCTATGGCCCACTCAGCCAGTTGCGGATCATCCGGCTGACACAGGGACCCTTGCCGTTCGCAGGGCTCTATCCAGTATGGATAGCTCTGAGAACCGCCCGCATTGAGAACCGAAGAACCGAAGAACAGAAGAACCGAATAACCGGCGAAGCCGAGGTTCACCGCCGTTCCGCCAATCTTTCTTCGGCCAACATCCTGACCTGAGCCTCGAGCTGATCGATACGGCGGGTTAGCTCATCGATCAGTTGTCCTTCCGGATCGGGCAGATTTCCATGCTCGAGATTGCCGCCCGCGTCTCCCCGCGTTCGCGTTACGCGGCCGGGAACGCCCACTACGGTGGAGTTGTCCGGGACCGAACGAATCACCACCGATCCAGCGCCCACCTTGGTGTTATTGCCGATTGTGATGTTGCCCAGGATCTTGGCGCCGGTTCCGATCACCACGTTATTGCCGATGCTCGGATGACGCTTTCCCTTTTCCTTGCCGGTTCCACCCAGCGTCACGCCCTGGTACATCAGGACGTCGTCGCCGATCTCGGTAGTTTCTCCGATCACAACGCCCATTCCGTGGTCGATGAAGCAGCGCCGCCCGATTTGCGCGCCGGGATGGATTTCGATGCCTGTCATCGCGCGAATGAACTGCGAGAGAATGCGGGCGGTAAGCGTGAAGCCTCGGCGATGCAGCTTGTGACCCAACCGATGCAGCAGGATGGCATGGAATCCGGGATAGCAGAAGAAGATTTCGACAGCACTCTTCGCGGCGGGATCGCCACGGAAGACGGTATCGATTTGTTCCCGGAAGGCGCGGAACATGGTAGTTATCTCTGATTATCGCATCGGACGGTTGGATGCAGAATTCAGCCCGTAGGGCAAGTCTCTGACTTGCCAAACACAAGCCGGAGGCTTGCGTTACGGGGAACTATTGAGTATGTAGCGTCGATAGGATCTTTTCGAATGCGGCTTGATTTTGAGCGACGGTTTTGGCCGGGCCTGTGAACTTGAAGAAAATCGATCCTTGCGCGCCTTCGACAATAGCGCCCAGCAGGCGATAACTCTGTTTTGGCGGGCCTGCGGGGGCCCTGGGTCCGCCCATTCCGGTGTAAGTACCGGAGACGTCCACGGTGGTGACCTTCAGGCCTTTGATAGTCCGCTTGTCCATTTTGGCTAGGTCTTTGGATGGTTTGCCATTGGGCTGTTGGAATTGACCAATCCACCTGTCGATATTCGCTTCAACGCTGCCGCCCTGGCCTTGGCCGAAGTAGTAAACGGCGCACTCGCCGCCCTCCTGGTCACCCGCAGCCGCCGGAACTTGATAAGTTGCCAGCCGCATAGGCCGCTCACCCTCCGATTTCCAATTGGACGGAACAGTCCAGTGGATACCGGCGCCGGAGTCGGCCCCTAGCAGAGCCGCGGTGAGAAGAACCAATGCAGCCGATCCTGCTGTTACAAATCTGGCTCGCATAGAAATCAGTATGACATCTTGCAGCAGGTGTAGTTTTTCGGCGTATGATTAGGGTCATGAAGATGTGGACGATCGTATTGGCAGGTATGCTGGGGATGGCTGGATGTTCTTCGCCCGGAACGCAGGCAAAACCCGCCTCGACAGCGCCGGCGCAGACGTCTCACAGCTCCAATCCCTTCGCCAAGTACCTGGAGCTGGTTGGGTTTCGGATCATCGAAAAGAGTCCCGGGCACCTGGAGGTGCGATTTGGCGTGGTCAATCATTCGGAGGCCGACATCGGCGAAGTGAAAATGGACGTAAACGTGCGAACCACCACGGCCAAGCCCGACGATCCGCCGCTGATTACTTTTTCCACCAAGATCCCGTCGCTGGGCCCGTCGGAGATGAAGCCCGTGGTTGTGGACGTACCCACCAAGCTGCGCGTGTACGAGCTACCGGACTGGCAGTTCTTGAAGCCGGATTTCGTCTTGACCGAGCCGAAGTAAGGCGGGTCACATTTTCTGCGCCGGCTGCCGATCGGCGCGCGGGGGGCCAACCGGCCCCAGCTAGTCGTGTTATTTTGTATGAAGGACTCCGGTGCGGTGTTTCCCGATGCCTCACCACTTGTGGCAGGAGTGACCCGGCCTCGGCCAGCGGCACACGTGGAGTTCACAACTTGCGAGAGTGGCCAGGAATCTGCACTCGCGCCGGTGGAGCGCGTCCCAAGTCCAACCTTGCGTCCCCGGGTCATCTTTTTTTTCGTTAGCGATTGATCGCTAATGACTGCCAATGAAGTCTAAGTAAATAGAAGGAGCACATCAGTGGTTCTCGAAAACTTTTCTTTTGCGAAGTACGGATTATTTCTTCTGCTTGGAGCAGCGGCTGCGAATGCGGCGCCCCAACTTGTGCTTACACAAACGGCGTTCACGGTGTCCGTTGTTCCCGGATCCAACGGGGCAACCCAGACCGTGGATGCCGGCAATGTAGGGGATGGAACGCTCAGTCTGACAGCGTCCTCATCGGTGCCGTGGCTGGCGCCGACTGTGGGAGCAACAACGACGTGCTCGCTGAAAGGGCCTTGTATCCCGATCGCGATCGCGTTACAAACCGCATCATTAGCAGCGGGAACATATACGGGTACCGTGACCATTGCCGACCCGAGCGCGGTGAATGCCCCGCAATTCGTTATGGTGACGGCTATGGTGGGCGGAGCCGTCCCGAGCAACATCGTGTTCTATCTGCCACCAGGTGGATCTGCTTCTCAGGATTTCGTCACTGCGACACCGGTGAAGGACACGGTGGCCCCAGCCAGCCCCTGGTTGTCCCTGGCCGTGAATGGCGAGGGAACGTTCGCGTTTAACGTTCCCTATAAGGTGACCGCGACTGCGGCGAGCGGCATGGCCATCGGCCAATCCACTGCAACCCTCACGCTGACCGGCTCGTCGTTTGCACCGGACAACAAAGCCATTTCAGTAGTTCTCAACGTGACCACTCAGCCGATTTTGAACGCCAACCCCGCCATAGTGTCGTTGACGGGCGTGGCGGGCGCTATCAAGCAGACCGCGACCATAGGGATATCAAATGGTGGACAAGGGACGCTCACTGCTTCCGGCGTCACCGCGGCCGCAGCAACTGGGAGTTGGCTGACGGCGCAATTGGCGACTAACGGCGGGGCGGTCACTATTACTGCCGACCCAACCTCGCTCACGGCGGGAACCTATCCGGGCACGGTGACCATCGCCAGCAACGCAGCCAATAGCAGCGTGGTTATTCCAGTCCAGTTCACCGTGGAAGCGGAGGGTCCGCCGGTGGCAAACCCGAGCGGGGCAGTGAACAACGGCACCTTCGCCTCAGGAGAAGCCCTGGCGCAAGGCGATATTGCCGCAGTGTTCGGCGATCAGTTCACCTTGGGTGCGCTGGCTTATCCTAGCGGTGGTCCCCCGTTGCCGACGAATGTCAACGGCACCGAGGTACTGGTGAACAACATACCCGCGCCGTTGTATTTCATATCGAACGGCCAGATTGATTTCGAGGTTCCCTTTGAAGTTGCTCCTGGCGCCACAACCATTCAGATCGTCCGCAACGGTCAACAGGGAAACTTGATCGCGGTGAAGATCGCAGCCAGCGCTCCGCGGTTCCTCCTGCTCAACGGCGGCCCCTACGCGGTTCTAAACACGCCCGATTCGCCACCGCTTGTGACGGGTGATCCAACGCATCCCGCCAAGGCCGGCGATATTGTGATCGTATATGCAATCGGGCTGGGACAAACCAATCCCGTGGTGAAAACCGGCGTTGCGGCACCCGGAGGTCCCAACCTGGCCAACGTACCTGATGTGAAGGTCTGTTTTGGAGGCGCTACTCCGTTTGCGAAGGCGGTTTGTTTCACCCCCAGTTTCGCCGGATTGGCCCCGACCTTCGTCGGGCTCTACCAGATGAACGTTACCATTCCGGGCGGCCTGCCATCCGGGAATTCGTCCTTCTACTTTACTGTGGGCGATGTCCCGAGCAATGTGGTACAAATAGCGCTGCAGTGACGGAGCGCCTTTACTATCACGACAGCTACTTGACTGAGTTCCGGGCCCGCATCGTGGAGGCGAGCCCGGACCGCCAAAAAATCTATCTTGACCGCACCGCTTTCTATCCGGCTTCGGGCGGGCAACCTTTCGACACCGGGCAGTTGGGAGGGATCGGTGTGACGGAGGTGGTGGATGAAGGGGAACGGATTGCTCATGTTTTGAGCCGGCCGATTGAAGGTGAAGAGATCGCGGGGGTCATCGATTGGCAGCGGCGTTTCGATCACATGCAGCAGCACACCGGCCAGCATCTTTTGTCGGCCGTATTGATTGAGCTTTTTAACGCGCTGACGGTCAGCTTTCATCTGGGCGCCGAGTCGAGCACCATCGATATCGAGCGCCCGCTGGAACCGAAGCAGTTCCGGCAGGCCGAACGGCGCGCCAACCAAATTGTCTTCGAGAACCGTCCGGTGCTGGTGAGCTTCGAGGATTCGTCGAAGGATCTCGGCTTGCGGAAACCGACCGAACGGGTGGGCGCGGTGCGTATCGTCGCCATCCAGGATCTGGATCGGAGCGCCTGCGGTGGAACCCACGTTCGCGGCACCGCCGAGATTGGTCCAATCCTGATCCGCAAGCTGGATCGAATACGGGGAAATCAGCGAATTGAATTTGTGTGCGGGATGCGCGCTGTGGAGCGCGCCCAAGCCGATTACGCCGCGCTTTCAGCGATTGCGCGGGTGTTCTCCGCTGCGTTGGATGAGACACCGGCTGTGGTGACCGCGCATCAGGAGAAGCTGCAGGAATCCGAGAAGGCCCGGCGACGTCTGGCTACTGAGTTGGCGCAAGCCAAAGGGCGGGAATTACACGCGGCCACTGTGCCTGGTGCGGACGGGCTGCGGAAGATCGAGCGGCGCGTCGCAACTATTTCCGATGAGTTGCGCGCGGAAGCCCAGAGTTTCACCGCAGGCGGCAAAGCCATTTTTCTGGCGCTGGCAGAAGATCCTCCCTCGGTACTGCTGGCGGCGTCGAGCGACAGCGGAGTCAATGCCGGGGAGAAACTGAAAGCGGCGTTAGCCGAAGCAGGGGGACGGGGGGGAGGAACTCAAACCGTAGCTCAGGGGAGTTTGGGGAGTAAGGAATCGCTGGGGCGGTTGCTTGGTTCTTCGGTTCCGTCGCACGACAAGTAGTTGATGAACCCTCCTATCAAACGTGTTACTCGCATTGCTTTGGTTGTCTAGGGCCTCAAAGTGTGACGTAGGACAAGCCTCTGGCTTGTCCAGGGGCAAGTCGGAGACTTGCCCTACGGCGAAACTAACGCGCGGCGGATTTGATCTCGGAGCTCGAAGTCGGCGCCAAACTTACCCAGCTTTGGGGCTTCGTAAACTGCTGCCGCTAGTATGCGTGCTTCTTTCCAGCTTTCGATATCTTCAAATTGGTGAATGGTCACACGACCATAGTGGCCAATCCATTGACAATCTCTCCAGTCGACGGAACCGAAGAACCGAAGAACTGAAGAACTGAAGAACTAGCGAACGTATAACGGAGCGATTGCAACAAGCATCAACCCGGCCAGGAATAATATGAACATGAGCGTGAGTAGGATCCTGACGTTCGTACGCGCGCCAGCGAATTCTTTCCAGACCAGGACACCCCACAGAGCGCTCACCATGGTGGCGCCCTGGCCGATTGCGTAGCTGATGGCGGGACCTACTTGAACTTTGTTCGGAGCGCTGGCAGCGACGAAATTGGCGATGGCTCCGGTACACCAGATGATGCCGCCGATGATCCCGAGCGCGTGCTGGCCGAGCGTTCCCTTGAAGTAGGCGAACATCGACAAAGGCTCGCCTTCGACCGGCAGATTGAGAAAATAGAGATTGTAGATGAAGGTGGAAAAGAAGACGCCGAGGGAAAAGAGGAAAGCAACAGCGTAGGGGCCCAAACCGGCAGCGTCCACGCCGCCGCCTTTCGACATTTCGACTAACGGATAGAAGGAGCCCATTAAAACTCCGCTGATCAGGCTTAATAGAATTCCTTTGCGGCTGGTGGGCAGTTTCGATCTGCCGCGGCCAGCCGGCGCCGCTGGTTTGGCTGGTTTGGCGTGAGCGGTGTAGGCAAGCGCGTCCACGATAATCGCGCACATAACCAGCGTCACGCCCGCCGCCAGCAACGTTGGATTGCCTTGCGGATTGAGGAAATAATTCCAGATGACACCCAGCACCAGCGCGAGTCCGATTCCAACCGGAAAGGCCACCGCCAAGCCAGCCACCGAAATGGCCGCCACCAGCAGCATATTCGCCAGATTGAACACCATGCCGCCCGCCACCGCGTAGGCCATGTTTCGCTTGCCGGCGACCAACAGGTTGTCGGAAAACGATAGCTCGCTCCCCATGGAACCGAACGTGTATGCCGCGATGATAGCGGCCAAAAGCACGCCCACCGAGTAGTCGTAATAGAACAATTCGAAGCGCCATTTTCCCGCCGGCTTTCCTGTCAGCTTGAAAGTATTCGCCCAGGAACCCCAGCAGAGCATAGACAGGATGATCAGCAGCAGGGCGCTTGAGTAAGTCTCAGGAAGGATCATAGTTTTATGACGCTTCGCGATTCTACCATTGCGCGGCAGGATGCTGCTGCTGAGGAATTCAGGAATCCAGAATTCAAGGAAGTCAGAAGGAGGTTTGCGCTGGCGCGCCCTCATTTTTCTTAGATTTGGTACCGAGGTTCTAAGGTGCGGTGCCTAAAGTTTGTACCGGGATGCTCCGACATATGAACTATATAGATAGGTCGAGTTTGGGGAGGACATTGATGAAGCTCGTTGTTCCGGCGCTGGCGGTGCTGTTTGTCACAACAGCACTGGGGGCGGACCGGCACAAATTGGATATCGATCCTGAGAGCGAGGATGGGATCCTGTTACAACGCATTCAGCAGGAACCCCTTGCGGAGCGCAAGCTGGCCTTCCTTGAGAAGTATGTCGATCAATATCCGAAGGCCACGTCGATAGCCTGGGTTTATGAACAACTTCTTCCCATCTACGTGGCGGCGAAGCAGTGGGACAAAGTGCTCGGAACCGCGCAGAGCTTGCTCGAGTTGGATGCGGCCGATGTAGATTCCGCATCCGCCGCGCTGCGGGCGGCCGAGGCGCAAAAGGATCCGGAATTAACGCGAAAATATGCCGTCGCGTCCTGGGACGCCGCCGCCAAAGCTGTACTCGTGCAGAGACCCGCCGATCCTGACGACGTTGCGGACTGGACTAGACAAATTGAATTCGCGAAGCAGGCTTCGGCCTACTCGGAATATGTGCTGGCCTCGCAGGCCGCGTTGGAACCAAATTCGCAACGGAAAGCGGAACTCGTTCAGACCTTGGAGCAGCGTAGTCCACAGAGCAAGTACCTGGCGGCTGTGAAAAGAAATATAAGAATCCGGGAAGAGGCCAACCCAACACGGGCGTTCGCAATGGCTGAGCGCGGCCTTGCGACAGATCCGAATAATGAAGACTACCTGATGCGCATCGCTAATCATTACATGAGCCGTGAAGATGATCTGTCGAAGGTGTTGACCTATTCACTGCGTGTATTGGAAGTGCTGGAAAAGAAGCGCAAGCCGGAAGGGGTTACCGCGGAGGAGTGGGAAAAGAAGAAAGCACGCTACACCGGTGGGGCGAATTGGATGGTGGGAGTGGTTTACGGCAAGCAAGCGCGCTACGGCCTCTCGGACCGTTATTTGCGTGCCGCGCTCGATCAGATTCAGGACGACGCACAATTACTAGCCGCCGCCTATTTTTATCTTGGCTACGACAATTACGCTCTGGCGGGTCAGCTTCGCGACAAGGCCAGGGCCGTAGAAGCGGCGAAGTTCAGCAAGCTGTGCCTGGCCATCGAAGGGCCATTTCAGCCGCTCGCTCAAAAGAACCTGGAAGTGCTGCGGAACGATTTCAACGTAGAGTGAGAGGCGCAAAGTTGCGCGGTTACCAACCGCGCGCAGGATGCCATCCTGCCCCACAACCAGTGGTATTCTTATAAATGCTGCCGAAAGTGCATACCCGCCCGCCACGCTCCAGCAGCCGACTTGCATTTACCCCCTCACATGAGGCAAGCTGGATGGTTTTCCACGTTTAATGGAACCGAATCCATGCGGGTGAGAATTCTCTATCACGATCACTGTTTCGATGGGGCTGCCTCAGCCGCATTTTTTAGCCGTTTTTATGAGGGCAAGTATGCGCCGGACGCGACTTTCGAATTCACAGGTCTCGCCCACAAAGCGTCGCAGCTTTTCGAAGATGGTCTGTTTGATGGCGATGTGAATGCGATCGTGGATTTCAAATATTCGCCGGACCCGCGCTTGGGCTGGTGGTTCGATCATCACCAAAGCGCGTTCTTGAGTCCCGAGGACGCCGAACACTTCAAGCGGGATCACAGCGGCCAGAAATTATTCGATCCTTCGTATCGTTCGTGCACCATGTTCATTGCCACCGTGGCGCGCGATAAATTCGGCTTTCAGGCCCCAGATTTGGCGGAGTTGGTGGAATGGGCGGATATCATCGACGGCGCCCAGTACGCAAGCGCACAGGAAGCTGTGGAGCTGCGCGCGCCGGCCATGCAGCTTACGCTCGTGATTGAGAGTGCGAAGGGCTCCGAGATCATTCACAAGATCATCCGCTGGATGCGGCATCGAAAGCTGGGCGAGATCATGCTGGAGCCCGAGATCCAGCAATTGTACGCTCCGCTGCACGAACGCCACATCCGGTCGATTGACGTCATTCGCAAGCACGCGCACAGCGGGAATGGCGTGATCTTTTTCGATTTAGCGAGCGAGGGGATGGAAGGCTACAACAAATTCATTCCCTACTACCTTTTTCCCGATGCGACTTACACGGTGTCGGTCAGCACCTCCAGCTTCCGCACCAAGGTCTCGGTGGGATCGAACCCGTGGGCTCCGGAACCTCCGACGCATAACCTGGCGACCATTTGTGAACGATACGGCGGCGGTGGACATCCGCGTGTTGGAGCGATCAGTTTTGAAATCGGAGCGCTCTCTCAAGCGCGAGCGGTAGCGGAAGAGATTCGGAGGGAGTTGGGGAGTTAGAAAAACCCGTTTCTCGTTTCTCGTTTCTCGTTGAGAAGTTATCCCGCGTGCTGGCACTTTTGCCTTATGGTGATCTCTCGATTCGAAGATATAGAGAGCTGGCAATGTGCGCGCAAGGTGGCCGTTGGGATCTATGGCGCTTCGCTCCAAGGACCCTTTGCTAAGGATTTTGGGCTCCGGGATCAGATCCAACGGTCGTCGGTCTCTGTGATGGCTAACATTGCCGAAGGCTTCGGGCGAAATGGCAAGGTTGAATTCATCCGTTATCTGATTATCGCTCAGGCGTCATCCGTTGAAGTGCAAAGTCATCTCTATATCGCACTTGATCTCGGCTACATCGCTCAGCCTGAGTTCGAGCGCCTCTACGCCATGGCCGAACGAGTTCGGCAGGTGATTGGCGGGTTCATCCGTTATCTCCGAGGTTGTCACGACCGCCCCCAACGAGAAACGAGAAACGAGAAACGAGAAACTTCTCGACGTATTTCCCAACCAAATCAGCTTCCGTATTAATCCCCGTCCCGCCGACGTAGCTAGAGATAATCGTATTTTCGTGAGTGTAAGGAATGACCGCAACCCCCACCACATTGTTATCAAGCGATGCGATGGTTAGGCTCACGCCGTCCAGGGTGATTGAGCCTTTGAGGATCATGTAGCGATCCAGCTCTTTGGGTACGCGAACTTTGAGCCACCAGTTGCCGTCCGGGAGCGGGTCCAGCGATAGGAACTCTCCTGTTCCATCCACGTGTCCCTGCACGATGTGGCCGCTCAGGCGATCGCCTACTGCGGCGGGGCGTTCCAGGTTCACGCGCGATCCTTCCTGCAGAGCGCCCAGATTGGTTCGCGCCAAAGTTTCCGGTGAAAGGTCGCACCAGAATCCCGCTGCATCCACTTTGGTTGCGGTCAGGCAGACTCCGTTCACCGCAATGCTGGAGCCCTCGCGAGTGTCTTCCATCACTTTGCGGCATTTGACGTTCATGCGCGCGCCGGCCGCTGCTATGGTTCCTTGCTCTTCTACTATCCCCGTAAACACGTTATTTCTCCACGTAAGCTTCCACCGCGAACTCGTCGGGCGGAATGGAATGCAGCTTCACGCGCTCAAGCTGGATTGCGTCAGTGCGGCGTAGGCGGCCTGCGCCCCCGGCCACGGGTAGCGATTGCAAACCACCCAAAATCTTGGGCGCGTAATAAAAGAAAATCTTATCCACAATTCCGGCTTCGAGCGCGGCCCAATTAAGCTTGCTGCCGGACTCGATCATCAGCGACCGGTATTGTTCGCCGGCCAGATACTCCACCAGTTTTTGAAGATTCGCCCGGCCGCCGGGTCCGTCGAACACCAGCACTCTAACGCCGCGGTATTCCAGCGCCCGGCGGCGCTCTTCGGGTGCAGCCGAGGTGGTTAGAATCGCGAGGTCACCGGCGGAGCTCGCCACGATTTGGGAGTCGAGCGGAACACGGAGCGTGGAATCCGCCACGATCCGCAGCAGCGGGCGGCTGCGTTCGAGGCCGGTGCGATCGGTCAGCAGGCAATCGTCGGCCAGTACCGTTCCAATGCCGGTGAGGATGGCGTCGGAATTGTGGCGGATCTGCTGGACGTGAGCGCGGGCCCGCTCGCTTGTAATCCAACCGCTGTTGTCTTCCGGAGCTGCGATCTTGCCGTCCAGGGTCAGCGCGGCTTTCAATGTTACGAGCGGCCGGCCGGTCCGCATGGAATGGATGAAGGCTTCGTTCAATTGCGCGGCCTGGTCCCGGTAATCAGAGTCGAGCTCGACGGCGATCCCGGCGTCTTGCAAACGGCGGAGTCCTTGCCCGGACACCAGCGGGTTCGGATCTTCCATGGCAGCCACTACTCGCGTGACGCCGGCCTGGACCAACGCATCCGCGCAGGGTGGCGTGCGGCCGTGATGCGCGCACGGCTCAAGTGTCACATAGAGCGTCGCTCCACGCGAGCGGTCACCGGCTTGGTCCAGCGCCACAATCTCAGCGTGCTTTAATTGCGTATAGGTGTGATAGCCGCGTCCTACGATTTCGCCACCTTTCACCAGCACCGCGCCGACAGCGGGATTAGGACTGGCGCGCCCCACGCCACGCCGGGCCAATTCCAGCGCTTCGTCCATCCACGCGTTTTTCATGTGGCAAATAGCGACGCGATGAATTTGTCCGGCTCGAAGGGCAGCAGATCGGCAGCCTGCTCGCCGACGCCGACATAGCGAATGGGCAAGTTCAGCTCGCGCGCGATTGCCACTACGATTCCACCTTTGGCCGTTCCATCCAGCTTAGTGAGCACCAGGCCCGTGACCCCGCTTGATTCGGTGAATCGGCGCGCCTGCTCCAGGCCGTTCTGGCCAGTGGTTGCGTCCAGAACCAGCAAGACCTCGTGCGGCGCAGTGGGAATCACCTTGGCGGCGGTACGGCGCATTTTTTCGAGCTCGGCCATGAGATTGGTTTTGGTGTGTAACCGCCCTGCGGTATCCACGATCACGTAATCCACTTTGCGTGCTTTGGCGGCCGTTAGCGCGTCGAACAAAACCGCGCTCGGATCGGCGCCCGCGGATTGCCGGATCACGTCGGTGGAGGTGCGCTGGCCCCACACCTCCAACTGCTCGATGGCCGCGGCGCGAAACGTATCGGCGGCGCATAGCAGTACGCTTCGACCCTCAGCCTTGTAGCGGCTGGCCAGCTTGCCGATGGTGGTGGTCTTGCCGGAACCGTTGACGCCNNCCTTCCAACACCTCCAGCAGATGCTGAGCGATGAGCTGCTTTATCTGCCCGGCATCTCCCACCTGTTTGCGGTCCACGCGCTGGCGGATACTCTCCAGAATTTCGGTTGCGGTATTGACTCCGATATCGGCGGTAATCAATGCGTATTCCACTTCTTCGAGAACAGCGGCATCGATCTCTTTCCGGCCGGCGATGGCGTCCTCCAGGCGGTCCACCAAGCCTTCGCGGGTCTTTTGAATGCCGGCCTTGAGACGCTCGAGCAGGTTGGGTTCTTGCGGGACGGAGCCGAATAGCGTTTGGATCATGGGGAAAATGGCTGGGACCCTTCATTGTAGCGGATGCATGTTAAGCTGGAGAAAAATGCTGTGCTGGAGTAGAGTTCTTATCCTGCTCACGGTCGCGTTGGTAGCTCTGAACGCGCAGTGTTTCGCGCACTGTCTTACGCAGCCTGACGGCGACGGCGTTACGCACTGCCATCAGCACGGTCAAGCGAAATCCGCCCATTGTTCGTTGCAGCATGATCTGAGGGTGGGTTCGGCAGGTTCAGTGACGCCGGGTGCTGTTCTGATTGCGCTGGTTGAGCTGCCTGATCTCGCAATTAATTCCGCATCGCGGCAGTGTGTTGCACTGTTGACGCCATCGCCGCCGGTACTGTTCAGCCAATCTACACCTTTACCTCTTCGAATCTAAGCTCGTTACGCTTGCTTCCGCGCGCGGCTCGGTTTGAGCCCACGCGTGGTTCGATGAGATTTGCGTTCATTCGCGTTCATCCGCGGCCAAATCAAAAAGAGGTGAACTGTGTCGAGAATCCCGATATTGTGCTTACTATCCCTGTCCGTTGCCGGCGCCCAAGAAATGAACATGGGCGGCATGAATCGGGCCGGCACTTTCCTGATGGGCCAAGCTTCTGGCACCAGCATGAACCCGCAGTCCTGGCCGATGCCGATGCTTATGCTGAATCCGGACGACTGGAGTCTGATGTTCATGGCCCAGGCATTCGTGCTGGACACGCAAGAGAGCGGACCACGCGGCGCCGACAAATTCTATTCGGCGAATTGGGGCATGTTCGCGGCCAGCCACGATCTGGGCGGAGGCAGCTTTATGTTTCAAACGATGCTCAGCCTGGATCCAGCTACCATCACGGATCGGCGCTATCCGGAGCTGTTCCAAACCGGAGAAACCGCGTACGGAAAGCCGCTGGTGGACGCGCAGCACCCGCACAATTTCATCATGGGACTCGGAATCCACTATGCGCATCCGTTGGGAGAAAACGCGATATTGCAGTTTTATTTTGCGCCGGTGGGCGATCCCGCACTCGGTCCAGTCGCCTTCCCGCATCGCGCTTCGGCGGACGAGTTGCCGCAGGCCACGCTTTCGCATCACTGGCAGGATTCCACGCACATCGCGGACGAAGTGATCACCGCCGGCATTATGCTGTACAACAAAGTGCGTCTGGAAGCCAGCGGGTTTTATGGAACCGAGCCAAGTGAGAATCGCTGGATCATCGACTATGGCCCCATCAATTCGTGGTCCACGCGTCTGTCGGTTTTCCCTACTGAGAACTGGATGGGGCAATTTTCGGTAGGGAGGATCGCCACGCCGGAGCGGCAGGAGCCTGGCGACGTGGTCCGCGCCACGGCGTCCATCCACTACACACGTCCCATGCAAGGCTCAAGCTGGTCCACCAGCTTGATCTGGGGGCGCAATCACGAGACGCTCAATCGTCGCAATTTGAACTCGTACTTGCTGGAGTCCGTAGCGCCATACCGGCGGAAGAATTTCTTTACCGGGCGAATCGAGCTGGTGGATAAAGACGAGCTGTTTAGCGACCAGCCGGATCTGGAGGCACAACTCGACCGCACGGTGGGATCCACTTTTCGCATTGGGGCATACACTGCCGGATACACGCGCGACATCGGCGCATTCCACAAGGTCCAGACCGGAATCGGAGCGAACTTCACTACCTACACGATGCCCGATGCGATCAAACCTTACTATGGAAACCATCCTGTTTCGGTGAACATATACGCGCGGTTGCGGCTTAATCCGTAGGTCACCGAGCCGCGACCAGAAGGGAGCGTTACGAGCAGGACGGCAACGCCACAATGGCTGTGGTAGCGCTTCCTTGCGGTCGCGGCTCGGTAACGTGCTGCGTCACGATCATTTGTTTCTGGCCAGCACTTGCGCGAGATTGCGGCGGGCGTCGGCGTAGTCGGGGCGCAATTGAATGGCCTGTTCGAAATGACGAATGGCTTCGTCCCGCTTGCCCTGCCATGCCAAAGCGCAAGCCAAACCGTTATGCGCGAAGGCCAGGTTCTTGCCGAGATCGAGCGCAGTCTGATATTCACGAGCTGCTTCATCCAACCGGTGCAACCTGAGCAGAGCGCCACCCAGTCCAAGATGGGCGGGCGAAAAGTCGGGTCTCATCGCGATGGCTTTGCGAAAGTTCTCCGCCGCCCAGAGATCGTCACCGCGCGATATCAAGACTTCAGCCATGTTGTTGTATGCGATGAACGAGGGTTCCACCTGGAGCGCTTGCGTCCAGAGCGCGTCTGAATCGTGCCAGACCCGGATCTGCTGATTCGTGAGAGCGGCCAGGCTGAGGACGGCTAGAGTAGCGGCTGCAGCTAGCAGCCAGCGTATGGCCTGCGTCCTCTGCCACCACAACACCATTGACGCTCCAGCGAGAAGCGCCCAGCCGAGACAGGCCAGGTAGGTATTGCGATCGTAGGTTATCGTTGGACCGTTTGCGAAAAAGCCGAGCACTGGCGACAGCGTTATCGCATATGCAAGCCACACAGCAAGGAGGGAGGGGTATCTTCGGAGCAGTAGAATGGCCGTTGCCGTAATTGACAAGACTACGAGGAGGCTGATCTGGAAGGGTGCTGCCGCCGGATCGATTTTGTGCGGCGTGAATTCGTACAGCGGCGACAAGCGAACCGGCGCCAAGGTTTTCCCGAGATAGAAAGCCAGGTTGTATATTGCGGCCGTAATTCGGGAAAGGCGGCCCATACCAGCCATTGCGTCGAAAAGATCCATACGCGTCGACCTGTACTGCACAACCACGATCATGCCCAGGCTGAGTGCGAAGAAGAGAATCTTCTCGAACCATACGGCGCGAACTTGCGCCTCCAGCCAGCGGCGCGGTGTGGCTGGGAGCCTGCGCAGCGGGTAAATGTCGAGAAGCAGTAAGAGCGCTGGCAACGTTACGACGATCTCTTTGGATAGCAGCGCCACGGCGAAGCTCGCGAGACAAAGCCAGTAATACTTGCGCCGGACCGGGCGGCCAGGTTGATAAGCGTGAATGTAAGCAAGGATCGCCAGCAGGTAGAACAAGCCCGACAATACGTCGCGGCGCTCGGTGATCCAGGCGACTGACTCCACGCGCAGTGGATGTACCGCAAAGATTAGAGCCGCGAACATGGCACCGATCGGAATCGCGGCCCTGGCTTCGGCGGGGATGGTGATCCGGAAGATCGCGACTGCGAGCAAATAGAAAGCGACCGCATTAGCCGTGTGCAGAAGGACGTTGGTCAGATGATATCCCCACGGATTCATCCCCCAGATTTTGTAATCCAACCCGAGCGTCATCCAGCTTAGCGGGATGTAGTGTCGCAGCATCTGGGTGCTCCACATCCATTTGAGCTGGGCCCAACCGAGTCCCCGATAGGCGGGGTTATCCAGAAAGTTCGCAGTGTCGTCCCAGTTGACCCAGTCATTCTGGAGTGCCGGTAAAAAAACAAGGAATGTGGACAAAGCCACCAGGGCAGGGAAGAATCGATACACTCGCTGGGCGGTCATTCAGAAGGCATTATCGCAGCCATTTCCGTCACCAAGCAGTTGACCAACTCGGCAGCCGGCATAGCGCGGGCCCGGACAACGCCTTGTCCCGCCCAAAGCGATAAGAATTCCGGGTTCGCTTGCCGAGCTGCAGCAGCACGCATCGCACGCGTTAACGCGTTCTGCAACGGATAGGGAAGGATGGCGTCCTCGTGCCTCATTAGTTTTTGGATGAACGCGTTTGGGAGACCGCGCGCGGGCCGTCCGGAGAAGGCGCGAGTGATCACGGTGCTGTCCTTCACCGTCGATAGAATGGCTTGCTTGTAAGCTGGCGGTGCGGCGGATTCCGTTGAAACCAGGAACGCGGTGCCGAGCGCTGCGGCGGAGGCTCCTGCCGCAAGTGATGCTCGGATGTCGCGGCCATCCATCAGGCCGCCGGTGGCGATCACGGGTTTGTTAAGAACCGCAACAATTCCGCGGACCAGTTCTAAAGTGGGCACCATAGACGATTCGAATGATCCGGCAAAGGTCCCGCGATGAGCGCCTGACTCGGCGCCCTGCGCGATGATGGCATCCACGCCCACCTCGGCCAGAAGGCACGCTTCCCGAATGGTGGTGGCGGTGCCAAGAATCACAATACCGCGTTTCTTGAGCCGCGCCATCGCATCGGGATTGGGAATGCCAAAAGTGAAGCTGAAGATGGCTGGCTCGGCATCCAGGACGGCTTCGAATTGCTCAGGAAACGGATCGGGCTTGGGGAGCGGCGGCGCAGGAGGTGGCAGGCCGAACGCGTGGTGAATCTCAGCCAAAATCTCCAGCATCGGCTGAGGATCGGCGTGCGCATTCTCATCCCAGCCGCCTGCAAACAGGTTCACTTGAAAAGGTTTTTCCGTGAGCGATTTGATCCGCTGTATGTCGCCGGTGATTTGATCCGGCGTCAAATAGGCAGCGCCGAGTGAGCCGAGGCCTCCAGCGTTCGAAACCGCAGCCACCAGTTCGGGCGTGCTGGGGCCTCCACCCAGAGGGCCTTGGATGATAGGGTGTTGGATATTCAGACGCTTCAGGAACTCATTGCTGGTCGCCGAATTTGACATGGGTCCTTCGTCTACTATAGTCTCGAATCCGACAAATGCAGCAGGGCCAACGATACTTACCCGCCGGCGATGGAGTGCGGCTTTTCTTTCAGCAAATCGGAAGCGGCCCGAAGCCTGTCGTCATCCCCAATGGATTTCATATGATCGATGATTTCCAGTGCCTAAGCGAGGATCGTACGTTGATCGTTTACGATCTTCGTAATCGCGGCTGGTCTGATCACGTCAGCGATCCCTCCAAGCTCACCAGAGGCATCCACAACGATGTTGATGATCTGGAAACCGTGCGCCGTCATTTCGGAATCAGCCAAGTTGACCTCATCGGGCATTCGTATCTGGGGCTGATGGTGATCCTATACGCAATGAAATATCCGGCGTGCGTTAATCGAGTGGTGCAGATTGGTCCCATGCAGCCCCATGCCGGCAAGCAGTATCCGGCAGATTTGACGTGCGCTGATGAGACGCTAGCGGAAGTGTTCTCGAAGCTTGGCGAATTGCAAAAAGAAAGAGAATCTACGGATCCGGTGGAGTTCTGCGAAAAGTTCTGGGACATTCTGCGGGTGATCTATGTCTCGAACCCTACTGATGCGGACAAGATCAATTGGGGACGGTGTGAGCTTGCGAACGAGCGCAACATGATGCGGTATTGGAACGACAGTATTTTTCCGTCTATCAAAGAGCTGAAGTTCGAAGACGTATCAAAAGCTCAGGCTCCTGTATTGACGATTCATGGGATCAAGGACCGGAGCGCGCCGTACGGGGGAGGACGGGAGTGGGCGATGATGTTGCCGAACGCGCGCCTGGTGAGCGTCGAAAATGCAGGTCATGCGCCGTGGGTGGAGAATCCGGAGTTGGTTTTTGGCTCGATTCAGACGTTCCTCGACGGAGAGTGGCCGGAGGCGGCTGAGAAGGTGACCTCGATGGATTTGTGAGGACAACCGACTCCATTGAAGACACGCGTGGCGCACGCACTCTTGCG
>PMUN01000311.1 GCA_003166875.1 Bryobacterales bacterium | reverse complement strand
CAGTTTAAACACGGGCTGTTAGAATCTGTGAAAAATCGGTTGGCAGGCGAAAGCGCCTGCCCCACAAGAATGTAACCTATTGCACGTCAATGTGGGGCAGACGCTTTCGTCTGCCAACCCGCCGGTTATTAGAACGGAAGAATCTCTTCACGCTGCGGGTCGAAATCGATCCGGCGTTTCTCCAGATACGCGATGTTCCCCAGGTGCGAAGCCTGCGCCGAGCGATGCCCGATCAGCACATCCGCATCCGGCCGCTGCCGCGTCCGCACGCATTCCAGGAAGTTGCTGACGTGCGCAAACGTCATGTCCGGATCTTCGGCCTTTACCACCACTGCCTGCGCGTCCTTGCCGATCGGGTGAAACTCGTAGTGTTCCCGATCGATCAACAGGCGTCCCTCGGTTCCGCACAACTCCACGCCCTCCCCTTTGATTCCGGGAACCAGCGTGGCTTCAAACGTCGCAGTAAATTCGGCCGGATATTCCAGCAGCACGTTAATTGTGTCGGGCGCTGTGCGGCCGTCTTTGTACGCATAAACGCCACCAGCAGCGGATCCCGATTTGGGCACATCCGACCCCAGAAACATATGCACCACGTCGATCCAGTGCGTGAATAGATCGGTGACTTGCCCGCCACCAAAATCCAGATACGCGCGCCAGTTGTAATACTGCTGCGGATCCCAATCGCGCCATTTCACCGGACCGAGGAATCGCGACCAATCCAGATTGGAAGGCAGGGTCTGAAGCGACGCGGGCGCTTTGCGCAGATGATAGCTGTTGCCATGCCACCAGGTTCTGGCCAGTGTCACCTTGCCGAGCTTGCCCGAATCCACATACACGCGTTTTGCCTCGATGTAATGCTTGCCGGAGCGCTGCTGCATTCCCACCTGGCAGACTCGGTCATTCACGCGCGCGGCCTTGACGATGCGCGGCCCTTCTTCGATCCTTCGTGTCAGCGGTTTTTCCACATAGACGTCGCGGCCGGAATTAAGCGCGTCGATGGCGCAGGTGGCGTGCCAGTGATCGGGCGTGGCGATTAATATGGCGTCCAGTCCCTTTTCCTCTAGCAGCTTGCGGTGGTCGCTGAAGCTCTTGGCGTCGGGCGCCTTTTGCTTGGCGCGATCGATGTGTTCGCTGTAGATGTCGCACAGGGCGGCCACATGGACGCTCGGATTTTGCTGGAAGCGGGTCATCACGTAAGTGCCGCGGTCGCCTGGGCCGATCACGCCAAGCTGAATGGTGTCATTGGCCCCAAGGACACGGGAGTAGGAAGCGGCAGTCAGAGCGGCTGCACCGCCGCGCAGGAAGCCACGCCGGTCGATCTGATCAGGATTCATGTGCGAATTATAGCGCCGAATCGCACTAATCCGGTATGAAGAGATTTTTCGCAATTGTTTCCCTATTGTTCTTTTCGTTGGCGGCCTTTGCCGGGACCGTCACTAAGTCGCACAGTCAAGGCAAGTTCAGCGACGCCGAGATTGAGGCCACAATCAAAGCGAAACTCGCCAAATCTAAAATTGGTAAGGATGGTTTCCAGGTGCACGTGAAGGGTCAAGTCGCCACTTGGACTGGTTCCACCAGCGTCATGCAGCACAAGGGTGCAGCCACGCGGATGGCGAAGACCGCCGGCGCCATTCAGGTGGTGAACAACATCAAGATTTCCGACCAAGCCAAGGCGAATGCCGCTGGAAATCTGAGCGGCGCGCCACGTCACGCACAAGTGAAGACGGATTAGTTGGTCCCCTCCCTCACGGGTCTGTGAAAAAATCACAACAACCGGTCGCTTACGCTCGCGGCTCGGTTTAGAGAGCGTTACCGAACCGCGACCGTGAGGGAGTCGGTGCCTGCGCCGATTCTTTCACGACCCGTCAGGTAGTTGGCTCGGTAGATTGGTAAAATATAAATCTGGTGCGCACCAAGCCATTGGTTATCGCAGCCGCCTGCTTCGCCGCCGTCGCGCTTGCTCAAGATATCCGGATCACTTCGGGTCCCGCAGACAATCAGGTCCTCCAGCGCAACGCCGACCAAACCGCCGATCTTCATCTATCAATAACGGCTGTTAACAAGAAGGCCAATGGCAAGGAAATCGAAGCCCGCCTGATCGCGGCGGATAACAGCACCGTGCCCGGTTTCGATTGGACCGCGCTTGGAAAAATCCAAAAGCTCAAGTGGAGCGGCCAGGTGCAGCACGTTCCCGCCGGCGGACCCTACCGCCTGGAATTGCGAGTGCAGAGCACCGAATCCGCTATCTCCATTGCGAATCTCCTGGTGGGCGACCTGTGGGTGCTGGCTGGGCAATCCAATATGGAAGGCCATGGCGACTTGATCGACGTGCAGCCGCCCTCACCTCTAGTCCACACCTTCGATATGGCCGATCGCTGGGGCGTCGCTGAGGAGCCGCTGCACACGCTGGTGAACGCCGTCGATCCGGTCCACTGGCCCTTAAATGCACAGAACCAACCTGAACGGTTGACCGGCG
Organism: Bryobacterales bacterium; assembly: GCA_003166875.1. Taxonomy (GTDB): domain Bacteria; phylum Acidobacteriota; class Terriglobia; order Bryobacterales; family Bryobacteraceae; genus Palsa-89. Next base: position 1,349 of record PMUN01000311.1, on the reverse strand, counting down.
AGCGCCTGGAAACCTACGTCGTCAACCGCAAGAAAGGCGCTGGCCCGGGCTTGCCGTTTGCGGTGGAGATGGTTCAGCGCACTGGCATCCCCATCGGCCTGATTCCATGCGCTCACACCGGGACGTCCATGGATCAGTGGAACCCCGCTCTGAAGGACCGCGAAGGCGATTCGCTCTATGGCTCAATGTATCGCCGCGTTCAAGCCGCCGGTGGGCAGGTGAAGGGCGTGCTTTGGTATCAGGGCGAATCCGATGCGAATCCCACAGCGTCTGTGCTCTTTCTTCAAAAGTTTGAAGCGCTCGTCAAAGCCATACGGGCGGATTTCAACCACCCCGATCTGCCGTTTTATTACGTCCAAATCGGCCGCCACATCGATAAGACCAATTTTGCCGCATGGAACAACGTGCAGTTGGCCCAACTGCGTGCTGAAACCGACCTTCCGCACCTGGGTATGGTCGCGGCGGTGGATCTGCAGCTTGATGATGGAATCCACATAGGCACCGAGGATTTGAAACGCCTGGCGGTTCGTATGGCGGAGTTGGCGTGCCACGACCTCTTTCCCCGCATCAAGAACTACGGCGAGCTGAAGCGTGGCCCAAGACCGGTAGCGGCCACATTTCAGGATGGCGTCGTGAAGGTGACTTTCTCCGGAGTGAACGGCCGCCTCCAATCGGACGGGCGCATGGCGGGGTTTTCCATTCACGAATCCAATGGCGCCGAGACGCCAATGATCTATCGATCCCGCGTGGACGCCGCCGAAGCCAGCAGCGTGTTGCTATACGTGCAAGGCAAGCTGCCTCAGAACGCCACCCTGTGGTATGGCTTCGGGAAAGATCCTTATTGCAACGTCCGCGATGCGGCCGATCTGGCCGTTCCGGTTTTCGACCTGAAGATTGCCACCGCCGTTGCTGGCACCCGCTGACGCCGTCGGCCGGAACGCCCGCCGGTTCCCCATGTTAAACTTATGGTTTCCGCATCAAGGAAGCATTCAATGAAATATTTAGCAACTACCCTTCTGTTTTCTGCATTTCTGTGCGGCCAAACGCCAACGCCGCAAGTCGCCCCTGGTACGCCGGCTCCTCCCGTCGAAGCTCCGCCGCCGCAGGCCGCTCCGGCCGCGCCTATAACTCCTGACACAGTCGTTGCACATCTGGGCGATAAAAAGCTCACGGCCGCGGACGTGGATCAGATATTCGCGGGTCTGCCCCCGCAGTTACAACAAGCCGCTCGGATGCAACCGGAGAAAGCCGTGTCGCAGCTACTAATGCTTAAATACCTGGCTGAAGAAGCGGAGAAGGCGAACCTGGACAAGCGGTCGCCCTGGAAGGATACGCTGGAGTATCAGCGC
>PMUN01000472.1 GCA_003166875.1 Bryobacterales bacterium | reverse complement strand
CGGGAAACCGGCATCCCTACCGCGACCCGCGCCGGCACTCTTGCCGGTGCATGGCGGGCCGTTGAAGGATCGGATTGAGAAGAGTCTCGACCCGGCAGGCAGGAGTGCCTGCGCCACAGGGTAATATTAGCGTCTGTTTTCCAGCGTGATTGACGTGCCACCTACGGCGGTGGTCTGGACGGGCGAAAATCTCTGCTCACGGAAATGGTCCGCCGCCGCGATCAGCTCCGCGGTGGTGGTGTAGAGGCTCGTGATCAGTGCTGCTCCGGTCTGCTGTGGCGACGCTGTGCAGACTTTCGTCTCTAGGCCTGGAACAAAGAAACTGTAGAGCTCCAGGCTGCTGGCGGGGGCTACTTCGATGCAACGTCCCTGTCGCGCGATCTCCGCCACTGCCTTCGCAGCGGCCGGCCAGTCCTCCCTGGCTTTCGTTTGCATGGTCACGTCCTTCTGCAAAGCCGCTACCAGTAGGATCGTCATTGCAATGATGGCAACGCTTTTGTTTCTTCGAAACAATTCCAGGAACCCGAGCGCCGCCAGGATCACCAGACCGGGCAGCGCAAAAAGAATCTGGCGAGACGCGAAGAAATAGTTCGTGAAGGCATCGCCTGCCAGTGCACCGGCCACCGGAACCAGAATTGAGGCGAGAAGCAACCCTCGAAAGCCGGGTCTCGCGAGGAACGCAAACGCCGCCAGGAAAATAAGGGCAGCGGAACATAAGAAGCCGTCCCCGGAAATACCCTTTGCGACATCCAGCAACAACGCGAGCGTCCAGTGAAATGCGGGGATACCATGCTCCTGAATGCCTGTGGCCCATTTCCGCGTCTCCAGAAGATACCAGGGCAGGAACGCCACGAGCGAGATCGCGAGGCAGGCAGGCCCCAGAGCCGCTCGTTTCCAATTTCTGGCCTTCGCGTTCGTGACCGCGTCCCAGAAGATCACGCCGCAGACGGTCAAGATGGCATAGGGCTGCGTGTAGAGAGCGGCGACGATTGAAAGCACGCAAAAACCAGCCGTAGGCACACTAGCGCCGGACATCAGCTTTAGAAATGCGAGAACGGCAAACAGGCTGAAGCAGAGCGCTTCAGAATATGGCCGTCCCTCGCTGGCATAGCGGAACTGAAGCGGGATCACCATAAACAGGCCCGTTGCCAGCACAGCTACGTCCGGCATTCTGAGCTCGCGGCAGATTCTGAACAAGGCCCAGCATGAAAGGATGCCAAATAATACCGAGGGAAACCTTGCCCACAGCGCGGACGCGCCGCCGACGAGCACGAAAGGACGCTGCGTGAGATAACCTAAGGGCGCCGCGCCCGGGTTGCGGCTCCCCATGCTCCGCATGAAATCGTCCACGCTGCGAGAGTTGGTGGCGATCAACTGCAACACTTCATCGAGCCAGAGTGGTCTCAACTCCACGCACGCGAGCGCGGCCAGTGCGTAGCATGCGAACAGACCATACAACCATGCTCGGCGGTTGGTCACTGAACTTCACGCGACACTTCACGCAACCGGCGTTCTAAAAAAAAACGCTCGCTGTCGTTAGTGACGAGGGCGAGCGCTCTGCCATAGCTCTTAGCGGCTTCCTCAGAAGATCCAGCGCGCCGCAGAAGATCGGCCCGCGCCGAATGCAGCAGGTGGTAGTTGTCGAGATCCCCTTCCGCGGCGAGCGCATCGATGAGCTCGAGCGCAGCCAAGGGACCGTGCACCATCGCGACCGCGACGGCGCGGTTCAGCGACACGATGGGCGACGGCTGCAGGCGCTCAAGAAGATCGTAAAGCTGAAGGATTCGGGGCCAATCCGTATCGCCCGCGCGCGACGCCCGGCAATGCTCGGCCGCTAGCGCAGCCTGCACGGCAAATGGACCCGGCCCGCCTACCATCGCCTCATCAACCAACGGCATAGCTTCCCCGATCTGCCGCCGATCCCAGCGGCCGCGATCCTGCTCTTCCAAAATCACCAGATCTCCGGCAGCATCCAACCGCGCATCGCGCCGCGCATCGTGAAGCAGCATGAGCGCCAAAAGACCAGTCACCTCAGTCGAAGGCGGCGACATCAGAGCTCGCACCAATCGGCCCAGGCGTATGGCCTCGACGCAAAGATCGGTCCTCACCAGCGCACCGCCGCGCGTGCTTGCGTAGCCTTCATTAAAGACCAGATAGATCACCGTCAGAACCGCGTCCAGCCGCTCCGGCATATCATTGGTGCAGGGCACGCTGTACGGGATGCGCGCATCACGAATCTTACTCTTGGCCCGTACCAGGCGCTGCGCCATAGTTGTAGGCGCCACCAGGAACGCGCGCGCGATCTCGTCCGTCTCAAGGCCGCCCAGAGTGCGGAGCGTAAGCGCGACTTGCGATTCCGGGGCCAGCGCGGGATGGCAACAGGTGAAGATCAGGCGAAGACGATCGTCGGGAATTTCGTCAGTATCGTAATCCGGCTCCTGGCTAGCCTCCGTCACCGACGAAAGAGCTTGGATTTTTTCCTGGAAGCGCGTTCGCCGGCGGATCAGGTCGATGGCTTTATGCCGGGCGGTCTGGATGATCCAGGCGCGCGGGAACTCCGGGACTCCCGCGCTGCGCCACTGATCCACGCCAGCCGCAAATGCTTCCTGGACAGCCTCTTCCGCCACTTCGAAGTCGCCCACCAAGCGAATCAAAGTAGCCACGATGCGGCCCCAGTCGGAGCCATAGAGCGCCTCGATGGCCTGATCCGGATCCAAGGGCATGCTCCGATGGTAGAAAATTGTTGAGCAGGTTGTCGATTCGAGCACCTGCCGTTCGACTTAACATTGTAGGCATCCCAATGGAGGCACAACATGCAATACATGATGCTGATTTACCTTGATGAGAACGCCCCGACCCAGGCGGAGCGGGAGCAGTGTTACAAGGAATCCTCGGAATATGCGCGTGAGCTCGCCGCGAGCGGAAAATGCCTGGCCACCGCGCCGCTCTATCCCACCTCGACCGCGACCAGTATTCGCGTGCGCGACGGCAAGCGACTGGTCACCGATGGCCCGTTTGCGGAGACTCGTGAACAACTGGGTGGCTACTACCTGATAAACGCTCAGGACCTGGATGAGGCCATCAGCATCGCCTCCCAGATTCCAGCCGGGCGCTGGGGAACTGTGGAAATCCGGCCGGTGATAGAAATACCCGGCGCGTTCCACAATTCCGCCGTTCGGCCTGTCGATTTAGCGCATCCTCGTTCGACTTAGTGCCAGGAGACCAAAACCATGCAACTCACGGTAGATGAAAGATTCGTATATCAAACCGTGCCGATCTCGAAGACCAAGATCTGGACCGGACGCATCGTCAGCGGCCTGCTGGTGCTTTTCTTCAATAGGAAATCCCAGGCGCGCGAACGCCTCCACCACACGGGGGGGTGCACGACATAGATATGGAAAGCATGTAGGCATATACGAAAAACAGAGCCGCGACCGGCAGGAAGCGCTACCACGAACGCGAGAACTAGCGGCACTCGTGGTATCGCTCCCTCCCGGTCGCGGCTCGGCTACATTCCTCATGTCGCGCACCGCACCACGTTGCGCGAAGACAGGCTGCGCGAGTTTATTGGTCTTCAGAACTAAGGAGAATTCACCATGCCGAACCAAAACAAAACCGGCCAAGCAACCGTAGTGCAGCTTGATCCGCCGCGCTTTGAAAACGGCAAGGCCATGCTCGTCGCGGGACTGCGTGGCCACTTTACCACCCCAACCTGGGCGGGCATTCCCGTGCAGTGGGAGCGGCTGGGATCTTATGACAAAATTCCCGGAAAGGTGGGCGTGGTGCACTACGGTCTGTGCTTCCTTAGTCCCAATGGAATCGACTACCTGAGCGGCGTGGAGGTATCCGGCGTCGCCGGCCTCGCCGCCGAATTCAGTCACGTGAACATACCGGCACAAAAGTATGCAGTTTTCCCGCATCACGAACATGTGTCGAAGTTGCGCGACACGATGGAGGCGATCCAGAGAAGCTGGTTCCCAGGGTCCGGTCACGAAATCGCGCGTCCTGTGACTGGAGCACCGGATTTCTTCGAACGCTATGGGGAAGGCTTTGACCCTCGGACTGGCCTGGGCGACATTGAAGTATGGATACCGGTCAAACGGTGAGATGAGCACCGGAGGATTTTCCAAAGCGCGGCTTCGCCGCATGCACGACGTGATGGCCGGCTATGTCGCTCGCGGCGAAATACCAGGATTGGTCACCCTCGTCAGCAGGCGGGGCGAGGTGCAAGTGGGTGCGCTGGGCGCGAAAGCGATCGGCGGCGACCTTGTGCGGCGCGATACAATTTTTCGAATCGCCTCGATGACGAAAGCCATCACAGCCGCAGCAGCGATGATTCTGGTGGAGGAATGCAAGCTGCGATTGGATGAACCGGTGGACCGGCTGTTGCCGGAGTTGGCAAATCGCAAGGTGCTAAAGCGGCTGGACGGACCGCTGGATGACACCGTACCGGCCATACGTCCCATCACCGTGCGCGATCTGCTGACCTTTCGCATGGGCTTCGGTCTGGTGATGGGTCCGCCTGATAAATATCCCATCGTGCTGGCCACGGACGAATTGCAAATCGGCACAGGGCCGCCCAGTCCCGCCACCACGCCCGCGCCGGATGAATGGATCCGCCGCTTGGGTACGCTGCCGCTGATGCACCAACCGGGCGAACGGTGGATGTACAACACGGGCTCCGAAGTGCTGGGAGTGCTGATCGCGCGTGCCTCCGGTCAACCGTTCGATGTGTTCTTACGCGAACGCATTTTCGATCCGCTGGGCATGCACGACACCAGCTTCAGCGTGCCGGCTGCAAAAATCGGCCGGCTGGCCACCAGCTACTGGACCAATTTTGCCACTGGGAAGCTCGAAGTTTTTGACAAGGCCGAGGGCGGTCAATGGAGCCGCCCGCCCGCATTCCCATCCGGCGCCGCTGGCCTGGTCTCAACCATCGACGATTACCACGCCTTCGCTCAGATGATGCTGAACAAAGGGAAGCATGGCAGCGATTGCATCCTGTCGCGCCCTTCGGTGGAAGTGATGACTACCGATCAATTGACGCCCCAGCAGAAAGCGGTGTCCGGTCTCACGCCCGGCTATTTCGACAGCCATGGCTGGGGCTTTGGCGTTTCAGTTGTCACCAAGCGAGTGGACATTTACGGACCAATTGGAAAATTCGGGTGGGACGGCGGCCTGGGGACTTCCTGGTATTCCGATCCACAGGAGAATATGGTTACAATACTTTTGACCCAGCGCGCCTGGACTTCCCCGAGTCCTCCGAATGTTTGTCTCGACTTTTGGACCTTGGCCTATGAGGCGATCGACGACACTTCAGAAAGGTAATGTATGAGCAACGTACGAGTATTGGTTGGTACGCGCAAAGGCGCATTTATCCTGACGTCGGACGGCAAACGGGAACATTGGAATGTTAGCGGTCCTCATTTTGCCGGCTGGGAGATGTATCACATCAAAGGATCGCCGGTTGAACCGAATCGGTTGTATGCGTCGCAATCCAGCGCATGGTCCGGGCAGGTGATCCAGCGCTCGAACGATGGCGGCCAGACCTGGGAGCCGGTGGGAAACAAATTCGTATACGAAGGTGTCGCCGGCACGCATCAGTGGTACGACGGGACGCCGCATCCCTGGGAGTTCAAGCGAGTCTGGCATTTGGAACCGTCGCTCACCGATCCGGACACGGTGTACGCAGGCGTGGAAGATGCCGCCTTTTTCAAGTCGACCGATGGCGGCCAGAATTGGCAGGAACTCCCCGGATTACGCGGCCATGGCTCGGGACCTCGCTGGCAGCCCGGCGCCGGTGGAATGTGCTTGCACACCATACTTCTCGATCCGAGCAATCCCGACAGGATCTTCATCGCCATTTCGGCGGCTGGAGCGTTTCGTACTGATGATGCCGGCCAGACCTGGCAGCCGATCAACAAGGGACTGCATTCCGAATTCATTCCCGAACCGACTGCCGAGGTCGGCCACTGCGTTCATCGGATCGCCCTGCACAAGTCGCGGCCGAATGTGCTGTTCATGCAAAAGCACTGGGACGTGATGCGGTCGGACGACGCCGGCGATTCCTGGCACGAGATCAGCGGGAACTTGCCCACCGACTTCGGGTTTGTGATCGACGTGAACGCGAACGAGCCGGAAACCATCTACGTGGTTCCCATCAAGAGCGACGCCGAGCACTTTCCGCCAGAAGGAAAGCTGCGCGTCTATCGTAGCCGGACCGGGGGCAACGAGTGGGAAGCGCTGACCAACGGGCTGCCGCAAAGCGATTGTTACGTGAATGTGCTGCGTGACGCCATGGCGGTGGATTCGCTCGACAAGTGCGGCGTGTATTTCGGCACCACCGGCGGGCAGGTGTACGTTTCTTCTGATGCGGGCGATAACTGGGCCCCTATTGTCCGGGATCTTCCGGCCGTTCTCTCCGTCGAGGTCCAGACGCTGGAATGATTCGGGTCTGGCTGCCTGGGCATCTCCGAACACTAGCAAACATCGATGGCGAGGTGCAGCTCGAGGTGCAGGGCGCGGTCACGCAGCGATCGGTGCTGGACGCGCTGGAGCTGCGATATCCGATGCTGAAGGGCACCATCCGCGAGCACGTCACCGGAAAGCGCCGGTCGTTCCTACGATTCTTCGCCTGTCAGGAAGATTTGTCGCACGAATCGCCGGACGCGCCGCTGCCCGATGCAGTGGTGTCGGGAGCCGAGCCATTTTTGGTGGTGGGTGCGATTGCGGGTGGGTAGGTTCGATGTGGCGTACGCACTCCTGCGTGCCGCGTTCACACTCGTGTGAACGCCTGCATCTTTTCTGCACACTGGTGTTCGCAAGAGTGCGAACACGGCACGCACGAGTGCTCGCGCCACAGTTTGTGAGCTAGGCTTTCCAGCCTGCCGAGGTTTCTGACGCAGGTGCTAGCTCACCAAAGCCCCATCCATCGCCTCAGCCTCGCGGTACCCGAAGAAATGGCGCCGCTTGATCACTTCGGCGATCTCGGGAGGCACCATCCCTTCCCAGGAACTGTCCTGTTCTTTGATCCTCTTCAGAACGTCGCGTGAGAAGATGTGTAGCGCGCTTTCGTCGAAATTGTCGAGCTGCTTGATGCGGCCGCGTTCCACCAGATGCCTGAAAAGATTGCGCAAATCCGCAGTCATCTCGAGAGTCTCCACTGTGTTGAGCTGGCCAGTAACCTGGTCGCGCAACGGATAAACATAGATCCGCAAATCCTTCGTAAACAGCTTGCCGAACGCCTCCAGGATGCCGCCTTCGAGCTCCGCATAGTATTGCTCATTAAACAGGTCTCGAAGACTGGTCACGCCCATGGTTACCGCAATCGGTTGGGTGGTGTATCGCGTCAAATAGGCTGCGAGGCGATAATACTCGAAATAGTCTGAGATCAGCACCGTCCTGCCGGTGGCTGCCAACAGATCGGCCCGTGCCAAAAAGTCGCCCAGGTCGATCTTGCCGGCGGCAAGGAGATTTCGCATGGTGATCTCCATCAGCTCCAGCACCTGGTCCGCGGCCACCTCAGGCTCCGCGGCGAAGCGCTCGTGTGCGGAGTTGATCATGTCGATATTCACCCTGGTAACGGGACGAAAGCTGCCCCGCTCCACCAGGATCGGCCGTTTCCGCAAAACTTCCGACGGTTGCAGCACCTCTCCGGAAGGCCCGAACATGGCCGCGCCGCTGAGCCCCAGTTGCACGAGCTTCAGGCTCATCACGCGATTGTCGACATGCCGGAACTCGATACCCGAGAACTCAATCATGTCGATCTCAATGCGTTCCGTGGTCAGATTATCCAGTAACGATTCCACCATCAGCTCCGGCTTGTGGTGCAGAAAGAACGCAGCGTACAGAAGATTCACTCCGACGATGCCCAGCGCCTCCTGCTGCAGCTCGTTCTCGTGATCCAGCATTCGAACGTGCAGGATGATCTGGCTGTCGTGATCGCGCGGGTGAGCCTGGTATTTTACGCCCATCCAGCCGTGGCATTNNATCGCCGCGCGATGGGCGCAGACGCTCCAGGTTGAGCCCGTGCTCATAATCCAGCATGCTCTGCAGACGCTCCCGCGACACGTAACGCTTGGAACGGCCATAGATGGCGTCGCTCACCGCCATGTCGTA
>PMUN01000341.1 GCA_003166875.1 Bryobacterales bacterium | reverse complement strand
CAGGCGCTGCAGTGGGCACCGGCGCCGAGGTGCTCACCAAAGGCCAGACTGTCAAGATCCCCTCAGAAACGCGCTTGACGTTCACGCTGCAACAGCCGGCGCAGCTATGAGGCGGCTCCTAGGGGCTGCTATTCTGACTGCCATGTCTGCATATCCGGCGGCTCAACATTTGATCGAAGGTGCGGCGCAAAGCCCCGTGCGGGTGGTGATCTATGAGGATCTCCAGTGCCCGGATTGCGCGGATTTCCGCGTGATGTTGGATGAGAAATTGCTTCCGCGCTACGCCTCCACGGTCCGGTTCGAGCATCGCGATTTTCCGCTCGCCAAACACGCCTGGGCGCGGAAGGCAGCCATTGCGGCGCGGTTCTTTGAAGAGAATAAGCCGGGCCTCGGCCTGGCGTACCGGAAATATTCCTTGATGAACCTGCGCGAGATCACGGCAGACAATTTCAACGATCGTCTTTCCCGATTCGCCAAAGAACACGGAGTGGATCCCTCGAAGGCTGTGGCCTCTCTCGACGACGCGCGCCTGGCCGCATTGGTGGAAGAAGATTACCAGGAAGGCGTGGCGCGCGGCATCGCCCACACTCCCACCGTTCTGGTCAACGGGCGGCCGTTCGTCGAGACCATCGTCGTGGAAGACGTTGCCAAAGCCATCGACACCGAACTTGCCGCAGCCAAATAAACCCGTCGCTCTGGTAACCGGCGCGAGCCGCGGAATTGGCCGAGCCATCGCAGTCGAACTTTCGAAATCTCACTCGGTGGTAGCCACCTACCTTGAGAATCAGGAAGCAGCGGAGTCGCTGCGCAAAGAGACCGGCGCTGAGATTATTCGCAGCGATATCGGTTCTTTCTCCAATCGCGACGAACTGGTGGCCCATCTAAAAGCTAACTACGGCCGCCTGGATCTGCTGGTGAATAATGCCGGCATGGCGCCGCGCAAACGCCGCGATATGTTGGAAGCCACCGAATCGAGCTACGACGAACTGCTCCGAACCAACCTGAAAGGCCCGCATTTCCTGACCCAGCAAATCGCCCGTTGGATGATTGAGCAGCGGCGCGGCCGGATCGTCTTCATCACGTCCATCTCGAGTTACACTGCGTCCACCAATCGCGCCGAATATTGCATCTCGAAGGCGGGCCTTAGCATGAGCGCCGCGTTATTCGCTCTAAGGCTGGCTGCCGACAACGTGCAGGTTTTCGAGATCCGCCCGGGCATCGTGCGCACGGACATGATCGCCGCGGTGGAAAAAAGCTACGAGGATAAAATCGCAGCCGGTCTGCTCCCCCAGCGCCGCATGGGAGAACCACAAGACGTAGCGCGCGTGATCCGCGCGATCGCCGACGGATTGCTGGATTATTCTACCGGCCAGGTGATCGATGTGGACGGCGGGTTCCATATAAGAGGCTTGTAGCTCGTGCCACAATGTACCCAATGCCCCGCAAGTTCTTCGGCCGGTGGATCGCCGCAGCCACCTTCATAACATTTGGACTGTCAGTCGGCATTCCGTACTACAACATCGGTTTTTTTTACGATTACTTCCAACGCGAGTTCCACTGGTCGCGCGCCGAGATCACACTCGGCTTTCCACTGGCCGCCGCGCTGACCATCTGGTTCGGCCCCATCGTCATCCATCGCTTTAGCCCGCGCAAGTTGATTCTGGTGGGAACAATCCTCACCATCGTCGCGTTAACCGGCTTCGCCAACATGGGCGGCGCACTTTTCGTCTATTACGGTTTCTGGGTGCTCTACACCATTGGCTACATCCTCTCCGGCCCGATTCCGCATCAGTTGATCGTTTCGCACTGGTTCCGGCTGAATCGCGGAAAAGCCATGGGCATCGTCTATGTCGGCGTGGGACTGATGGGGTCGCTCGGCTCGTTTCTGGTGAAGCCGCTCACCGAGAAGTTCGGTTATCACGCGGCTCTGATGGTGCTGGCGGCCTTGATTTTATTGGCTTGGCCCATCGTGCTGTTTGTCTTGAAAGACAGGCCTTCGGACATCGGCCAAAATCCCGACGGCGCCGCCGAGCCTCCCGCTGAAACCAAAATCCAGTCCCACACTTTTGGGCAGTTACTGGGAAGCTGGCCTTTCTGGCTGCTGCTTATCGGCAGCTTTTGCTCCATCGGATCTATCGGCGCAGTCAATTTTCACATGAAGTTTGTGTTTCTCGACGCGGGCTTCCAGAAAGGGCCCAGCGTGGATGCAGCCTGGCGTACGGCGTCGGTGTTGGTGCTGTGGTCCAGCATTGGCGGGCGTTTGCTGATTGGCGGCCTGGCGGATCGCTTCTCAAAGAAGTGGGTCATGACAGGCACATATTTCCTGGTGGCGGGAACCATTCCGATCCTGCTAATGGTCCGGCCGTCCAACGAAACATTTCTATACGCCTTCGCGGTTTTGTTCGGATTCGGAATGGGCGCGGATTACATGCTGATCCCGCTGATGGCCGCCGAGCAGTTCGGCGTGAACTCGCTGGCCCGAGCGATGGCCGTGATTCTGCCGGTGAACACTATTGGGCAGACTTGGTTTCCGTACTTCGTCTCCATTCTGCGGGACCAGGCAGGAAATTATACGATCGCCATGGGAACCGTGCTCGCGGTGGCGCTGATCGGAGCGTTAGCGATCGCCATTCTGCCGCGGCACGAAGCCGCGCGCGTCAGTCAGGGGACTAATCCTTCTTCGGTAGCTGAAACGCGAGCGTAACCTCACTCGACGCCGGCAGCGGCCCATCTTTCGAGTACTTCCACTCTTTCACCGCCGCCAGCGCCGCATCGCGCAACTCTTTCGGACCACTGATGACCCAAGGGTCGTGAACCGCGCCCTCTTCGTTGATTTCGATATGCAGCACGACATCGCCCTCGATTTTCTTGTCCCGAGCTTCCTGCGGGTACTTGGGCGCGACGGAATGAATCAGCTTCAGTGTTTGTTGCGTCTATGACGAAGCCCATCCCGCAAACGCAAACATTCCGGCAAGTATCAGTAAAGATCTTCTTGGCATAGCGGCTTATTGGCTCAGTGTGAAGTTTACGTCCACTTGAGTCATAACTTCCACTGGATCGCCATTCAGCAAGGTCGGCTTGTAGACCCATTGCTGCACCGCATCTTTGGCGGCCTGAGCCAGCACCGGATCTCCGGAGACAAGCGTCACGCTCTGCACTCTTCCGTCTTTACCGATGACAACGGTGAAGCGGACGCTGCCCTGGACGCGGTTCGCCTTCGCCTCAGCCGGATAAATCGGAGTCACTTTTTGAACGATATTGGCAGCCTCCACGTTTCCGCCCACGCGGATCCTCTTAGGAGCCTCACCCGGTCCAGCGCTATTAAGCGCAATGAAAATCATCGAGCCAGTTTTGTCCGCATTTGGATGTATCGTGACCCTCAGATGTTCGTCCACGTCTCTAAGCGCTGCCGATAGATCGTTCAGCGCGCTCTGGGTAATCCGGTCACCTTCCCGCAACGGCAAGTGACCTTCCAGCTTCTGCTTGATCGAATCCGGCGCCTGGATGAACAGGCGGTCCAGCCTGGCTTGGTCTTCGGGAGGCGCCATCAAAGTTCCCGGCACCGCCTCTGCCGAGGGCAACCTGAAATCGATGCTGACCTGAGTTTTGGGCTGCGCATCGCTGGCAAAATGCCATTCCAGGACCGACTGTAGCGCCGCCCCGCGCAACTCTTCCGGTCCGCTCAGTACGCGCGCGTCGGTAACGGTCCCTGTTTCGCTTAAGGTGAGCTCCAGCACTACCGTCCCTTCAATGTGCTTGGCCATTGCATTCTTCGGATACTGCACGGCCGCGCGATGAAGAAGCGGCAACGGACCGGAATGGACCGTGATATTGGACGAATCGTTTTCCTGCGGCGCGGCCTGCAACGGGAACGAACGCACGCCCAACCATGCGGCTAGCGTGAGCACGGCCGCGAACGCAGCCAGCGAAGAAGTCAATCGAAATTTAGACATGGAAACCTCTTTCAGCAGAGAAGCTACTCGTTTTTGTAAATGTCGCTTTCTCAAGAAGGGCGAGGCCGGCGCCAGGTCGAAACCCGCGCGCGACGCGGCCAAGGCCAGCAACGACTCCAAGTACTGATCGCGCGAATTCAAAATGGCGACTACTTCGCGATCCACCGCTTCCTCGCGCGCCAATTGGATTTCCGCAATCATCCACCACATCGCTGGGTGGAACCAGAACACCGATAAAATGCACTCTTCGATCACCGTGAACAGCCAGTCATGCCGGCGCACGTGGACCAGTTCGTGACAGGCGATGGATTCGTCCTCGATACACGCTTCTGGAAGAAGAATCACTGGACGCAGAAACCCGAACGTCACCGGACCTGTGACCTCAGCCGACATCTGCACGTCGGCGAAAACTCCCAGCCGCCGCTGCAGATTGTCAAAAGCACCGGGCACGAAAGTGGAATTGCGCCGATATCGCCGGAGCCGCAAGAGCCCTAGCCCCAGAATCCCGAATCGAACCGCCGCGCCCGCTCCCACCAGCAGAAGAACGATTCCCACCACAGGGAAAGCCATCCCGCGTGAACCCGCCGCCGCACCAGCCGCCATCGCAGGTCCCATGGATATTTGAACGTTGGCGTTCGTCTTCGCGGTGAGCCACGGCTGAATAGCGGGCAGCGCGATACAGGCCGCGATCAAGGCCTGCCAACACATCAAACGGATGGTTGGAATGCGGATTTGAAGCAGGCGCAGAAGCAGCGCGCCGGCCGCGGCGACGCCCGCAATCTGCAAGCTATAAAAGGCCAGATTCTGCAACCACAAGCCGGGCATCTCAGGCCTCCTTTCGGCGAATCATGTGCGTGATCTCTTCCAGATCTTTCTGGGAAAGCCGCCGGTCTTCGATCAAATGCACCAACAGAGGCTCAGCCGAACCGTTGAATACACGATTCACAAACTCCCGGACCATGCCCTTGATCACCTGGTTCTTGGGCTTGGCCGGACGGTAGATATAGGCCCGGTCTTCCTGGGTCTTGAGCAGATACTTTTTCTGTTCCAGGATTTTCATCATGGTCATCACGGTGGTGTATGCGATCTTGCGGCGCTCCAGCAACGCTTCATAAACATCCCGCACGGTGGCCACCTCGCGCGCCCAGACAATCTTCATAATCTCCAGCTCCTGCTCGGTCAAGGTCGGGCTTTTTGGTCGCATACTAATTATTTAGTACTAAACGAGCCAAATGTCAAGCGGAAAACGCACCCCCTTGAATTCTCAGGGGCGCTGTGCCAGACTGCTGCCATGCTGCGCGACCTGAAATACGCCATCCGGGTTCTCTTCAAGGCCAAGGCTTCTACCGCGACCGTCGTCACTATACTGGCGCTGACCATTGGCGCCACCACCGCCGTGTTTACGTTCCTGGATCGCCTGCTATTCCAGCCGCTGCCCGTTCCAAAGCCGTCGCAGTTGGTGCTGGTCACAGAATGGGGCCGTGTGGTTGGACGCGGCGACGAGCTCAGAAACGGGCAGACATCCTCATACGAGGGTTATTCCTACTTTCGCGACCGCAACCAGACCTCAGAACTGGCGGCCGAAGCAGTGCTGGCCATTCGCGAGCGGCGCGCACACCAGCGAATGGAGCATCCCGCCCAGGCAACCGCCGTTTCAGGGAATTTCTTCGATGTCCTGGGTGTGCGTCCAAACTTGGGACGCCTTCTCAGCCCTGCCGACGATATCCGCGGAGGCACCTCGCATGTAGCCGTCGCGAGCCACAGTTTTTGGCGCAGGCGCTACAATCAGGCGCCGGGCGCGCTCGCGAGCATCATGTATCTCAACAACGTGCCCTTCACCATCGTGGGGGTGTTGCCCGCCGGCTTTTACGGCATCCGCAAGGGAGATGATCCCGATCTCTACGTGCCACTTGGAAGCCTGCCGGCGCTCTTCAGCTTCGACCCGCTCACTGAGGGAGGCGGCTTCATGGAGGTGTTTGGCAGGTTGAAGCCTGGAGTTTCCGCGATCCAGGCTCAAAGCAATCTCCAGGTACTGTTGAAGCAACACCTCAGCGTGCAGATCGCGGAACGCAAAAGCGCAGACTTCGCAAGAGAAGTCGCTGGTTCGCGCATTGAGCTGCAGAACGGAGCAGCCGGCTATGCCGGCACGGAAGGAGAGAAACGGCGTTCGCTGTTCCTGCTCTCGGCGATTGTCGGGCTGTTGCTGCTGGTGGGTTGCGCCAACGTCGCGTGTCTCATGATTGCCCGCGGCGTGGCGCGAAGGCGCGAAATCTCTATCCGTTTTTCGCTCGGCGCAAGCAAGACGCACATTCTCCGGCAATCCCTGACGGAGAGCTGCCTGTTGTCGCTACTGGGTGGAACCGCCGGACTGGCTGTCGCATTTTGGGCGGACCGTTTGCTGCTGATCGCGTTCGAATGGAAGGAGCGCCCCATCGATCTTTCTCCCGATTGGCGCGTCCTGACATTCGGGCTCGGGGTATCGCTGGCGACCGGCATTCTGGTCGGTCTGCTGCCGGCCGTCCAACTGCTCCGAGGCGCGCGCGTCGCGCTCAATCAGGAAAGCACGGCGCCACGCTTGCTCTCCGGAAAGGCGCTGGTGGTGGTAGAGATCGCGCTCTCCCTGATGATGGTGGCGGGCGCGGCCGAATTCACACGCAGCTTTCAGAATCTGCGCTCGGTGCCCGCCGGATTTTCTCCGGACCATGTTTCGGTCGTCCGACTGACTTCGGGACAAGATCCGGACCAGGAGCGGGCTGCCCCCGTCCGTGAGGCGCTGGGCCTGGTGGACTCGCTGCGTCGCGCACGAGGGGTGGAATCGGCTGGATTATCGGATTTCGTCGCATTCAACGATAGCTCCGCCGGTATCTCGATGACGAAACCCGGCGTTCCCGTTGATCGCAGGCAATATTCGAATGTGTTGCACGTGGACCAAGGTTACTTCAATACACTCCGAATACATTTGCTCACCGGCCGGCCCTTCGAACCTCGCGATACCGAGGGCGCTCCCAACGTCGCCATTCTGAACGAGCGGGCGGCGCGACGCTTGTTCCCAAATCAGAACCCTGTGGGTCATAGCATCCTCCTGGGCTCTCCTGCGATCCAAACGCAAGTGATCGGCGTGGTGAATGACACCAAGTCCGGAAGCCTCGCCGAGCAAGCTCCGGAAATTGTGTTCGTGCCCCTGCTGCAAGGAACCGAGCACAGTTCGGACGTGATTGTGCAGATTCGCAGTTCGTTAAGCCCCGGAGCTCTAGCGTCCATTCTGCAATCCCGAATTCGCGCCGGGCATCTGCCCGTGACGGTCCAATCCGCGAGCACACTCCAGGACGAAATAGCCGCAACTCTGCACAGCGACCGTCTTCGCATGCAAGTCTCCAGCCTTTTCGGAGCGCTGGCCCTGTTACTGATCATTGTTGGATTGTATGGATTGATGGCTTATTCCGTAGTCCGGCGCACACGCGAAATCGGAATTCGGATGGCCGTTGGATCGGCGCCAGCTGGTATCGTTCGGCTGGTGCTGAATGAGAGCATGCGTCTGGTGTTGTTCGGCGTGATCGTCGGCATTCCCGGCGCTGTCGCGTTCACGAAAGCCGCTTCGAGCATGCTGTTCGGACTCTCGCCCGTAGATCCCGCCAGTCTTGCATTGGCTGCCTTCGTTCTGGCGACCACCGGCATTGCCGCGAGCGCCGCTCCAGCGTGGCGGGCTGCTCACCTGGATCCCGTGAGTGCATTGCGCGTGGAGTAGCAGCCTCGGATACCTAGTATTCTGAATTGAATGAAAGCCGTCGCCGTCTTCCCCGGCAAACACGAAGTACGGGTGATCGATCATCCCGAACCGCAGCTTGCTTCGCCCACCCAGGCCAAGATAAAGATGCTGGATGTCGGCGTCTGCGGCACCGACCGAGAGATCATATCGTTCGAGTACGGCACGCCGCCCGATGGATTCGACTACCTGATCCTCGGCCACGAATCGCTGGGCGAAGTGGTGGAGGCCGGATCAAAAGTCTCCAAAGTGAAGCCGGGCGAGCTGGTGGTGATGACGGTCCGGCGTCCGTGCCCGCATCCCGAGTGTGTTGCCTGCCGCGATGGCCGCCAAGATTTCTGCTACACCGGCGATTTCACCGAGCGCGGCATCAAGCAGCAGCATGGCTTCATGACTGAATTTGTAATCGAGGAGGAGTGCTACATTAACGCTGTCCCGCGCGCGCTACGGGACGTGGGCGTCTTAGTAGAACCGCTCACCATCGCGGAAAAATCGCTCGAACAGCTCTGGCTGATCCAGCAGCGATTGCCGTGGGCTTGTCCGGTGGAACCTGGCAAACTTCGCGAGCATTGTCATCGCGCGGTGGTGCTGGGCGCGGGCCCGGTGGGGCTGCTGGGCGCGATGGCGTTGCGTATCGCGGGTTTCGATGTCACAGTTTATTCTCGATCGCGCACGCACGATGAGAACAACCCCATCGTCAGCACCATAGGCGCGCGCTACATCGCCGCCGAGACGCACTCGGTGGACGAGTTGGCCATCGCCGTCGGATCGATCGACGTTGTGTATGAAGCGGTGGGCGCCTCGGGTGTGGCATTCGACGTTATCCAGCATCTTGGCCCCAACGGGGTTTTCATCTTTACGGGCGTGCCCGGCAGGAAAGGACCGCTAGAAGTGGACACGGATTACATCATGAAAGATGTCGTATTGAAGAACCAGGTGATCCTGGGCAGCGTGAATGCTCCGCCGCACTCTTTTCAGGCGGCCATCCGCGATCTCGGCACGTTCGTCCAAAAATGGCCGGACGCGGTCCGCTCGCTAATCACCGCGCGCTTTCCCATCGAGCATGCGCTCCTGCCGCTTTCAAACGACGCCGGCGGTATTAAAAACGTTGTGGTGGTGGCGTCATGAGTCGCGAGTTTATCGATGTCTCCATCCCGCTGCGCAACGACATGGTGTACTGGCCGGGCGACGCTCCGTTCCACCGCCTGCAGACACTACACATCTCGAACGGCGACGTCTGCAATCTCTCGCAAATCTCGACCAGCGCGCACATCGGCACTCATATGGACGCGCCGCGCCATTTCCTAGCCGACGGGAAGGGCATGGAGACCATGCCAATCGAAGCAACCATCGGCCCCGCGCGAGTGATCGCCATTCAACATCCCGAGTTAATTCAAGTGCAGGAGCTCGAGCCTCATCATCTGCAAAAGGGCGAGCGCGTTCTCTTCAGGACCAAGAACTCCGAGCACCACTGGAAAACCCACGCCTTCCAGGAAAAGTTCGTGCACATCCCGGAAGAAACCGCCCACTATTTGGCGAAGTGTGGAGTCCAAACCGTTGGCGTGGATTATCTCTCGGTGGGCGGCTACGAAACCGACAGCGCCGAAACCCATCGCGCACTGCTCGCGGCCGGCATCTGGCTAATCGAAGGCTTGAATCTGGAACATGTGGAGCCAGGAGCTTACGAACTGATTTGCTTGCCACTAAAGATCGTGGGAAGCGACGGCGCCCCAGCACGAGCCGTTCTACGAAAGCTCCCAACGAGAAACTAGAAACGAGAAACGAGTTGCATTTTCATCCCGTACTTAGTCCGAAGGGTGATGAGCGGTAACGGTTCAACTCGCTGACCTTCGGCCAGTCGGAGTTTCCATTTCTGCGCCAGCGTCGCTAATATCAGCACGCCTTCCATCCATGCGAATCGTTCGCCGATGCAAACGCGCGCGCCTCCGCCGAATGGAAAATAAGAAAACTTCGGGCGGGCCTCGCGTGCCCCCGGCGTCCAACGCTCGGGATCGAAGCGTTCGGGATCCGGAAACCAGCGCGGATCTCGTTGCATGACATACGGACTCAAAATGCAGATCGATTTGGCTGCAATGTGGACGCCTCCCAGTTCGAAGGGCTCTTTGGACATGCGCCCAATGGCCCACGCAGGCGGATACAGGCGCATGGCTTCCGCGAACACCATTTCGGTGTAACGTAGCTGAGGCATGTCCGCCATTTGCGGAACACGGCCCTTCAGCACCGAATCGATTTCCTCATGCAGTCGCGCTTCGCATTCGGGATTCTGCGACAGCAGGTACCAGGTCCAAGTGAGCGCATTCGCGGTGGTCTCGTGACCGGCCAAAAATAGAGTCAGCGCTTCGTCGCGCACTTGTGTGTCCGTCATGCCGGCGCCATCGCCTTCTTCGTCCTGCGCCAACAAAAGCATGGAGAGCAGGTCGCCGGTATCCTCTCCACTCTTGCGCCGGTCGCGGATGAGGCCGTAGATGGTCTGATCCAGGCGGTCGCGCGCTTTTTCGAAGCGGCGAATGGAGGGCAGCGGCAGTTTCTCCAGATATTCCGAGAACGGCATCATCAGCATGCGGAACATCTTCAGCACGGTGGTCAGCGCTTGGCCGATTTCCGGCGCCTCGGATTCCACATCCGCGCTGAATAGTGTTTTGCCAACCACCCCGAGCGTCAGCCGCATCATTTCGTTCGAGATGTCCAGCGTGCTTTGAGGCTCCCAGCGCTCGCGCACCCGCACGGCATAATCGGTCATTACCGCCGCATATCCCGCCAGCCGGTCTCGATGAAAAGCGGGTTGGACTAAGCGGCGCTGGCGCAGGTGGAGTTTGCCCTCACTGGTCAGCAAGCCCTGGCCGAGCAGGATCCGCGCGCGTTGCAGAGCGCGGCTTTTGGTGAAATTGGCCTGATTCGTCACCAAAATGTCCCGCACGAAATCAGGATGGTTCACCAGGTAGGCGTCGTACGGACCCAGCCGGAAATACGGAAGATCGCCATATTTCTTAGCAGTCTCGCATAAGAACTCGATCGGCCTGGCGCGGAAGGAAGGTAGACTTCCGAGAATTGGAAGATTCCTCGGCCCGCGAGGCTTTTGCACTGTGATCTGCAACCTACAGTCTAACCGGTCGCTTACGCTCGCGGCTCGGTAACGGAGCTGAGCCGCGACCGTAAGGGAGTCGGTGCCTTGCGCCGAGGGAGTCGGTTTTTGCCACAGACTGCTAGACTAGCTATACCGATGCGCCGCCGGTGTGCAGTCCTTTGTCTAGCGACGTCCGCGTGGATATTCGCGGGCACTAACCCCGTCCGTTTTCTACGCGCGACCGATGTTCAAGCGGTCACCGCAGCTCTTGCCGCAGGGCCCGAGAAGCTACCAGAATTCACAGATGCAACGGACTGGGACACCTGGATTCGCGAGCGTGACGCGGTAATCCGTGGCCGCATCGATCACGGCATTGAAGATTCGCTCAGCGAGCTCATCCTGTTTGGGACGTCCTTTCCTGCACCGCCTAAGTTAGCCGCAGCGGCCGACGCGGTGAATGCCGCCGGAGATTTGACCGCCAACGCCCGCGCGCGCCTGGATGCATTCATCCAAGCCATCGATCAGATCGACAGCGAGCGGTTTCGCATTGTCCTCGAATTCCTGCGCCGCCAGCGCGTCACGCAGGATGAGCTGCCGGCTTTCCTTTCCGGTATTGTGCGCCGCTTCGCACTGGAAGAAGCCGGCTTAAAGAAGAAACAGGCCCGCGCCGACGTGGGCGTGTCCCCGGAAACATCACTGCTCATCAACTACGCCATCGAAGAAACGCTACGCGCTTTGAAGAGCAGCCGCGCTCTTCCAGCACACATCCAGCGCATCGCTGTGATTGGCCCGGGCCTGGATTTGGCGGGTGATCCCGACGTCAATGATTTTTGTCCTCCGCAATCCATCCAGCCCTTTGCGGTACTCGAAGCTGTTCTGCGCTTGGGTGTCGCGACACCCACCGAGGTCCAACTCACGGCGGTCGATTTCAATCCGCTAGTTGTCTCGCACCTGCGAACTTCGGTGGTGAAGGCTCAGGCCGGGCACAGCTACGTGCTCCAACTTCCGCATCCGGCCGGCTGGAATGCCGCTGCAATCTCCTATTGGCAACATTTCGGAGATACCATCGGCGCACCCGCCGCACCTCTCGCCGCTCCTTCCGGCACGGAGCTGCGCGCGGTTGCGGTGAAACCCCAAATCACCGCCCGCATGACCGTGGATGATCTGAATATCGTCACGCAAACGCTCGAAACAATTCCAGGTCAGGAATTCGACCTGGTGGTGGCAACCAATCTATTCGCTTACTACACGCGTGTCGAGCAAACGCTCGCTCTTACCAGCATCGCCCGCATGCTGGCAAGCGGTGGAATCTTGATCTCGAATGGCATTTCGTCAAGTATCAAGCTGTCGGAATTCGAAGACCTCGGCGGGCACCACGTCTCCTATTCGGATTCCGAGGCTGGCGACGACCTGGTGACGTACAAACGCCGGTAAGCGCTACACCGGATGGCACTCGATCAGCGAATGCATTTCCGTTGGGATCACGCGAGTCAGTGAGAAGCCCGTAGCAGCCAGCAGCGCGCGAAACTCCGCTTCACTGCGTTCGCGCCCGCCGAGCACCAACATCAGCAGTTCCATAAGACCGGCTGGATATGAGGACGAATCAACTGTGCTCTCGCACAAAAGCAGCGTGCCGCCGGGGCGGATGGCGCGGCGCGCGTTGCGCAGAATCTTGGCGGCATCATCGTCCGGCCAATCGTGTATGATGCCCTTCATCAAATATGCGTCGGCGCCTTCCGGCACGGATTCAAAGAAGTCGCCACCCACGATCTGACAGCGTTCCGCGATTTCGCCTTTCAAGATGCTTGCAGCCCCCGCTACCACCGAGGGCAGATCGAAAAGGACCCCGTGGAGCCGCGGCGTAGCTTCAAGAATGCCTCGTAGCAGCCCGCCCTCTCCGCCTCCCACGTCCACTAATCGCTCGAAGCGCGAGAAGTCATAGGCGGCCGGCAGCGCCTGGCTGCTCCATTGGGTGCCCTGCGTCATGACAGCATTGAACAGTGCCGCGTCCTCCGCATGCGAGGCCAGGTACTCGAAAAAGCGCTCGCCGAAAATACGTTCGAACGCGGGTTCGCCGGTGCGAACCGATTCGTAAAGCTCTCCGAGCGGCCGCCAAAGAAACGGTGCGGTTAAAAACATTGTGAAGTCGCGTTGCGATTGGGGATGATCCGCGCGCAGCGCTTCTGTAAGCGGCGTGTTCGAGAAACGGCCGTCGGGTGTGGCCGCGAACATTTCGAGCGTAGCAAGAGAGCGCAATAGACGCTCCAGCGTTGGTGCGTGCGCGCCGCATTCAGACGCCAGCTCGACGGCGGTCTTGGGGCCGGAAGCAAGCAGGTCGGGAATGCGCAGTTTGGCTGCGGTATACATGGCCTGCGCGGCAATAACGCCGGGCCAAATGTACTCGCTGGGATTAGTAGGCATGCATGATACTCCGTAATTCCGCAACAAACGGGTGTTGCGCGAAGAACTTGCCGTAGCTCGACTCGGCGCATCGCAAGCCTTGGCGCGCCACATCAGAAGACTCTTGCTCCCGATGTGAAACCGCCAGCAACTTGGCGAGTCGCAAATAGATCTCGACTCGATCCGCCGGTTGGCGAGGCAGTTCCTTCTCGCTCGTTTCCAATGCAGCTCGGAGGTCGCGCTCGGCGGAGTCGTACGAGCCGCTGGCCGCCTCCACGATTCCTGACAGCAGATGGAACCGGACTTGATCCGTCGGCGCGGTCGAATCGGCCCGGACTTGCGCGCTCACCCTTTCGAGACGAGCCAACGCGTGTGGCTTGCCGGCGAGCGCTTCGTCCGCGGCGAGCTCGATCTCCAGTTGGCCGCCGCTCCCCATATACGCGGTCGGCCGCTGATTCAGAAGATCGAGCGCTTCTTGGAGCCGACGCATGGCTTCGGCATAGTCTCCCCGAATCCTCGCGCCCACAGCCAGCCCGTCCAGCGTAGGCAGGATCTCGATCGGCGGACCGGGTTCAGCGCGTAAGATCCGCTCAGATTCTCCGAGCAGCCGTTCGCCTTCCGTTAAGTCGCCAAGGCGCAGACGCAGCGCTCCAATGCGGGTGTTATTAATCGCCGGCCACAGCTTCGCCTGGTCTGGCTGGGTTGGGCCGTTCGCCGCTGCCTCCCGGAAAAGCTTCTCGGCTTCTTCCAAAGGAGCCCCGCTTTTCGCCGCCATGAATGCAGTATTGTTGATGATCGAGCCGAGACTCATATCTGAGCCGTAGACCCGTGCCAGCGCCATGGCCTCACGGCATGCCACCAGCGCTTCGGCATAGTGACCCTGATAGGAGCATGCATTGCACAGACCAGCATTAAGGTCGGCCGCCTTGCGCGAAGATCCCGCCCAGGCTCGCCTGAGCACCTCCAGGGCCTGCCGTATCAAGGCTTCTCCCTTCACCGGATTTCCCAGAATCGCGTAAGTACTTCCCAGCGTTCCGAGCAAATCCGCCTCTGCGGCTGGATCGTTCGCCAATTCTCGTGGGACTCGCTCGGCGGCGTTGTCGAGAATGTCGTTGAACTGGATAGCGCGGCTCTGCCCGCGTAACGGGCTGGTCCAGGTGGAACTGGCCGAAAGAAATGTATTCTTAGCAAAATCGCTGACGCGTTGCGCGCGCGCAGCTTGTTCGCGGGCCTGCGCGGCTTCATGCAGCGAAAAAATGGTCAATCCGGTCAGCGCCAGGACGGCCGCGCAGGCCGCAGACACCGCGAGCCAATGCCGGCTCACGAACTTGCGCGTCGCGTACCAGGCGGTTTGAGGCCGCGCCAGAATCGGACGGCCATCGCGATATCGCTCGATATCGTCCGCCACCTGCCGCACGGAACCATACCGCCGGGTGGGTTCATTCTCCAGCATCTTTAGCAAAATGGTGGATAGATCGCCGTTCAGCAGCCCACGCAGATTTTGGTAAGAAGCCGAGCGGCTGCTGGCCGCTTCTTCCGTGAGCACCGTTGCGGGCGGCGTTGGGACCACATCTCCCGTGGCGCGATTCAGCTCGCTCAATACCGAGTTAGGATCGCCAAACGGCCAGCCCCCGCACAACAGCTCATAGAGAACCACACCCAGCGAATAGATGTCGGTAGCGATGTTGAGCCGTTCGCCCTTCAGTTGTTCCGGACTGGCGTAACGGGGAGTGAGCATGCGGACACGCGTTAGCGTGATGTCGCTCGGCCGGGCTATTAGCGAGGCCGTGCCGAAATCCAGCAGCTTCACCGTGCCTTCGGTGTCTACCAGGATGTTGCCAGGCTTCAGATCGCGATGCACAATCAGGTTGCGGTGCGCATAGTCCACTGCTTCCAGGACCTGCAGGAACAGACTTAGACGGGCGTCCACGTCCAGCTTTCGTGAGTCCGAATAGCGGTCCAGCGGCTGTCCTTCTACGTACTCGGTAATCAGATACGGATCGCCGGTCGAGGAAACTCCGCCGTCCAGCAGCCGCGTGATGTTGTTGTGGCTCAGTGTGGCCAGCAATTGGCGCTCGATTTCAAATCGCCGCAGGAACTCCGGTCCGCCCAGGTGTGCGGCCATGATTTTCAAGGCTACCGTTTGTTCAAACTGGCCATCGGCGCGCTCAGCCCGATAGACGGTGCTCATGCCTCCGCGTCCAAGCAATTCCACCGCCCGATATGCGCCGAACTTGGCGGTGGGAACGGCGAGCAAGGCTGCGGGCGGGACCGCCGCGGCATTCCGCAGTGCCGCATTCGCTTGCAACAAAGATGCGACCTCTTCCATCAGCTCGGCGTCCCCCTGGCAACGGGCTTCGAGCCAAACCAAGCGGTCTTCGCCATTAGGCAACGAGCGGGCTTCGTGAAACAAAGCTTCGACTTGATCGATTCTGGCCATTGGGAGCGAATCAGCTCATCTTATCCGCCGGATGGTGGTGGTGCGGAAAGCCGCCGGTACAGCCAGGTCTTGGCGAATTCCAGGTCGCGGTCGATCGTTGCGCGAGAAACGTCCAGAAGCTGGGCAGTCTCCTCATTGGTGCATCCCAGGAAGAATCGCAGCTCGATCACGCGCACTTTCCGTTCCTCGAGAGCTTCCAACTGATCCAGAGCGACATCCAGCGCGAGCATTTCATCGCTGGACGCATCGATCCACGCCATTTCCTCATGCAACGGCACTCGGACGCCCGATCCTGGCCGTTTCAAAGCCCGTGTCTGGCGCGCGTGGTCGATGAGAATCATCCGCATCAACTGCGCGGCGAAGGTGTAGAAGTGCCGCCGGTTGGTTAATTGGACGCCCCGAACTTGTGCGAGGCGTAGGTACAACTCATTCACCAATCCGGTGGCTTGCAGAGTGTGGCCGGCAACCTCCCGCCGCAGGTAGCCGATGGCGATGGCGTGCAGGTCCTCATAAGCCAGCGACGCCAGGCTAGCCAGGGCCTCGCGGTCGCCTTCCTTCCATCGGTGCAAGAGCCGGGTAATCTCGCGCTCAACCGGAACGTCGGGTGGCATGAATCGGAATGCTCAGGGGTTAATAGTATTTTATATCAAACAAGAGTGAGGCGTTTCGGAAGCGGCTTGCGCTATGTAGCTGAAGGATATCCATGTCTTTATCAGTTCTGAGCAGATTCATGATTTATTTGGCCGTGGCGGCCGCCAGTCTTCCAGGTCTCGACTTGGTGCGGGTTGAAACCCGGTCCGATCAGGCTTCCTCCCAGTATGGGGTCAGCGGAAAAGGCGTCATCTATGCCATGATCGACCGCGGGATCGATTGGCAGAACAACGATTTTCGCAATGCCGACGGTACCACCCGCATTGCTTATATCTTCGACTTGACCGACAGCACCGGCGCCAATGCGTCGAACAATCCTTACGGCGCAGGCACTATCTACACTCAAGCCCAGATCAACCAGGCGCTCAAGGGCGGCACGGCCATACCAGAGCGCGATTACCTGGGCCACGGAACGGCCAACACTGCGGTTGCAGCGGGCAACGGCAGCAATGTTTACAAGTATCACGGCATCGCGCCGGAGGCGACTATTATTACCGTGAAACTCCTAAACAGTCCGACACCCGCCTATGGGAGTACACCCGCAGTTCCCCAATTTCAGCCTCTGAACCTGATTCCGACTGCGATCCAGTTCGTTGTCGACAAAGCCAAAGAGCTTAACATGCCAGTGGTAATGCTCATGGACATTGGATCCATTGGCGGCCCGACGGATGGCACCAGCACCGTTTCGCGCACCATTGACGCGGCGGTTGGTAGTCAACCCGGCGTGATCTTCATCGCGGCTTCGGGCGACGACGGGAGCTCGGCCAACCACGCCGCGGCCAGTGTGCCAGCCGGTGGCAGTCTGACGTTGAAACTGAAAAAGGAGATGACCGGCGGAGCAATTATCGACATGTGGTACGCCGGCACGGATGCGTTCGACGTGAAGATCCAGACGCCCGACGCATCGTACGGCCCATTTACGGCGCCCGCCAACGACTCCGGCGATTTCGAAACCAACCTTTCGGAGCTGGGCTACTATGCCTGGGGCGCGAATGTACTGAATGCTGCGGGCGCCCTCAACGGCAAGCGCGAGGTAGAGATTAACTTGAATGCCAACAGCCCGAATGGCGAATACTCCATCACTCTGATCGGGCGAACGGTGGTGAACGGCCACTTCGATGTAACCATGAATCCTTCGGACCAGGCCGCCTCCACGCTCAATTACTTTGAAAACTACGCCGTCCCGGGCAGCATCTCGGATTACGGCGCAACCCGCAATGCCGTCGTCGATGCGTGTTACGTGATCCGCACCAATTGGACGTCCGTGAACGGCCACCCTTACGGCCTGCCTGCCAATCAGGGCAGCATCGGGCAGATTTGGGCGGGCCAAAGTCTCGGGCCCACTTTCGATGGACGGCGTGGGATCGACGTCAGCTCCCCCGCGGAAACCATCATGACCGCCTACGATCCGAATTCTTACTGGGGCAGCAGCCAGTTTATCGGCAATGAAATCCAAGATGGTAAGGGATTTTACGGAGCGGCCGGGGCGAACAGTTCGGCGAACCCAGTCACCGGGGGCATCATCGCGCTGATGCTCCAATTGAATCCCAAGCTGGATGCCTTCACGGTGAAAGATATTTTGCACAAATCGGCGCGGTCCGATTCCTTCACGGGAGCATTGCCAAGCGCGACGTGGGGTTACGGAAAGATCGATGCCGTGAACGCCCTTGGCATAGTGCACAACACACCGCGGCCCATCGTTGGGTCTGTGGTGAATGGCGCGAGTTTTGCCTCCGGGGCCGTATCGCCCGGCGAAATGTTCACCATCTTCGGTTCCAACCTCGGGCCAGCTACGCTCACTTTTCACGATGACCTGAGCTGGGACCAGCGCTTTATCGGAGCCGTCAATGGCACTGAGGTGCTGTTCGATGGCGTTCCGGCGCCCATGGTTTACACCTCTCCCGGCCAGATCACCGGCGTTGTTCCTTACGCTGTCGCGGGCGAGACGTCGACACAGGTTCAAGTGTTGTACGAGGGCATCTACTCGCAGGCCGTTGCCATCCCCGTGGCGGCATCCAATCCCGCGTTTTTCATGGCGCCTGGATTCAGCAAGACGCAGGTCGCCGCCAACAATGCTGATGGTACGCCCAACTCGCCCAAGAATCCCGAGTCACGAGGCAACACGCTAATCATGTTCGCAACTGGCGAGGGCCAGACCAATCCTGCCGGAATCGACGGCGCTCTGGCTAATTCCACTCCCTACCCGCAACCGGTGCTGCCTGTGTCTGTCACAATCGGCGGAGTGCCGGCCACTCTCCAATACTATGGCGCGGCTCCCGGTGAACTCGCCGGCGTGATGCAGCTCAATGTCCAGATTCCGGCCAATGCTCCGACTGGCACAGCGGTACCCGTGAGTGTAACCGTCGGGACCGCCCAGAGCCCGGCCAATGCGACGTTGTCGATTCACTAGGTTTCATGGACTCGAAACGACCTCGGCTGCTCCGCAGCCCCTAGTCCCAAGTCCCGAGCCCCTGACGTCGTCAGGCTTCTTCCTGCATCATCCGCGCGATCTTCGTCACCATCCAACGGGGACTGAAGCGCACGGATTGCGCTAGAAGCTTGTTCATCAGACCGGGGATCACCACCGGCTTGCCGGCCATTAATCCGCGATAGCCGGCTTCCGCTACGGTGCGCGCGTCCATCACCTTCATGCGTTTGATTAGCCGCGATTTTTCGAGCTTGGTGCGCGCCTGGAATCCAGTCGCCGTGGGACCAGGACACAGCGCAGTCACCGTCACGCCAGTTCCTTCCAGCTCATTCCCGATAGCTTCGGAAAAAGAAAGCACGAAGGCTTTGGTGGCGTAATAAAGCGCCATCAACGGACCCGGCTGGAACGCGGCCGTCGACGCTACATTGAGGATCTTCCCGTTTTTCGAAGCCACCATCGCGGGCAGATACAGCTTGGTGAGCACCACCAGCGCCGTCATATTGAGCTGCAGCATCCCCAGCTCGTCGTCCAGCGGGGTCTTGACAAACGGACCGTAGACGCCATAGCCCGCGTTGTTCACCAGCACATCCACTTTGGGAACTTCCCGATGAATCCCCTCCGCCGCGCCCACCAGGGCCAAGTCTTTGGCGAGCACCTGAACTGGCGTGGGCTTCAGCTCGACGGCGATCTCTTCCAGGCGCTCGCGGTTCCGCGCCACCAATACCAGCGCGTAACCTTGCTCCGCGAAAATTCGTGCCAGTTCGAGTCCGATTCCACCCGAAGCACCGGTGATCAACGCGGTCGGCATAGCATTACTATAGCCTGCGCCTCGGCGGAATGGCCTTCGCCCACCGGCCCCACTTTCTCAGCCGTTTTGAACTTCACCGAGACCTGGTCAGCCTCAAGATCGAGAGTCTCGGCCAGCTTCTCACGAATCGCGGTTCGAAAATCCTTAAGCTTGGGGCGCTCGAGAATCACCGTCGAATCCACGTTGACGATGGAATAGCCAATTTCAGCGGCCAAATCTCGAGCGTGCTGCAGAAATTTGAGGCTATCGGCGCCCTTCCAGCGCGGGTCAGTATCGGGAAAGTGCATTCCGATATCCCCCAGCGCGGCCGCTCCCAACAACGCGTCGGTAATGGCGTGCGAAAGTACGTCGGCATCGGAGTGTCCTTCCAAGCCGAACTCGGAAGGAATAGATACGCCGCCTAAAATCAAAGGCCGGCCAGCCACGATGCGATGAACGTCCCAACCCTGGCCCACGCGAAGGTGGCCGGCTACCAGATCGCTCAAGACGATTCCCGAATGGCCATTTCCTCGGCCAGAAATAGCTTGGCGAGATCCATGTCGGAAAGCTTGGTGATCTTGATATTCCGATCGCTGCCCGGAACCACGCTGACTTCTACCTGATCCAGCCGCTCAACCAGGCTGGATTCATCGGTGCCCGCAAACCCGTCTTCGCGCGCTTTTGCGAATGCGCGCTTCAGTAGATCGAATCGGAAAACCTGCGGAGTCTGCGCCAGCACCAACCGCTCGCGCGGTATAGTCTGCCGGATTTTGTTCTTATGGACCTGCTTCACGGTGTCTACCGGGACAATGCCGACGATGGCGCCGCCACATTCAGCCGCTTCGGCGAACACGCTAGAGAGAGTGGAGAGCTCAATAAATGGCCGGACGGCATCGTGCACGGCCACCAGGTCCGTGTCTTCGCCCAGCGTCGCCAAGGCATGCTCCACGGATTCCTGCCGGCTATCGCCGCCTTCCACCAACCGCACCGGCTTGCCGAAGTTTTCCTTCCCCAGCAGATCTCTCACCCACTCCATATCTTCGCCGCGCAAAGCCACCACGATTTCCTTCACCGAGGGCGAGGAAGCAAACTTCCGGATGGTATGCAGAAGTATGGGTGAGCCATCCAGCAGCATAAACTGCTTACGGCTGGTGCCTGCCTTCTCCGGGACACTGCGCCCCATTCGGGTTCCGAGACCTGCGGCTGGGAGGATTACAGAAACGTTCATTTCACCACTCTATTAACTGGCTCCGACACCTGAGCCGCGAGCCTCCGCTGCTTGCGGTCCCGCAGCCGGTTCGCGCGGCGCGCTGCTATGCCGATCCGAATGACTCTTGTCATGGACGGAGTGCACGCGCTCGTCAAATCTTCCGAAAATCATTTTACCGGCGGTGGTCTGCAGAACGCTGGTGACCGCAATGTCGATGGTGCGGGAGATCATCTTCTTGGCATTGTCCACCACCACCATGGTCCCGTCATCCAGATACGCCACCCCTTGGTTGTACTCTTTGCCTTCCTTCAGGATGAAGACGCGCATGATTTCGCCAGGCAGTACCACCGGTTTCAGCGCATTGGCCAGCTCGTTAATATTCAAAACTTCAACGCCATGCAGTTGCGCGACTTTGTTCAAGTTGAAATCGTTGGTCACGATCTTGCAGTTGTAAACCTTGGCCAGCTCGATCAGCTTCATGTCCACTTCGTGAACATTGGGGAAATCGTCTTCCAGAATCTGGATGTTGAGCTGGGTCATCTTCTGCACCCGCTGCAGGACATCCAACCCGCGGCGGCCCCGATTGCGCTTGAGGGAATCGGCCGAGTCGGCCACCAATTGAAGTTCCCTCAGCACGAATTGCGGGATCACCAGCGTCCCGTCCAGAAAACCGGTCTCCACGATGTCCGCGATCCGGCCATCAATGATGACACTGGTATCCAGGATCTTGAAGGACTGGCTGGAGGACTGCTCTCCGCCGAACAATCCGCCCAGGGCGCCCAGGTTGAGCATCTCGCCCTTGCTGGCGCCTACCGCCAAGCCCACATAACCCATCCACAGCAGCAACAGGAGCTGCACAAAAGCGATGGTGGATGAATTGCCGGGAAGGGCGCGGCCCAGGATCAGAGAGATCAGATAAGCTCCGATGATGCCAAGAAGCGATCCAAAGGCTGCGCCGAACAGGCGCTTCAGTGTAGTTTTCCGTACCTGGATTTCGAAGATGACGATTGCTATCCCGAAAACGAGGCCGGTGGCTGCTGCGTAATACCCCGGAAGATCGAAAGGGCGCAAATACCAGGCGCACCCTGCCAGCAGCAAGATAAAGAGGACGCGTATGACCAGCACGCTATTCACCTGCACTACCCCCCATCGAGCGGTTTGTCTGCTATCGCGCCGCAAGATGAAATTAGGTTACAATTGTGTGCCATTGAGTATAGCACTGATGGGAGGGAAGTTACAGAAGGAAGGAGAAAAAAGAAACGCCCCCGGAACGGCGGAGCGAAGGGGGAGGTTTACAGAGCCTTGGCTAATTCTTCCGCAAATGCGCTGGCAGGCCCCTGCGGTCCGTTCTGGTTACCTGGGCGCTTATGCTTTCGCCCGCCTCGCTCCCGCCGTGGACCTGGACCGGCTGCGGTTCGATTCACCGGACCGCTCGGTCCGACTCCTGGGCCTTTCGATTTGGGCGGCTGCGCCTGATTGGCTCGCAACAGCCTGTCTTCGAGTGGTGCGCGATCAAAGCGGCGGATGATTGAATTCATCTCTTCCGCGTTCGGCGTATCGATAAACGCGAATCCCTTCGATTCCTGCGTCTCGGGGTTGCGAATCACTTTTACGTCGTCGTATACAAGGTTTTCTGCGTTGAGCCAAGACTTGATGTCGTCTTTGGTAACCCAGGCAGGCAAATTTCCGAGGAAAACTGTGAAGCTCATTCTGGCGCGTCGTTACTCCGTTTTTGGGGATTTGGCAAGACCGCTTCCCGGATGCGATCCACGAAGCTTCTTTATCGTATCACACGAGAAGGCAATTGGTAAACAGAAAGTTTTGCGTAACCTGATGTTTACGAAGAAGAATCAGTAGTAATGGCCCGGTGACCCGTGGTTCTGGCGCTCAGTAGGCCTAGGCGGCAAGCTCAGTCACGACGTCAGCGCGGCGACTGAATGGCACGGGCTGGATCTGATAGCTGCGGAAAGCCTCTAGCACGGCGCTTGAGATCGTCTGCTCATTATCATTCAGGACGACGTATGCCTTTGATTCGGGAGGGCGCACTTGCCGGGTATCGAGCCAAGCAAGGATAAACAACTTTGCTGTGTCGCCGATAGGGCGGTTGATCGCCTGCAGGATACGCTCCGGCTGCTTTCGAGATTTCGGGACAACAAAATCGAACAAATGATCGTAACCGCTTGTGCCGGTGAACTTAACTTTAGGGGTGTATCGGATGTCATTCGCGTCAAGCCACGTAACCACGTCTTCATAGAACAGGCTCTCCACAACCGGCTTTGCAAGATAGAACAGATCGTTCACCGCAAGCATGGCTTGAAGGAGATTGTGCTTGTGAACCGGGAAATTTTCCGCTGTAGCGTGCACTTCCAGGGCTTCCGAGTTCAGCTTTACGCCAAAGCCGTTGAGAGTCATCTTCAGAAGGTCCCGCCGCTTCTCCGTGTTGAGGTTGCAGCCGGAGCTTTCAAGGTCGTGTATTGTGTAACTGTCGTCCGTCAAGACGTACCCCCCGTTCTCTTGCCGCGCATAGATCTGCAGCGCATCGTTATGCCGGTCGAGGTAAGGGGTCGTAATCTCAACCCAAGAGCCGTTCACTTCCCGCAGGGTGGTTTTGTCCTTCAACCAGGCACGGTAGTCATTAAGAAGTTTTTCGATTTCTTGCAATATGGTCACGAGAAAAGCCCTCTCTGGATAATCGGTGGCGTCGTGATGTTGCAGTGTGCCATGAAGATTTCGAAAGTGAAGAGAAGATCCGACGTGTTCGTATATCTATCTGCGGGAGCCGGGATCGCCCATTTATCGCCGTGGCCTTCGCGGTATATGTGCAGGTGAGGACAAGGGATCTCTATGCCGTCGGGGTTACGATGCGGCCGGCCGTCGAGATCAAGCCGAATCAAGATAATCGCCTGACGGGCTCGGTTCTGGTATGTTGCCTTCGTTAGCTTTATCTGGGCGCGACTGATGTCGAGGATGAAGTGTTCTCGTTTGTCCGATGAAAGAAG
This sequence comes from Bryobacterales bacterium, assembly GCA_003166875.1. Classification (GTDB taxonomy): domain Bacteria; phylum Acidobacteriota; class Terriglobia; order Bryobacterales; family Bryobacteraceae; genus Palsa-89. The sequence continues at coordinate 34,163 of PMUN01000341.1, read as the reverse complement.
GAGAATTGCAAGCCTACCGCCCGGAGCAGAAAACAACCATTCCGTGTCGTCGACGCGGTGTTTTTCCATGGCTATCAGCGCATCAGCCTCAATCTGCGTGATTTCCATATCCGCCATGGCATTCTACGAAGCGCAATTCGATTGTACAAGGTCCGTCCGCGAGTTGGACGCCCAACCTTCTCCTTTTGTGCCTACAGCCCGCCCTCGCTCTTCTTCAACGCCTCCATGCGCTGGATCATGCTTTCAATCCAATCCGGCGCTCCATCGAAACCTATCTGGGTCCACCGCCAAGTCCCTTGCGGATCGACCACCCAGTTTTGAGGAATGGCGTAACCATCCAGTAAGTTCACCACCAGACTATACGCCGGCAGCACCGGGAATGTGTAGCCCTTGTCCTTCATAAAAGGTTCCACCAGTCCAAGGTCCTCGTCGATATTGAAGGTCAGGATCTGAAAATCCGGACGGTCCTTCACTTTTTCGTAGAGCTTCTGGAAGTGTGGGAGCTCCGCGTTGCAGGGTCCGCACCAGGTGGCCCACAAGTTGATCAGGATCGTTTTCCCTTCCAGCGTCTTCAGCTTCCAGGTCTTGCCGGACAGGTCCGCCAGTTCAAACGAAGGAATCGGTTTCTTGGGCTTTTCCCAGCGGCCCTCGGCCAGCTCAGCAGGTTTGGCGGCGGGCGGTTTGCTCCAAACATTCCAAGCTACTTCCGTGCCTCCTATGTCCTTCCATAAAAGGCGCGCCTCATCCGTGAGATTATCCTCCAGCTTTCCGTGCCAGGGCGTCGGAGGCGAAACGCGAGTCTGTAACGCCAGTTGATAATAGGTCAAGCCGTCCGCTTTGCGGTTCTCGAGCACAGCCAAACGTGCTCGATTTAGCCAGTAGTTGGATTCACGCGTCTTGGCCTTGGGCGGCGGTCCCTCAACGGAGGCGCGCAACGCTTGAGCCTCTACCGGCTTCCCCGCCATGCGAGCCGCGCGAAGCGTCAGACCCGCCAGGTTTTGCTGTTCGTAGACAACGTACTTTTCCGATTCTTCCTGCTTGTCCGCAGTCCGGTTATCATCGCGGCCCTCCTCATCGATTTCCTTGGCGACCAACGGCTGGGCCTTGTGCAACAGCTCCAGTGCGCGCTTGGTCTCCCATTTGTGCTGGAGCAAATACTCAGCCGAGTCGAGATATGGGTTGGACGCCGGCCGATCGTAGTCCAGTTCTGCTTTAAGGAAATGCTCCGCCGCCGCAATACCTTCCTTCTCCGGAACCGCATCGTCGTTGAAGATCTCGAAGAACCAAGACTGGCGCGGAAGATACGTTACATCGGTGAAATCGCGGATCCAGCCCTTCAGCGCTTCCTTGTGAACCTGATTGTAAGCGGCCCATGCTTTAGCGTCATTCTGGTCCTCCGGTTCTTTATGAACTTTCTTCCAACGCTCGTTGGCAACTCCAAAGGCTGTCTCCGAGGAAGGGAACTCCTTTAGTATCCGATCGTCCAGTGCGGTAAGCGTTGCCTCGGGAGCGCCGCTCTGCTTGTAACCTTTCCTCAACAGCGCCGTCCAATCGTCGTCTGGCTTCGAGTTGAGAGCCTCCAGGCGCTTCAAGTCTTCGGAGACCTGCTGTCGCACAGCCGCATGTTCTTGAGGGGGGTGAGTGCGAAACTCGAGTCCCCATAACGTCTCGTACTGTTTCAGTTCTTCCAAATCAGTTTCAGAGGCGAGGCGTTTTCGAAGATCGGTGGCGACACGAGTTTGCAGCGTGCTGTCTCCTACCTGGGCAAGCATCCAATGCGCTCCGCGATCCGTAGAACCGGGGCAAGCCGTGAAGAACGCCGCCAGATATTCGGCCGCCTTTTTCTTATCCACCCGCTTTCCGCTCGAATAGACATCAGCCAGTTTGAGATTCGGCCAGACGAAGCCCGGCGCCTTGGCGTTGGCCGCGTCCAGCAGGCGAATGCTTTCCGGTGTATCGGCATGGAACAAAACCGCTCCAGCCAGATACAACGCTAGCGGATCGTCCGGATGCTGCTTGGCCTGCTCCCGGTAACGCGCCTGGAGCGCCGGGTAATCGTCGGTCTCGTAGTGTACGAAACTGATCAGTCGGCGGTAAGGTTCCAGCTCACGGGGATACTTGGCGATCAAATCGTCCAGAACGGCGTGCTGGAGGGCGACTCGATCGACATATTTCAGCTTGTCGAGATCCCGGGACCGGAGCTTTTCCTGCAGCGCCTGCCGAACCTCCGGACGAGCTTCGCAGCCTGGTAAAGACGACTGGGCGGAGCAAATCCCGGCCAGCGAAAAAATAGCAATCGCGAGTATCGAAGCACGCACGGAAGTTCCTCCTTAGATTCGGAACCTTGGTTCGTATTTTACTCCCAATTTGGACGTATTTGGGAGGGGATGGTTAATTCGTGAACTTCGCCGACCGCGCCACCGTCACCGCCGGATTCTTCAACAGCTCCTGCAGCACGTTGTCCGGCACCGGCTGATCGGTCTGGATGACCGAAACCGCTTCCGCGCCAGCGTGCCTGCGTCCTAAGGAAAAAGTCGCGATATTAATCCCATTTTTCCCCAGCACGCCGCCCAGGAACCCGATCACACCCGGCACATCCTCGTTTTTCAGGAACACCAGGTTGCCGTCCAGCGGAGCTTCACAATAAATGCCGTCCACCTGGATGAGACGTGGCTGATCCAACACCACCGCTCCTTCGACAGCCGTTGTACCGGTATCGGTCTCGAGTTCCAGGCGCACCGAATCGACGTGCGCGGTTCGCTTGTCGTGACGTTCCGCCACCGTCAGCCCGCGGTCCCCCGCGATCTGCATGGCGTTTATCGAATTCGCTTTCCCCGCCAGCGACCGCTGCAGCACTCCCGCCAGTCCCGCATTGCGAACCAGGTGGGTGTTCAACTCCGCGATTTTTCCAAAATACAGCATGCGGACCGTTTTCGGATTTCCAGTCGAGATGTTCGACGCAAATTTACCCAACCGTTCCGCCAATTGGCTGTAAGGACCGAGCGTCCGGTATTGTTCCGGCGTCAGCGCGGGCATGTTCACCGCGTTCAACGCTACTCCGTGCTGCAAATATTCGACGATCTGCTCCGCGATGCGCACTCCGACAATCGCTTGCGCTTCTTCCGTCGAGCCGCCGATGTGCGGAGTGCCGATGAAGTTGTCCATGGCCAGGATCGGGTCGCTCGGCTCCGGCGGCTCCGTCTCGAAGACATCCAATGCAGCGCCGCCCACTTTACCTGAGGCCAGCGCCTCATTGAGGGCCCCTTCATCGATCAACTCACCGCGCGCGCAGTTGATAATCCGGACGCCCTTCTTCATCCGCGCGAAAGCATCGTGCGAAAGCATACGGTTCGATTCGGGAGTCAACGCGGTGTGCAGTGTAATGTAGTCGCTGAGTGAGTATAGAGTGGGCAGCGATACCAGCTCCACACCCACATCCTTGGCAGTCTGCGAGTGGACGTAAGGGTCGCTGGCAATGATCTTCATCTCGAACGCCGCCGCGCGTTTCACCACCTCGCGCCCAATGCTTCCCAGGCCGACTATGCCGAGCGTTTTACCGCGCAGCTCGGTTCCCATGAACTTACGCTTCTCCCATTTGCCCGACTTGGTGGACGCGCTGGCCCGTGGAATGGAGCGCGCCAGGGAGAGCATCAGCGCCAGAGTATGCTCGGCCACCGAGACCGCATTGCCGCCCGGCGTGTTCATCACCAGTACGCCGGCAGCCGTCGCCGCCGGAAGCTCGATGTTGTCCACGCCCACGCCGGCGCGGCCAATCACGCGCAGTTTCGGCGCCGCCGAAAGTATTCCGCCGTTCACCATCACAGCGCTACGGACAATCAACGCGTCGGCATTCGCCAGGTGTTGGGAGTACTCTTTCGGATTCGATACCACCACGTCCCACCCTGGCTGTTGCTCCAGGAGTTTCACAGCCGCGCTGTCCAGCGGTTCTGCAATGAGAATTAGCATGAGTCGTTGGTTAGGCCGAGGTTGGTCAAACCGTGGCTGTTTCTTTCGCCAGCGCGGCTTCTGCGTATACGTTCTGTACCGCCGCCACGCCGGTCCCAAACTTCACCGGAACTCCATTGGCCGCTAGAATGATCTCCAGTTCCGCGATCACCGCGAACAGATCCGGAAAGTCGAAATAGCCCAAGTGCGCGATGCGGAAAATCTGCCCTTGCATCGATCCCTGGCCGTTGGCGATGATGGACCCGAAGCGATTCCGAAATTCCTTCACGATTACCTTGGAATCCATCCCCTTCGGCGCTTTCACGGCTGTCACCGCGGACCCCGGCGAATGTGGGACAAACAATTCCAAACCCAGCGCCGTAACGGCAGCGCGCGTGGCCTGCGCCAACATTTGCGCGTTGGCCACCAGCTTGTCCATTCCGATGGATTTGACGTACTTCAAAGATTCCGCTAGCGCCAGTAGCAGCGAAGTGGCAGGCGTCCAACTGGATTCGCCGTTGGCCGCGTTCTTCTTTTCCTTCTTGAGATTGAAATAATAGCGCGGCAGCTTGGAGTTCTCCGCAAATGCCCACGCCTTGGGACTGACGGAGAGAAACGCGAGCCCGGGCGGGATCATGAAGGCTTTCTGCGATCCGCCGATCACCACGTCCAGGCCCCAGCCATCGATATCCAGCGGCATGGTGCCGAGCCCGGTGATCGCATCCACCACGAAAATCGCTTCCGTTTTCTTGATGGCCTCACCCATCGCGCGCACGTCGTGCGCCGCGCCCGTGGAGCTCTCGGACGCCTGCACAAACACGCCTCGCGCGTTTGGTTCGGATTTCAGCGCGTCGATGACGCGTTGCGGGCTCACCACTCCGCCGTAGGGTTCCTCCAGCACCGTGGCACTCAGGCCGAAGGCCTTCACAATCTCAGCCCAGCGCTCGCCGAATTTTCCGGCCGTGCAAACGATTACGCGATCGCCTGGAGAAAACAGATTCGCCACCGAAGCTTCCATCGCGCCGGTCCCGGAGGAAACCAGCGCCAGCACATCGTTCGATGTGCCCATCACTTCCTTCAGGTCCGCCAGAACAGCGCGGTACATCTTGCGGAAGTCTTCGGTGCGGTGATGAATGTCGGACCCCATCATCGCGTGCAGCGCCTGGGGCAGGAGCGGCGTGGGGCCAGGTGTCAGTAAGCGTTGTTTCTTGATATACATGAGAGGGATTAACACTAAGGATACCAAACATGGCTTTACTGGAACGGATTCAAACTGACATGGTGGCGGCCATGCGCGCCAAGGACGAAGCGCGTCTCAACGCCATCCGCCTGATCAAGACCGCGCTCAAGAAACATGAGGTGGATTCCATGAAGCCTCTGGATGAAACCACCGAGCTGCAAATCCTGAGCACGCTCATAAAACAGCGGCGCGAAGCGGCCGAAATGTTCCGCAAGGGCGCGCGCCCCGAGCTGGCTGAGAAAGAAGAAGCTGAGCTCAAACTGGTGGAATCCTACATGCCGGCGGCGCCGTCCGATGCCGAGATCGACGCCGCCATCACGGCCGCTCTCGCGGAGACCGGCGTGACGTCCGCAAAGCAAATGGGCGTAGTGATGAAAGCCACGCAAGCCAAGCTGGCGGGGAAGCGGGTGGATGGCAAGGCGCTGAGCGAAAAGGTGCGGGCGAAATTAGTGTGACAGGATTCTCATTCCTCAATTTTCGCCACGGCGGCGCGGTAATCTGCCGCAGTCCACTCCGGAGGATCTTTGTCCATTCCTAATAGTGCGGCCGCAGCTTCTGCCACTCGAACCTTGATGCTGGGGGCCTCTAGCATCGTGAGAAGCACAGGAATCAGGCGCGGGTCCCGGCGCATCCCCAGCCCAACCGCGGCTTCCTCCCGAACATCGTCATCCTCGTCGTTCAAACATCGAAGAAGCGCCTCGCGAATCTCAGGTGAGTCGGCATCTCCCATCACTCCGAGCCCAAAGACCGCCCAATCGCGGACCTCGTCCTCCGGATCCGATGTGAGTTTCAGTAACCCTCCCGCCGATTGCGCATCGTTCGAAAAATGCCCGAGCGCGACAGCCACGGCAAAGCGGACGAGCCGATCCGGGTGATCCAGGTACCGCAGTATGAGAGGCACCGCTGTAGGATTATCCAGATGACCAAGGCCGACGAGAATGGCATCAAGGACGTTGGGGTCCTGCTCTTTCTCCAGCATCTTCGCGAGAAGCGTATAGGATTCGTCGCAGAACTTCCGGTCACCACTCGCTTGAAGCTGGCATAAAACATCCGCCGCTCGCCCTCTTTTTCGCTGATCCTCAGCCAAACACCACGCCGCGGCATGCTCGAAGATCTCCCGGCTGCCATTTAGACGCAACGCCCGGACAGCATCCCACGCGTCCTCCGCCTCGTAGTCGCCGGCGAGCGTCCGCGCAAAGAGTGCCTCAACCTCTGCGGTAGTCATGGAATCCTCACCTTCAGTATCTCTGTTAGCATCGCCTGTATGCCGGATTTGAACCTATGGAAAAAGTACCTCGGTCACGTGCCCGAATCGGTGTGGAACCAGGCCGATCTCGAAACCCTGGTGCTGGCCGACAACGACCTGTCCGAAATTTCCGATCAGATCGGCCGCCTGCGGAAACTACGCATGCTCGATCTAGGGCATAACCAATTGACGCGCGTGCCGGATACCCTGGCCGATCTCGACGGCCTCACCGATTTCCTCTACCTGCACGACAATCGATTAGCCTCCCTGCCCGCCTCTCTCGCGCGCCTCACAAAGCTCCGCTACCTCAACATCAGCGAGAACGCCTTCGAAGTATTTCCGGAGTGCGTTTCGGGAATGGCGAGCCTGATAGAGCTTCGCGCCACCGATAATCAACTAACGTCGCTCCCGGATTCAATCGGCCGCCTGACCAACTTGCGCGAATTGCACCTCAGAAACAACCGGCTGACCACGCTGCCAGAATCGATCGAAATGCTGCGCGAGCTGCGGCAGATCGATCTGCGCGGCAATCAGCTCACGCACCTGCCTGCGGCCATCACCACCCTGCCTCGCCTCGACAAGCTCGATTTGCGATGGGTGACAACGCTCGCCCCTCCGCCCTGGCTTGAGACGCTAGAGTCGCGTGGCTGCGCTGTTTACCGATGATCCTCGGTCAGAGGCGTGTCAAAATACCTCAATTTTAAACAAAACTCATTGATTCTACCGACAATTCCAGCGGCCTTCGCCGTGCTCTTACAATCCACGTGCGTATTTTGTCCGGATTTCTCCTCGCCGCCGCAATGTGGGCCCAGCCGGCCTTTCAGAACCTCGCTCCCACCGGCGACGGATCGGTGGTGTACTTTTCCTCTTCGTTGCGGATGAAAGGAACCAGCCAGTATCCCAGCCAGCCGAAAATCTTCTTGTGGAGCGAAAAGGGTGGCGTCCAGTTGTACGAGCAGCAGCCGCCCACCATCATCAATGAGGGTGGCGAAGGTTGGAGCTCTACCACAGCCTATAATCTTGTGGCGCCATCCGTCAGTTCGGACGGTCGCACAATTGCCATAACCGGCCTGTCCGATTGCACCTATGGGACTCCCTGCGCTATAGACATGAACAGATACCAAGCGGAAATCCGTGTGGCCGGTGGCGCGCCATTGGTGATGAGCGGCGTGCCCTCGGTCAGTCCGAATGGAGGCTTTGTCGCGCTGGGCTCGCCCATAGTGCTCGCCTTCCAGCCGGGCGAAACGCAGGAGTTGACGGTGCTGGACCTCTCCACCGGACAACAACAGCACCTGACGGACGGGTCCAATTTCCCTCGCCTCCACGGCGTTGCAAATGACGGGACAGTCGTCCTCTACAATCCGAACTTCCCGTCTTCCGTCGAGCTGCAACCATGGTCGGGAGCCACAGTGCCTCTGAATGCGCCGTTCCCTCTCGATTGGGGCGGCTTTAGCGTGCCGCTGATTGACGCTTCGGCGACTCACCTGTTCTATGAAGCCGACGACAATGCTTCGCCCAACCCCCTGATTGACCTAATGGCTTTGGACGTTACGACGGGCGCCAGCACGGAAATTACCACGGTTGAAACAGCAGCGGGCGCCGCGGTGCCCTTCGACATCACCGACGACGGCTCGCTCGCCGCGTTCGTTCAGCTTGGTCAAGCATGGATCGTCCATAGCGATGGAAGCGGTCTAGTGCAGGTGACGAACATACCGGACCCTATTGTCGAGATCGCGCTTTCAGGCAGCGGCAGTCACCTGTTCGCAATTACCAGCGCATCACGCATGCTTCGCATCAACCTGAGCACCCTGACAGTGGAGGAGATCATCCCCGCTACGCCGGTCGCGACAGGCCTTTATCTCAACTTAAGTTTCGGCGGCATCGTGACGCCCGGCTCGCTCTGTCAGGTAGACTCGGGTACGCAGCCCATCCCGGAAATCCAATCCATCAGCTTGTTCGGGTACGATCTGGCAATCCTCAACGCCAGCCCGAGCGCGATCGAATTGGAAGTCCCGTATGACATTCCCAAGGGGACCGGTTGGCCCGACGCCGTCCTCAAGCAGCAGTCGGACGGTCCCTTCGAAAGCGCGATGCTTTGGAACCTTCCCATCCAGGTTTCCGCCTTCGCCCCAGCATGGTTCTCTGTGGGCAACGACGTCGCCGCGTTGCATCAGGACTTCTCCGGGCCGGTCACCCTCGCAAATCCCGCCCATCCCGGCGAGATCATCCACGCTTACGGGAGTGGTTTCGGACCGGTGGCGCCGGTGCCCGCGCTGGGGCAGCCCGCGTCCGCAAACCCACTTTCGCGAATCACCACTCCGCTAGCTTGCGGGCTGGTGGGTGACAATTCCACCACACTGGTCTCGGCCAATATCCGGTTTGCCGGCCTCGCGCCGGGTTGGATCGGACTATTTCAGCTCGACATTCTGCTGCCCGCCTCTCCATCCGTCGGTGGTGCCTACCTGGCTTGCGGCCAGGCGGAAAATCCTCAAGCCGGGAATTACGCCTCCGGGTTTCTGCCGATGGCCCAGCAATAACTGATCGACGATCGTGCTAGCGTCATAGGATGCGCATGCTCATGCACCTTCAATTTCCGCTCGAACCATTCAACGCTGCCGTTCGAGACGGATCGGCCGGACAGAAGATCCAAAAGATTCTCGAGGCCATCAAACCCGAAGCCGCTTATTTCTGCGAACACAACGGCCATCGTGGCGGCACGCTAGTCGTCAACGTCAACCAAGCTTCCGATATCCCGGTGCTGGCCGAACCGTGGTTCCTAACGTTCAACGCCCATGTTGAGTTTCGGGTTGCGATGACGCCCGAAGACCTCGGGCGCGCCAATCTGGACGCGTTGGGAAAGAAGTGGGCGTAGCTGTTCCGGTTGCCCTTACCATCGCCGGGTCCGATCCCAGCGGCGGCGCGGGCATCCAGGCGGATCTTAAAACCTTCCATCAGTTCGGCGTGTACGGTGAGGCGGCGATCACGCTCCTCACCGTACAGAACACTGTGGGCGTCACTCGGATCGAATGCCTGCCGCCAGATCTCGTGATCGAACAGATTCGCGCCGTCATCACGGATATCCCGCCCGGCGCTGCCAAAACCGGCGCCCTCGGCAATCGGGAAATCACGCAGGCCGTCGCCGAGTTAGCCGCGGACTTCCAGTTTCCGCTTGTTGTGGATCCCGTGCTGGTGAGCAAACACGGCGCGGCGCTGCTCGCCCCCGACGCACTCGAAATTCTGAAGACGCGATTGATGCCCTGCGCGTTTCTGGTTACCCCCAACCTCGAAGAGGCGTCTATGCTGGCCGGCATGGACGTGCACGATGTCGCTTCCATGCGTGCAGCCGCACGGAAAATCCTGGAACTGGGTCCTCAAGCCGTATTGGTGAAGGGAGGACATCTAGCCGGCGACGCCATCGACGTGCTTCTTTACAAGGGCGAATGGACCGAGTTCACGGCGCCACGCGTCGAAACCCGCCATACACACGGCACGGGCTGCACTTATTCAGCGGCGATAACAGCGTCGCTCGCGGCCGGCGACGATCTTCCAACGGCCGTCCGGAATGCCAAGCGGTATATCACCGAGGCGATTCGAACGAATCCAGGATTGGGCCGTGGCTCAGGACCGGTGAATCATCACGCGGCGGCCAATGGGTGAGGAATTACTTTGGCTCGGGCAGTGCTTCCGGCTTGGGTTGATCGGGCTTCGTTTGATCCGCCTTCGGCTGGTCCGGAAGAATGAACGACGTCTCGCCCGGTCGCACCAGCTTCAGCTTCTTGCGAATTTCCAGCTCCTGCGCGGACGGATTCTCCTCCAGCTTCTTGATGCGGTCGCGCCGATATTGATTCTCGCGTTGCAGATTGGTGTTGTCTTCTTCGAGCGTACGAATCTCGCGCCATTTCTCGCGCAACGCCGGAATGCCTTGCGGTCCTCGCAACACCAGGTAGCCGTACACCCCTATCAGGCCGACCACCAGCAAGAAGACCGTGCGCCGAACAGCGTTTTTCATTTCGAGCGATGTGAGTCCTTACATTTGTTTATAATCCTCTTTTGCGAAAAGATCCAGTAGGAAAGCCGAAAAAATTCAAATGACCGACAAGATTGTTGTCCTGAGCACCTGCGCCTCACCCGACGAGGCGGCGCGGATCGCTCGCGGATTGGTGGAAAAGCGATTGGCGGCGTGCGTGAACGTGCTCCCCGGCGTCCGCAGCATCTACCGATGGAAGGGCGCGATAGAAGATGAATCCGAGGTCCTGCTGCTGATCAAATCCAGCCGCGCGCTGTTCAATCAGTTGCGCATCGAGCTGGAACGAATGCATTCCTACGAACTCCCGGAGGCAATCGCGATACCGGTGGTGGAAGGCTCCGAACCTTACCTGGCATGGATGGAACGTGAATTGGCCGCCGGACTGGACTCATGACCCAACGCCCCACGCGTGCCCGCTATTGGGTAATCTTCTACGCCGTCACGTTGGCGATCCTTTCTTACATCAACCGGGTGGCCATCTCACAGGCCGCGCCCGAAATCACGCGCGATCTGAAATTCACCGACGTCCAGATGGGCAAGATTTTCGGCGCCTTTGCGCTCTCCTACGCGCTGTTCGAGGTTCCCAGCGGTTGGCTCGGAGATTGGATCGGCCCCCGCAAGGTGCTGTTGCGCATCGTGCTGTGGTGGTCGGCGTTTACCGCGATCACGGGCGGCATGTGGAATTTCACCTCCATGTGGCTGGCTCGATTCTTCTTTGGCGCGGGCGAAGCGGGCGGCTTTCCGAACCTCACCAAAGCATTCACCACCTGGCTACCCAAGGTGGAACATGTGCGGGCGCAGGGCATCATGTGGACCTTCGCGCGCTGGGGCGGCGCCTTTACGCCGGTGCTGGTGGTATGGGTCTTGCGTTTCGTGAACTGGCACTGGGCTTTCGTGCTATTCGGGGGACTGGGCGTAGTGTGGGCGAGCTTTTTCTACCGCTGGTATCGGGACAATCCGCGCGATCACCCCTCCGTGAATGCCGCTGAGCTGGCGTTGCTCCAAGGCTCGGAGCGTCTGGCCGCCGGCCACGCCAAAGTTCCCTGGGCGAAGCTGCTGCACTCGCGCTCGATCTGGCTGCTGTGGCTGCAGTATTTCTGCTCGTCGTTCCCTTGGTATTTCAACATCACTTGGTTACCCACGTATCTGCAGCAGCACTGGAAGCTGGCGCCGTCGGAAGCCGCGCGGTACGCCATTCTGCCGTTGTTCTTCGGCGGATTGGGGGCGCTATTCTGTGGTTCCATCTCGGCGCGATTTGCGCGGCGAGCCGGCTTGGCCCAAAGCCGCCGTATCCTGGCTACTTCCGGATTCCTGGGCGCCGCGATTTTTCTGGCGCTTTCAATCCAATTCCACGATCCGAAATGGACCATGCTCTCCATGGGCATGGCCAGCTTCTGCAACGATCTTGCGATGCCGCCGTCCTGGGCCGCCTGCATGGACATCGGCGGCAAATACGCGGGAACAGTTTCAGGCTCGATGAACATGATGGGAAACCTGGCCGGTTACGTGTCGCCGGTAGTCGGCGGCTATATCCTGGCTGCCACTGGCCGGGACTGGAACGTTTTCCTCTACGTTTTAGCCGCAGTGTATCTTTCAGGCACGCTGATCTGGCCGTTCATCGATCCGGAAACGCCGATCGAATAAGCGGTTCTTCAGTTATTCGGTTGTTCGGTTCCTCGGTTCACTGGCCGCGCCCAACTATCGGCTTATGCGGGATGTTCGAGAGTGTAGCCGAGCCGCGACCGGAAGGGAGCGCCGTCAACTGGTAAAGCTTCGTGACGCTAAGCGCGGGAATACAGGTCTTTCCGATTCCAGTGCCCTAATCGAAGACGTTCAGGATGTGGTCATTTGCAAAGTCGAGCACTGTTAGTACCTGCTGTCGTGTGATGGAGGGATACAGTTGAACGAATTGGTCGATCGTTTCACCACCCTCGAGAAAGTCGACCAGACTCTGAACGGGCAGGCGAGTACCACGGAAGCACGGCGCACCGCTCATTCGCTGGGGATTAACCCAGACCACCTCATCAAGCCGGCGCTTGTGTTCCGCAGTCATACCTCAACATTAAGGCAACTTGCCGATTGGCGCAATGAGATCACTCGGGCTATTTGTCCTGGACTACGCGCATGGACATCGGCCGTGAATGAACGCTACTTAACGCGAATAAAACATTTGCGTTCATCCGCGTTCATTCGCGGCCAAAAATCATCCGCCCGCCTTCGGCAACTGCAACAAGTACCTACAAATCGCGTCCATCTCCTGCGGCGTGAATTTGTACGGCGGCATCATGCTTCCCGGCGACGTGCTTTTTGGATCCACGAAATGTTTCTCCAGCCACGCGCGATCGCGATGCTGGCCGACACCGTCGAGTGGCGGGCCAATCTTTTTTCCGGCGCCCGCTATCTGATGGCAAGCGTCGCAATGCTTGGATTGATAGATCAGTGCGCCTTGAACGGCGAAATCGGGCGCCGAGAGTAGCCCTTGTTCGTTCTGGGGCGTCAGCTTCAGCACGAATGCTGATAAAGCGTTCAGTCCCGCATCGTCCAGCTGCACCGGCGGCATGGAGCTGCCCGGTACAACCTGAGCCGGGTTCTTGAAATGCGGAATCATCCATGCGGCGTCGCGATGCGCCGGAATCATCTGCGTCAAGTCCGGTCCGATCCCGCGTTTGCCCGCGCCCGGATGGCACGCCTTGCATTTCTCCTTCTGGAAGTAAGCCAAGCCCTGCAATTCCTCGGGCGTTAATTGCTGCCACGCTTGCAGACTTTCCGCGCCCGGGGCGGTCTCATCGGCTTCGGTAGTTTTGGGCGTCGTTACGATAGCGGCCGTGGTGAGTCCGGTCCAGGCAATCAAGGCCAGCGCCGCAAAAGTAAACGCGAACGTGCGCTTGCCCAACCGAACCAGGGGCGCCCGGTCAATGAACGGGATCAGGAACAATGTCAGCACCGCGACTCCGGGCAAAACCACGCTGCCGATGGCCTCCAGCGGTCCTTTGAAGAATTTCAGCGTCTGAAACAGGAACAGGAAATACCATTCCGGACGCGGGATGAAATTCGTATCCGTGGGATCCGCCAACCTTCCCAGCGGGACCCGCGCGAACACCGCCATCATGAACAAAATCAGAAATGCGATCGAGACGCCAACAGTATCCTTGAAGACCTGCTCGGGGAAAAACTTGCGGCGTGGCGCTGTGTCGTTCACCGCCGGTGTCACTCCATGTTTGCGAACCAGATAAATGTGAATCCCGATGAGGATCATGGTGAACGGAGGCAGCAGCACCGTGTGCAGCGCATAGAAACGCGAGAACGTAACATTTCCGACGCTGCCCTCGCCGCCTAGTAATCGCGTCAGGTAAGGACCGGCTAGCGGGGCTTGTGCAGCGATTTGCGTGGTCACCACAGTTCCCCAATAGGCGCGGTTGTCCCACGGCAGCAAATAGCCGGTCAACCCAAATGCCAGCGTGATCAGCAACAGAACGACGCCCATCATCCAGGTAGCCTCGCGCGGCTTCTTGTAAGAGCCATACAGGAATACCTGCAACATGTGCAGCACCACGATAATCAGCATCATGCTGGCGCCCCAATGATGCAGCCCGCGAATCAAGCTGCCGCCGGTTAGCTCCGTCATGATGTACTTCACGCTGTTGTAAGCTTCGCCGGGCGTAGGTGCGTAATTGAATGCCAGAAGTCCGCCGGTGAATACCTGGATGATGAAAAAGAACACGGCCATGCTGCCGATCACCTGATGCCAGCCGCTCGACGCCGGAATATCCTCGTAGAGGAAATTCTTGATAGCGGTCTGAATGCCGGTGCGATGCTCCAGCCACTCGATGATCTTGTTATGCATGCGGCTCCAACGGCCCAAGCTGCAGCCTGCTCCCCTCCACTTTCACTTCATAGCGATCCAGCGGCCGCGGCGCGGGGCCGGCCAGAACTTTTCCGTCGATGGAAAACGCCGACGTATGGCAGGGGCAGATGAACGTGTGGCTGGGATCGTCCCAATGATAAGCGCAGCCCAGATGCGTGCACTGCGGCGCGAACGCTATCACCTGGTTGTCCGGCTTCTTCAGAACCCAGGCTGTCGCTTTTTCGCTGGTGACTTTCCAGCCGTCCACGCGAGTGCGCTGGTAGGAGATTTCCTCCGGCGTGCCGGTGGGAAGACTCGCAAGATCGGCCGCGTCCACCCACTGGCCCTCTTTTGGGATTTTGGGTGGAAAGAGCAGGTAGATGGCAGCCGGAGCGGCCAGCGCCGCGCCGATCGCAGTCATGATGCCGTAGATAAACTTGATATAAAAGGATCGCCGCGTCGGGGATAGATCGTCGGCCACTTCATGCGATTGATGTTGGTCGTCCATTTTTTGTCTTTACTGTATCCTCAACCGGTGTTACGGTCAAGGCTAACGTTCTCACAAGGCTAACCTTTTCACAAGTCTCGCGTCTAGGAGCTAGGCTTGCGGTAGCTACAATGGAACGACTCATTCAGGACATCCGTTATTCCTGGCGCACGCTCTCAAAATCGCCAGGCTTTACGCTGGTGGCCCTCCTGACGCTGGCGCTCGGCATTGGAGCGAATTCCAGCATCTTCAGCGTCATCAATGCCGCTTTGCTCAAGGATCTTCCGTACCCGAAGCCGGACCAACTGGTCCTGCTGTTTGAACGGGCCGTAGTGAAGGAGAGCAGCGGGCCGGGTCCGGCGGCACTGGCCAATTTTCTCGACTGGCAGGCGCAAAGCCACAGCTTCGCGGCTATGGCCGCCGAACGCGAGAATCAATTCAACCTGGGCGGCGCGGAACGCGGCTTTATGCCGGAACGAATCGAAGGGGCCATTTGCTCGTGGAGTTTGTTCCCGAGCCTCGGCGTGCAACCACTGCTCGGCCGGCCATTCACTCGCGAGGAGGACAAACACGGAGCGCGGGCCGTGGCCGTCATCAGCTACGGCTTGTGGCAGCGCAGGTTCGGAGGTTCGCGCGATGTCCTGAATCGCCAAATCCGGTTGGATAGCGAGAACTACGACATCATCGGCGTGATGCCGCGCGGATTCAGCTATCCCGAGCGCAAAGTGGATGTTTGGGCGCCCGTGCAACATGTTTTAAGTGCCGGTGAAATCTCAGGCCGCGGCAGCCACCAGTTTTATGTAATCGCCCGCGTTCGTGACGGCATCAGCCGCCAGCAGGCGCTGGCCGAATTAGATGCCATCGCTAACCAGGTGTACCGGGCGCATCCCGGCGCGTTAATAGGACGCGGCGCTGCCATGCGGCCATTGTCGGAAGAGGGAAGCCGGGATAGCAAGACCGCGTTGCTGGTGCTGTTTGGCGCCGTCGGCTGCTTGTTGCTGATTGCCTGCGTGAACATCGCCAACCTGCTTCTGGCGCGAGGATCGGAACGCCGGCGCGAGATGTCCATCCGTGCAGCTCTGGGCGCAGGACGGGCACGGTTGCAAGGTCAATTGCTCACCGAAAGCGTGCTTCTTTCGCTGCTCGGAGCCGCGGTGGGTCTCGTATTGGCTTACGGATTCACCACTTTTCTGGCTGCGCGCGCGCCGGTGCTTCTCCAGCGCAGCGACATCGACACTACCGCCGAGATCGGCCTGGATATCTGGGTGTTTCTGTTTACGGCCGGCGTAGCCCTGTTAACGGGTCTGGCCACCGGCTTGGTCCCAGCGTGGCAAGCTGCACGAACCGACTTGACGGCGGGCTTGAAGGAAAGCGGAAGATCCTCCACGGCCAACCGCTCGCAACGCCGCTTCCGGGGCACGCTGGTAATGGTTGAGGTTGCGCTCTCAGTGGTTTTATTGGTGGCCGCCGCGCTATTGCTGCGAAGCTTCGGCGAATTGCGGAACGTGAATCCAGGCGTCAATATCGACCGGGTTCTGACCGCTGGTTTGTCTCTGCCCGAGGCTCGCTATGCAAAACGCGAACAGGTGTCCGCATTCGCGCGCCAAGTGGTGGATCGTCTGCAGAGCTTGCCGGGCGTTCGTTCCGCGGGATTGGTTTCGTGCCTGCCGGTAGGTGGCTACTGCGGTGACCGCATCTTCAATATCGATGGCACGCCACAACCGCCCGGCGAGTTTGTGTATGCGCTGTACCGCGCGGTTAGTCCCGGCTACTTCGCCGCCGCGGGCATCCCTCTCCTGGCGGGTCGAACGCTCAACCAGCAGGACAATATTGGTTTTGACGATGAACATCCACGAGACAGCGCGGTGGTAATCAGTCAATCCATGGCTCGAAAATTCTGGCCCAACCAGGACGCGCTCGGCCAGCGAATTCGTTTCGGCGACGAAAAGGGACCGCACTATCGGGTGGTCGGCATTGTAGGCGACGTTCGGATCCGCCTTGATGAGGATCCCCAACCGGCCCTGTACACGTCTTTGTACGAAGGCTCTGAGACAGACTTCCACGCCCTGATTCACACCTCAGGTGACCCGGTGGCGATTGCAGGCGCGGTGCGTCAAGCGATCAGCGGCCTCGACCCGGACATTCCAGCCTTCGAGATCCGTACGATGGCGAGCGTTCTGGACGAATCGGCCGCGCGCCGCGAGTTCACGGCGTTCTTGCTGGGGATGTTCGCGGCGTTGGCGCTGGCCCTGGCCGCAGTCGGGCTCTATGGAGTTCTCTCTTACGCGGTCGCGCAACGCACGGCCGAGATCGGCATTCGGATGGCGCTGGGAGCCGCGCATTCCCAGGTTCGCCGCCTGGTATTGCTGGAAGGAATGCGGCCTGCGCTGGCGGGTGTGATTCTGGGCATCATCGGCGCTGCCTGGGCCACGCAGTTTTTGCGAACGCTGTTGTTTGGCGTCAGCACACGCGATCCAGCGACATTTATTGCGGTACCAGTATTGCTGCTCTCAGTGGCGATAGCAGCTTGCGCGATTCCAGCCTGGCGCGCCACGCGCGTGCACCCGGCGACAGCGTTGCGCAGCGAGTAGCCGGCTATTCAGAGCGCAGCGCCTGCATGGGATCGATGCGCGATGCCCGGCGCGCCGGAATCCAACAGGCGCTTAGCATCACCACTACCAGGAATATCGAGATTGCGGCCAGGCCTCCAGGGTCGCTTCCGTCAATACCTGCGAGATAACGCCGCACCAGGCTATTAAATCCAACTGCGGCGGGAAGTCCTAGTAAGATTCCAGCCGCGGCCAGCAGCAGGCCCTGCTTGATCACGAGCGCGGCTACCGAGCTTCGATTCGCGCCCAATGCGATGCGAATGCCAACTTCGCGCGTCCGCTGTGCAACTGATTGCGCGATGACGGCATACAGGCCGACCGCGGCCAGCAGAAGCGCCATGCAGCTGAATGCACCGATCCAGCTCGCGGCCATACGCTGCTGCCACAACGAATCGGCGGAATGCTGAGGACCGGTTTCGGCGGCATAGACGGCCACATTCTTGTCTGTCGCAGCCACCGCGCGTTGAATCATCGCGATTCCGTCGCGGTTGCCCGATGCGGTTCGAACCACCACGCGCACGCGTCCGTCGTATTCTTGAGCGAGTGGAACGTACATCAGCAGCGGCGCCTGACTGGTCAATGCGAGATGCCGCACATCCCTCGCAACACCGATCACTTCAAACGGTGGCCGTCGCGGCCCGGCCCACTGTGGATAGGCGATCCGCTGGCCGACGGGATTCTCACCCGGCCACATTTTTTGGGCTACCTGGTGGCTGACGATAACCACACCTGGCGCCCCCACGCGATCGCGATTCGTGAAATCGCGCCCTGCGAGAAGCGGAATGCGGAGCGTCCGGAAATAGTTCGGCGAAATATGGTTGATGTTGACGCGCAGGCCCATTTCGAACTCATGGCCTTGCAACTCGGCTGGCGACGGCTCCTGTCCCGGATGGAAAATGGAGACCGCGCCTGGCCACTCGGTGGGCGGAATCGAGAATGCCAGACTCGCGGAAACCACGCCCGGCATCGCGTTTAGCCGCTCGAGCACCTCCCGATAGAACGCCTGGCCCCGCTCCTCGGAATACCGTTCGAGATTCAAATCGACGGCGGCCATCGCGATATTATTCGAGTCAAAGCCCGCGTCAGCTGTCACGATCCGATGGAGACCGCGCAACAGCAGGCCAGCTCCGCTCAGAAGCACGAGAGAAACAGCCACCTGCCCGGCTACCAGCACCGATCGCAGCCGCGTGCCGCGAAAGCCCGACCCCGGAAGTCCGCTCTTGAGCGAATTTATCAGATCCACCTTCAAAGATTGCATCGCGGGCGCCAGGGCCACCAGCAAACCTGTCGCCATGGTGGCGAGCAGCGTAAACGCGAGCACCATTCCGTTGATGCCGGCCCCCGCGTGACGTACTAACGATGTCGCCGTGCCTTCACTCGATGCAACGATTGCCTGAGTGGCCCATGCCGCCAGTAACACGCCGATCGCGCCAGCAATCAAAGCCAGCACCGAACCTTCGGTGAGAAGTTGGCACACAATGCGCTTTCGCGTTGCGCCCGTGGCCAGTCGTATTGCCATTTCGCGCGTTCGGCCCATGGCGCGCAACAGCAGCATCCCCGCCACATTTGCGCAAGCAATCAGCAGCAACAGCACCACAGCGCCTGAAAGCAACGCGAGCAGTCCGCCCACTTCAGCCCGATCGTCCGGGTACATTCCCACACCGCCGGCGGTCGCAGCGGTTCGTTTGCTGTTGGTGAGCGGATAGGCGTGTGCGAGCTGAATGGCGATGGTCCTTATCTCCGCATCTGCTTGCCGGACGTCTACGCCAGGCTTCAAACGCCCAAACAGCGACAACCATCCCGAGCTGCGGTTCTCGAAAATGCCGCTCGATAGCCGGGAGAACGTGCGCGGCTGTGTCCGAAGCGGCACCCAAACTTCAAACGGAAGAGAGACGACGGTCCCGCGGAATCCCTTATCCGCGACGCCGACGACAGTAAACGGATAACCGTTCAATTCCACTTTTGCGCCGATCGCACTGGCGCTCGCGCCAAATTTTCGCTGCCACAGGCCATAACTGATCACGGCGGCCGAATCGTCATCTTCTACAAGCAACCGTCCGGCTGCGGGGCGCACGCCAAGCACATCGAAGTAATTGCCGGTAACCAGGTCGCCGATCAGACGCTCGGGCGTCCCGGAATTGAAGCTCAGCGCGACTGCGGAATGAGCCGCGAGACCGGTCAGGGATTGATTCCGGTCGCGGTAATCGCGATAGTCCGGGTAGCCCATGTTGTCGAATGTTTGGCCGTTCTGGACGCGATACAGCGATAACAATCTGTCGGGTTCGCTGATGCCGGGCAGCGGCCGCAACAGGATGGCGCTGACTATACTAAAGACAGCCGTATTGGCCGCGATGCCCAACGCTAGCGTGGCCACGACAATCACTGTGAAACCGGGATTTCTCGCGAACATCCGGAATGTGTAGTGCAGATCCCGCCAAAGATTGTCCAGCATTGAGCCTCCCTGGTCCAAAAGACGCTCCCAAGAGAAGGGTGTTAACCGTCCGTTAAGATAAAAGCGTGAAGAATCTGGTCCAGCTGATGTGGATCCCAGTTCTCGTTA
Organism: Bryobacterales bacterium; assembly: GCA_003166875.1. Classification (GTDB taxonomy): domain Bacteria; phylum Acidobacteriota; class Terriglobia; order Bryobacterales; family Bryobacteraceae; genus Palsa-89. The sequence goes on along the minus strand of PMUN01000341.1, from coordinate 14,205 downwards.
CAGCCCTGTACGTAGGCTGGGTCTTGTGGCAGCGTCACGCCTCTCAGATCGCAGCCGCGCGCCCGCCCGTGACCAGCGATCCGCTGGCAAAGTACGCCGGACATGTCGAAATTTTCCAGTTCTACTCGAGCAACGGCATCATCGCGGCTAGCGGAAAGGCGCAACTCTGTTACGGTGTAGTGAATGCGAAAGAAGTGCGGTTGGATCCGCCCGTTGAAAAAGTCTGGCCATCCCTGAGCCGCTGCTTCGACGTTGCACCGGCCAAAACCACGCATTACACGCTCACGGCCGAAGGCGCGGACCACAAGGCAGTGACGGCATCGCTCGATATTACGGTGCAACGCTAGCACTGTCCCCTTGCACACGCGCGGGGCTACATCGACTCATGTTATGCCGACCCGTCCGATTTGTAGCCCCGCGCGTGAGCAAGGGGACAGTGCCAGAATATTGGCTATGCGCACCCTGACCAACTTCATCCTGAGCGCGGTGTTATTCAGCGCTCCGCCGCTTTGGTGTCAAAGCACCGCCGATACTTCCTGGAGCAAGCTCGAATTCCTGTTGGGCAAATGGACCGGCATCGCGGGCGAAAAAGACACGCCTCAAGGCGCCGGTCAGGGCGGCTTCTCCTTCGAACCGGAATTGAATCGTAAAATAATCGTGCGCCGCAATCATGCCGGGTATAACTCCGGGGCGCAGCACGATGACCTGATGGTGATTTATCTCGATGCGCCGAATGATTCGCCGCGCGCTATTTATTTCGATACCGAAGGGCACGTCATCCGCTACAACCTGTCCTTCCCCGCCACCAATAAAGCAGTCTTCGAATCGGACGGGACCCAGCCCGGGCCGCGCTTCCGATTGTTCTATTCCCTCGACGGACCCTCGCTCAACGGCAAGTTTGAAGTGGCGCCGCCCGGCGCTGAATACAAACCCTATTTAAGTTGGATCGCCAAGAAAGACTGATCTCCTCTTGTCAAACTAGGAGAGATGAGTTATACTCCTAGTTAGACTAGGAGACGACCAGAACGTGGGCAAAACCGCAGACCTGCTCCCCGGCACGCTCGACATGCTGATCCTCAAGGCGGTTTCCTTGAAACCTCTGCATGGATATGGCGTGTTGCTTCGCATTCAACAGATCTCGGGCGACGCGCTTGAAATTCCGCAAGGGTCCTTGTATCCGGCGCTCTATCGGCTGGAACATCAGGATCTCATCGTGGCTGAATGGGGACAAACCGAGAACAATCGCCGCGCGAAGTATTACACCTTAACCGCCGCGGGCCGTCGCCGCCTGCGTGAAGAAACGGCCGGTTGGAACCGGCTTGCGTCCGCGATCGCTTCGGCCTTGAATACAACGCCGGAGGAGGTGTGACATGTGGAAGCGCAGTCGTTCACTGTTTCGCATACTCACGTTTCGGCGCGAGTTCGAGGACGGCATGTCCGAAGAGTTGCGTTTCCACATGGAGCAATTCGCGGACGACCTGGTGAGCCGAGGAGTGGCGCCCGAAGAAGCCTCCCGTCTGGCTCGCATTGAGTTCGGAAGCCTGCAGAATGTCAAGAGCGACTGCCGCGAGGCGCGCGGTCTGCACTTGCTGGACGAGCTTCTGCGGGAATTGCGATACGCCACCCGCCTGCTGCGAAAAACGCCCGGATTCACAGCCACAGCCCTGCTCACTCTGGCCATCTGTCTCGGGGCCAACCTCACGATTTTCGCCGTGATGGACTCCATCCTGCTCCGCCCGCTCCCGTTTCCCGAGGCCAGCCGCCTGGTCACAATGTTCAACACTTACCCGAAAGCGGGCGTTGACCGCGATGGGTCCTCCATCACCAATTACTACGAACGGCGCGGTCGCATTCCAGCTTTCGCATCGCTCTCCCTCTACAACTTTGGTACGGGGATTATTGGCGAGACCGGCTCCACGGAACGCGCGCAAATTACGCGGGTCTCTCCCGAGTTTTTCACTACGCTCGGTGTCGGGCCTCGTTTCGGGCGCACTTTTACAGAAGCCGAAACTACCTATGAAACCGACAACGTCGCCATTCTGACCGACGTCTATTGGCGCCAGCGCTTCAACACCGATCCGCACGTGATCGGCCGCCAAATCCGCGTGGACGGCGTTCCGAAAACCGTAATCGGCGTATTGCCTCCCGACTTCCGTTTTCTATCCTCGGAGTCCCGGCTTTATTTGCCGTTCGCCTCTCGCCCGCAAGACCGCGCTCCCTCCGAGCGGCATTCGGGAGGCAACTCCAAACAGTTGATCGCCCGCCTCAAACCGGGCGCCACGCTGGCGCAAGCTCAATCGCAAATCGACGCGCAGAACGCCACACTGGAAGTGGACGATCCCCAGGCCAAGACGATGGCCGACGCCGGTTTTCGATCGATCGTGATCCCCCTCCACGCCGATCATGTTGCCGAGATCCGTCCCACGTTGCTATTGATGCAATCGGGCGCGCTGGCTCTATTGCTGATAGGAGCAATCAACCTGGTAAACCTGCTGCTCATCCGCGCCAACGGCCGGAGCAAGGAAATGGCAGTCCGGCAGGCGCTGGGCGCGAACCGCCGACACGTGGTGAGCGAAGTAATGGTCGAAATTACGCTGCTCGCTCTAACTGGAGGACTGCTCGGCCTCGGCCTCGGCGCTGGCGGAATCCGTCTGCTGACCCGGCTGGGCGTGGATCGCTTACCGCTGGGAGCCAGCATCGCCTTCGATACGCGATTGGCAGTAGTTGCGCTTGTTGGAGCCGTCCTGATCGGGATCATGCTGTCGGCGCCGATCGCCTGGTTCAATCTTCGTGACCACCTTACCAACAGGCTGCAAGCTGAAAGTCGCGGTGGAACCAGCGGCCGTGCCGCTCAACGTTTGCGGCATGGTTTCATTGTCGGGCAGATTGCCTTAGCGTTATCTTTATTGACCGGCGCAGGATTGCTGGGCTTGAGTCTCGAACGGGCCACAGCCGTCGCGCCTGGTTTCCGTCCGGAACATGTTCTCACAGGCCGCATTTCCCTTCCCTGGAAGAGCTATCCGGACGCGACGGCACGCCTTCAGTTCGTTGAAAGGCTCACCAAGGAAATCGGCCAACTGCCGGGAGTGTTGACGGCTGGCGTAGTGAACAATGTTCCGCTAAGCGGCAACAGCGGCAAAAGTGCCGCTGCCGTGAAAGGCTACGTCCTGCGGCCTGGCCAGACTCTGCGCGGTCACTATTCTTATGGCGTGGGCGGCGATTACTTCAGCGCTCTCGGCTTTTCCTTGCAGGCCGGCCGCTTCCTCACGCCCGCCGATTCGCGCCGCACCCAGCGGGTCTGCGTCGTGGATGAAGACTTCGCTCGTTATTATTGGCCAAATTCCAGCGCTGTCGGCCAACGTTTGTTCGAAGGCGGCGAAGCCAGAGCCGATGCCGAGGCATTCACAGTCGTCGGCGTAGTAGGTGCCGTGAAGCAAGCTGGACTTACGGACGACGCCGCACAAGGCGCGGTCTACTATCCCTACATCTTCCGCGCCGGCGATGACATTTTCATAACTGCGCGCACCAGCTTATCTCCGGAGTCGATGGCGTCGATGATGCAAGAGACCGTCAGGCGAATTGACCCGGAGTTGCCGGTGAGCGATCTCCGGTCCATGGAAACCCGCATCGCCGATAGCCTGACAACTCGCCGCTCACCGGCTTTGCTGGCGGGCATCTTTTCGGCGATCGCTCTGCTGCTGACCGCCATTGGCACCTATGGCGTATTGAGCTACGCCGTTACCGAGCGCCGCCGGGAGATCGGCGTTCGCATGGCATTGGGAGCGCGGCCGGAACAGATCCGCAACCAATTTTTCTCTCTCGCTCTGCGCTTGCTAGCCGCGGGCACGACGCTTGGCATCCTGGGAGGCTTGCTCGCGGGCCGAGCCATGCGGGCGGTCCTGTATCATGTGCCCCCGGTTGACCCGGCGATCCTGGCTGGCGCGGCCGCGATCATCGGCGTGGTGTCTCTCGTCGCGTGTCTGGTGCCATCGCATCGCGCTGCACGGATTTCGCCGATGGAGGCCTTAGCCAGCCAGTAACCGGTCGGTGCCTTTCTAGTTCCGGCAACGCTTATTCAGCCACAGTAATCGCAGCCGAGTTCGACTTCACTCCGTTGATAGTAATCACCAGCGGGTGATCGCCTGCGGCCACCTGGGGAATCACAAAATTCGCCTGATAAAGTCCCACCGAGCCTCCCGACAGACCCACATAAATGACATCGGCGGCCTTGCCGTTCACAGTAACAGAGTTGGTGGAAGTCACTGGCGACTTCCCGTCCGGCGAAGCGTCCCCAGTGGCCCACGTCCCGGATGGCGTCACCGGTCCGCCGCCGGTGAAGTATGCCACAACAGTTTCGCCGACATGCGCCGGTACGCCGTCCGCGTTGGTGGCCCCGCTTGGATTGATGACGACAGCGTGATTGTCAGGCCCATAAATAAAAATCCCGGGCGCCGCCTGAGGAATCGTCACCGCGGCAGCATTGCTCTTCGCATTTCCATTGGTGACAACGATCGTTGCCAAACCAGGCGGGATATCCAGAGGCATCTGCGCATTGATTTGTCCCGGGCCCGCGTAGAAAAGGGGAGCCGTTTCGCCATTGACGGTCACGTGCGCTGGACCAATGTTTCCCGGCAGCGGCAGTACCGCAGCATCCACGCCCGGAGCCGCTCCCAGGTTTTCCCCAAAGATCGAGAAAATCGATCCCGGCGCAGTCTCGCCGGCCTTGAAGCTCGCCCCGTTGCTGACGGACTGGCTGGGGTTCAGATAGGAGGAGTGTCCGTTCCCCGAAAAAGTTATCTCCGGACCGGAGGCGAGCAAAAGAAAATTCGCGCCCGTTGGATCGTTAAGGCTGAAAGCGAATGTATATGCTTTGCCGTTGGCGTCGGCCAGTGTGGCCGTGCCCAGGCAACTGCTGGGAGTGTTGACGGCGTATGTTCCAGTGGCGGCAACCTGGGTCATGGTGGTGCCGGAGGTCGTGGTCCAATTACCGGTCAGCTTGCCTACCCCATCGAACTGGAGAAGCCCCGTCAAGTCCGCGACGCTGGATATCGCAGTGCCGCTGAGATTAAATCCATTGGCGCTGAAAGCGTACACTCCCGACAGCGTTGCGGTGACGCACGCAGCCGGCTGCGTGCTACCGGTGCCGGAGAACGAGGATGTGTTGTCGGTTCCCGAAAAGAGGAACCCTTTGCCTTGGTTGTAAACAGCCAGGTTGAAGGTCTCGGTCGGAAAGGTCAACGTCCCCGTACAATTCGAAGAAATGCTGACCGTGCCGGCTTCCTTCACCGGCTGCACCGCACTCACGTTACTGTTGGCGGTGAGCGTGAAAGTGACATGTCCCTGGCCGTCGTAGTTGGCCACGCCATTTGCCTGGTAAACACTCGTGAATGCAGTCGATGAGGCTTGCCGGCCCGTGAGCGTCACCGCGTAGTTTCCGCTCAAAGAAACCGTGCTACAGGTGCCTCCCCCAATTTGGGGTTGAGCAAAGGCCTGAGCAAAAGTGAAGACAACAAGTAGCCAGAGTTTCGCCATACAGCGCATACTAACACTGGCTGGGAACAAAAGTTTCTCGTTTCTGGTTCGCACGGTGCTGCGTTCCTAACGAGAAACGAGAAACGAGAAACGGGTTTTGGGGTTACAGCGCCCCTTCGCCTCGGTCGTCGTTGCGGATGCGGATAGCTTCGGCCACATCGTAGATGAAAACCTTGCCGTCTCCGATTTTACCGGTGCGCGCGCTCGCCACTACCGTATGGATCACTTCGTCGGCGCGGCCATCGGGGACCACCATCTCCACCTTCACCTTGGGCAAGAGATCCACCTGGTATTCCATGCCGCGATAGACCTCTTTATGACCCTTCTGACGCCCGTGCCCACGGACTTCGGTGATGGTCATCCCGTCGATGCCGATGGCCTTCAGCGCCTCCTTGACGTCCTCCAGTTTGTGGGGCTGGATGATAGCTTCAATTTTTTTCATGGCTGGTTTATGATGTCGCGCCTGGTTTCCCTATGTGTTTCCCTACGTGTTTCCCTACTACGTTTCGAGATTATATCCTTCTTCACCGTGCATGCTCACGTCCAGTCCTTCGAGCTCCTGCTCAGCCGAGACACGGACGCCTAGCAACGCGTCGCAAATCTTCAAAATGATAAGTGTCCCTACGATGGCCAGCGCCCAGGAAATCAGCACGCCGATGGCCTGATTCAGCACCTGGCCGCCGTTGCCGTCCACCATTCCCAAAGGAAGAACCTTGCCGGCTGAATCCTTCAATCCGTCGTTGACCAGGTTGGTTGCGAAGACGCCGGTCAGCAGCGCGCCGATGGTCCCGCCCGCGCCATGCACTCCGAAGGCGTCCAAAGTGTCATCATAGCCGAACTTGCTTTTAACGGCCGTGACCATGAAGTAGCACAGCACCCCGGCCACCAATCCGATCAGCATGGCCGGGAACGGTTTCACGAATCCGGATGCGGGCGTGATAGCAACCAATCCCGCAACTGCGCCGGAGATTGCGCCCAACATGCTGGGCTTGCCATTCTTGATCCATTCGGCGAACATCCAGCCCAGCGCCGCCGCGGCGGTTGCGAAATGCGTGGCCACGAATGCGCTGGTGGCCAGCGGCGAAGCCGCTAGCGCGCTGCCGGCATTAAAACCGAACCAACCCACCCACAGCAAACAGGCGCCGATAACGCTGATCACCAGGCTGTGCGGCTTCATCGGCTCGGTCATATAGCCGCGCCGCTTTCCAAGATACAGAGCGCACACCAGGGCCGAGACTCCGGAGCTGATGTGCACCACCGTCCCGCCCGCGAAATCCAAGCACGGGACTTTTCCACCTAAGAACGCGTTCAAGAAGCCGCCCTTTCCCCACACCATGTGCGCCAGCGGGAAATAAACAATCAGCAGCCACAGCACCGTGAACAGCAGCATGGCGCTGAATTTCATGCGCTCGGCGTATGCCCCCGAAATCAGCGCGGGCGTAATGATCGCGAACATGAGCTGGTAGATCATGAAGGTCTGCTGCGGAATGGTGCCCGCATAATCGGCATTCGGCGCGGCGCCCACGCCGTTAAGAAATAAATAACGGAGGTCGCCGAAGAAAGCGTTCCCTTCGCCGAAAGCCAAACTGTAGCCGACGATGGCCCACACGATGCTGACCACAGCCATCAGGGCGAAGCTGTGCATCATGGTGCTGAGGACATTCTTGCGCCGCACCAGCCCGCCATAGAACAAGGCCAGGCCGGGACCGGTCATCATCAGAACCAGCGCCGCGCTGACCAGCATCCAGGCATTGTCGCCGGCACTCTGCGCCGACTTGACCGCAGCTTCCAGATTGCTGAGGCGAGTCTCGGTAGCCGGAGGCAGGGCTTGCGCCACGGCAAGGGCCGGCGCCACGAGCGCCAGCCAGAATCGATAAGGCATAGTCCATGATCCTCTAACAGAGAGGCGGACATTATCGGAAAGTTCTATCGGGCAGATAGGAAGTTTCTATCGGGCAACCGGCAGCGGGGTCTCGACCGGCGCAGCCTGTGTTTTGACGGCGGCTGGGCGCTTCCACCTCATCCCTCCGCTGAACTCCAGCCCAACCAGGAACTTGGTGCCCTTCTTGATGCAGCTTCGCACGGACGCCGAGCCGGCCAATCCAATCTTGTCTGCGCGCAATCTGACAAAGGAACGCTCCGGGAGAGCTTCCGGCACCTGGACCCGAATGCCGGACTCGCAAATATCGATGGCGCGCGCAGTGGCGAATCGTTCATGCCCCTGGCGGTCCGTCCACATGACATCTACCTCGACTACGACCTCGGCTCTCTCTTGACGGCGCATCTCACCTTCTCTATCGGCAAATTCTTCAAAACTATTACGCCCCCCGCCTTCGCTAAGGCTATACTCTTGAATAATCAAGGCGAACGTGCAACTTCCGCACCACGTTGGAAAGTACGACCTGCTCGAATGCCTGGGCGGGACCGAGGCCCAGGTGTACCGGGCGCGTGATCGCAACCTGGGCCGCACCGTGGCCTTCAAGATTCTCTCCGAAACCGGCCTGGCCGACCAGGAGACCAAAGCTCGCTTTCTCGCCGAAGCCCGCCTCACCGGAAGCTTCACGCACGAAAACGTTATCGCGTTTTACGATTACGGCGAAGTGGACGGACGCCCGTTCCTGGTTATGGAGTACCTGGCGGGAGAAAGCCTGCGCAAACAGATTCGCGAAGGGCGAAGCGGCGATCTGCGCTCGAAGCTTGCCTTGGTGCGCCAGATTGCATGCGCGCTTGCCTACGTTCATTCGAAGGGCATCATCCATCGCGATGTCAAACCCGACAATATCCGGGTGGACATCACGGGCCAGGTGAAGCTGGTGGATTTCGGCATTGCCAAGTCGGAGGATCTCTCGCTCACCGGCGCCGGTTTCACGGTCGGCACGCCCTATTACATGGCGCCGGAACAAATCCGCGGTCTGAAACCAACGCACCTGGTGGACGTATACGCCTTCGGAGTGCTGCTGTTCGAGCTGCTCTCCGGGACGCGGCCGTTTGAAGCGCCGACCGTGGACGGGATCTTCGATTTGATTCTGCACCAGCCCGTGGATCTGGAACCGCTCGCGCGATTGGGAGCGCCTCCTCGGCTCCTGGAATTGATTCAGGAGCTGACGGACAAAGATCCCGCGCGGCGCCCGCAAGATTTTGTAGCGGTGGTCCATAGAATCGACTTGATCGCGGTCTAGTTGCAGGTCGAAGCCCCGCGCATCAGAGTTACGCTCGCGGTTCTTCAAAGATCCTCATGTTTAAGGGAGCGTAGGGCAAGCCTCCGGCTTGCCAACTGGACAAGCGGGAGGCTTGTCCTACGTCAACCTCACATCAAACGACAACTCCTGGATCATTTTGTCGAGCGCCGCTTGGGCACTGTCCTTCTGCGCTTCTAGTTGCTGGCTCTCCTTGCGTAGCGTTTCCAGGCGATTCTCCTGTTCGTTCAGTTGCTGGGTGTAACGTTGCAGCAGCGCTTTCTCCTCCGCGCTGCCTTTGAGAGCCTTCATGTTTTCCCGCAGCCGCTGTTGGTCGTCGAAAATCTTTCCCATCTGACCTTCGCGGTCTTCCTTCTGTGACTCGAGATCCGCAATCACATCCTTCTGCGCGAGAATACGCCGGAGCGCGGCTTCTACAGTTTTATCTATGGAATTCTCACGCACGAACAAGCTCACCTGCGCATCCGTAATGTTAGTGAGCTGGTAGCTCGATTGAATCGGCCGCGCTTCATCAATCCCGAGCGACGCAGTCTGCTTGGGCGCCACTTCTATCCGGAATCGCATCCAGCCGGCGCTGGTTTCCACAGGCTGCGCCTCGCTGCGTAGCGTGTACCCGTTTCGAACCGGATGTTCCACGATTACCGTTCTGGGCGAGCTGTCTTCGTTGCGGAACGTATAGGTTTTGCTTTCGCGCATCTCGCTCATGTGCGTCATCATGCCGTGGCTCACCAGCACTTGGGAGACACGCTGCGCCTCGCTCCCTTGCTTCGACCGAACATTGAGAGCAAGATCCGTGGCATACGAAATCAGGCGTTTCTCGCCGGGGCGAATCGGATCGAAGACGCCTTCACCGGCGAAGGTTTCGTCTTCAAGCACGCTGAAACTCCCGCCATCCAGAGTTAGTCCGCTCGAGTTGGTGAGCCAAAGTGCGCGCTGCGGCCGAGGTAATCCGGCCGATTCGTTCCAGATGGAAACTTTCTCGCCGGCAATATTGGATTGGACAATGGGGACCAGAGCCGAGCGGTTCTTGAGGATAGTGATCGGATCTTTGAGCTTGTATTCAAAGAGGTCGCCCAGGTCTTGTGCCATGGCAGCCGATCCCGCGCGGGTCCGTGCCGCGCCAACAGCGTAGGCGCCGCCTCCAAAGCTGCCGCCAGCGCCCGATCCGAATCCACCCCCGCGGCCGGATGCACCCAAGGCCGCTCCTGTCCCAAGCATTCTGCCGCTTCCGGCCGTGCGAGATGCACTTACCTCCGCGGTTTCTGTCTGAACCGCCGTACCAACGGCCGCGTTCACGGATACAGTTTCGCTGACCGAACCAACGTGAAGAGTAGCATCCTGTTGCGCCGTTCTTCCAGGCGCAATCAGCACGCCGTTGATCACCGTGCGCTGGAAGCCCGGAGCCTCGACTTGCAATTGCACTGGACCATCAGGCAGCGTCTGAAATTCGTACCGGCCCGAAGGATCCGTTCTTGCCTCACCCACGCGGGCACCGTTTGCGACGGCTATTACAGTAGCTTGAGCGACTACAGCGCCGCTTGGGTCATTAATGGTCCCGCTGAGCACAGCCGCACCGGGGATCAGTGTCGACTCAAACGTCTGGGGAGTGCTGAGCACGCTTTCCGGTAACGGCACCACCGGCCGTCTGGAATAGTAAGGCTGCGAAAGATTCTGGATGAAACTCTGCGGCGCGCCCGCCACCAGCGACAAATGGATATTCTCCCAGTCCTGCCCGGTGGTGTTGTCTACAATGGCCCAGCCTTGCAGCAGATGATCCTGTCCTTTGGAGTTGAGCACGATGCGGTAGGTGGCCTTCCATACGGGAACCTCGCTGATGTAACTGACGAACAAAGAACGGTCGCCCGACCCTTGCGTGGACACCACCATGCGGCGCACGTCTGCTTCGCGTTCGGCTGAGACCAGATCCAGCAGCCTATCCACTTTGCCCGCCAGACCATGCTCCAACAGCCGGACCGAAAACGCCGGTGATACCTCAGTGGTCTTGATCTCGCCCGAGTCGGTGATCAGCGAAATGTAGTCGACTTCGAGGGTGGTCCCGCCGGAAACGCGCGTCTTGTGCTCCACGCTGAGCAGCCGGCCGGTTATTGTGGTTGTTCCGTTGCGAGCTTCCAGGCGCGTTCCCCTCAGAGCGCCCAGAAACTCCGCGAGCGTAGTCTTGTCGCTGGATGGAAGGCGCAAATCGCCCAGTTGGCGATCCAGCGGAGCCGCCGTTCCATAGGCCACTCCGGCGATGCGGCCTCCGTTGAGATCCAGCACCGTGAGCGTCTTGAGAACATCGTTGAGCTGACCGGATGTGAAGGGAATGGAGACGTCTTGGTTGCCGCGAACCTGGCCCAGATGCTCGAAGTACCCGACGCCGTTCTTATAAAGAACCACGCGCTTCACGGGCAGCTTGTTGGCATCGCTGGTTTCCTGAGCGGGCGCCGGCGCGAGCATCAGAAAAAGAGACACGGCGCATAGGGAGTGAAGTCGAAACATAATTCTCCCTGACGTGTGGCGTTCCCCTTACGGTACGCCCTCACGAAGCAATTTCATTGATCTTATAGAATAAAAGAAGCCCTTCCACCTTCCTCGACTTCCTGAATTCTTGAATTCCTCGACTTCAGGGTTCGTTATACCCTGAAACAACATATGTCGAAAGAGCGTCAACTCTGAGTGTGAAGCGGTTACGGCCGGACTCTGTGATGCTGGCGATCGCGGCACTGATATTGCTGGCCATGGGAGGGATGTTCTTTCGCGACTGGGCTCAGTATCGTGGCGCAAGCGCCGACGAGGAGCACACGCGTGGGATTCTAGACTCCACACAGCGCCTCTTTTCCACCGTTCAGGATGCCGAGACCGGGCAACGCGGATACCTGCTCACGGGCGAAGAGAAATACCTGGCGCCGTATTACCTGGCCATCCAGCTTGCCTCCGGCGAGATGGCGAAATTGAAGAGCCTTCTCACTCGAACGGGCGATCAGCCCGAGGACGCGTCGCGCCTAAGCGCGCTGCTGGATCAAAAACTCGCCGAGCTTCACAAAACCGTCGAGCTCCGCCAGAGCCAAAGCCTGGAAGCCGCGCTGGCCGTTGTCCATACCGGCCGGGGTAAGCAGTTGATGGATCAGATTCGCGAACTGTGCACCGGAATTCAGAAACGGGAATACTCGGCGCTGATTGACGCATCTCGCCACGAAAAGATGTACGCGCGGCAGACCGAGTTGGTGATGATCGCGGGCTCGCTGATTCTCTTCGCTTTTCTCATCGCGGCCAGCGTGATGACGAATCGTGCGGTTCTCGCCCGGGAACAATCCCTGGGAGAAACTCGCGAAGCCCGCGACATGCTTCAAACCACCCTGACCAGCATCGGAGACGCGGTCATCGCCACCGATGCACAAGGTCGCATCGAGTTTGCCAACCCAACGGCCCGCGCCTTGCTCCGCACCGGCGAGGCTGATCTGGGAGGCCTGCCTCTGGATGATGTGTTTCGAATCGTGAACGAACATACTCGCGCGACTGTCGAAAGCCCCGTTCGGAAGGTCATGCGGGAAGGCACGGTGGTGGGGCTCGCGAACCACACCATTCTCATCGCACAAGATGGGACCGAAATCCCGATTGACGATAGCGGCGCCCCAGTTCGCGGAGTAGACGGAAAAGTTCGCGGCACAGTGTTGGTGTTCCGCGATATCACCGAGCGCAAGCAGGTCGAAGAGGCCACTCGCTTGCTGGCCGACGTGGTGGAATTTTCCGATGACGCCATTATCAGCAAGGATCTCAATGGCTTGATCACTAGCTGGAACAAAGGCGCGGAACGGCTCTTTGGTTATTCGGCTGCCGAGATGATTGGCCGGCCTATCTCCCTCCTTGCGGCGCCCGATCGCGCCGGTGAAATGCTTGCAATTCTGGAACGCATCAAACAGGGGGAGCGGGTAGAGCATTTCGAGAGCATCCGGCGGGGAAAGGATGGCCGTCTGGTGAATGTCTCGCTGACTGTTTCGCCCATCCTGGATGCGTCCGGGAAAATTGTGGGAGCTTCCAAGATAGCGCGGGATATCACCGAGCGCGCGCTCGCGATCAAATCCATCGCCCAGCATGCCGACCAGTTGGCGCGGTCCAATGCCAACCTGCAACAGTTCACCTACGCTGCGTCGCACGATTTGCAGGAACCCCTGCGGACAGTGGTTACGTTCACTCAGTTGCTGGCGGACCGGTACGGAGAAAAGCTGGACGGAGAAGCAAACGAATTCATGAGTTATGTGATTTCCGCTGCTACCCGGATGCGGCTTTTGATTACTGACTTACTAACCTATTCCCGCACTGTTCATCACGAAGACGTGCCGCTCAAGGAGTTTGCCTTGAAGGACGCCGTGGATCTGGCGGTGCATAATCTCCAGCTTGCCATTGAGGAGAGCGGGACGGCGCTCGAAACCGGACCGCTGCCGACCCTGCACGCCGATAAAGTGCAAATGATTCAGCTTTTTCAAAACCTGATCAGCAACGCCATCAAGTATAGGAGTGACCAGGCTCCGATGATCCGCATTACGGCGGAGCAAAATGGCGAGGAATGGGTGCTAAGCGTATGCGATAATGGCATTGGGATTCCTGCCGAATACAAAGAGTATGTGTTCGGAGTATTCAAGCGCCTGCATGGCAATACGCGAGCAGGAACCGGCGTAGGTTTGGCAATCTGCAAGAGCATTGTCGAGAGGCACGGTGGCCGCATTTGGGTGGAATCGGAGCCAGGCCGTGGATCTACTTTCAAGTTTTCCATTTCTACGAAGGGAGCGTCCGGCGGCGCAGCCGGGTAGCATGGCTCGGGTTCTAATCGTCGAGGATCACGCACCGGATGTTTACCTGGTGAAGGAAGCGTTGCGAGCCAGCGGTGTCCCATTCGAACTTACCCAGATTAACGATGGAAACGCCGCGCGGGTCTATCTTATCGATGCCACAAGCGGCGGCGTGCCCGATCTTATTTTCCTGGATATCAATCTGCCTAAAGCGGATGGCCTGGAGATACTGCGGATGATTCGATCCTGGCCCCATCTGGCTCAAGTGCCGGTGGCCGTTCTCACCTCATCCAATTCGCCGGAGGATAGAGAAAAGGCGTACCGGCTCGGCGCCAATTTATACATCACCAAGCCGACCGGACTCTCGGAGTTTCTGGCGACGGTTGGCGGCGCCGCCAAGCAACTACTGGGAGCGGCAGAAAGTGGCGGGAGTGCGCGGCTATCGTGAGGATTTCTGCTTGCGCCTGGAGGTGTCGCACACCGGAGACACATTTGCTCTAACCATTGCTGTTCGCTTTGCAAGGACAAGGCTTCGGGCAGCGACTTCTCGGCGATAAGCGTGCTCGTGGGCTCCTTCAGTTATCAGCGGCCGATGCTTCTCAAAACGGCGTTCTGCTGATGCGCGGGGAGCGTATCGATTTTCTCCAGCCTATGGAGCAGGGCGGCGATCACCGGTCGCTTACGCTCGC
>PMUN01000179.1 GCA_003166875.1 Bryobacterales bacterium | reverse complement strand
ACGGGCTGCTGGTGGAAGTGCACCCCGACCCCGATCACGCCCTCAGCGACGGTGCTCAATCGCTGCGGCCGCAGCAGTTCGCGGAGTTGATGGACCAGTTGCGGATCATCGCCAAGGCCGTGGATCGGTCGATTTAAGCGCTCTTCAAATGTCACTCAGTTTCCCCAGAACTACTTATTCCCGTGAAATCGTGGGGCGGACCCCCAGGTCCGNNCCGACGGGGGCGTCGGCCGCGGACCAGGGGGTCCGCCCCACGCGTGAATACCGTAGCCATCTTCGGAGTCGGGCTCATCGGCGGATCGTTCGCGCTGGCTTTGCGAAAGGCCGGTTTTTCCGGGCGCATTATCGGTGTCAGTTCGCCCGAAACGATTCGGCGCGCGCTCGAACTCTCAGTCATCGATGAGGGAATGCCTGCTCAGAACGCGGCCGAGACCGCGGACCTGATTTACCTGGCGCAGCCCATCCTTCGCATTATCGAAATCCTGCCGGAACTCGACGGCTGGGTGCGCCCGGATGCGCTAGTCACAGATGCAGGTAGTACGAAGAGTACTATTGTGGAACGAGCCGGCGCCATCTCACGCTGCCAGTTCCTGGGTGGACATCCCATGGCGGGCCGCGAGCGGCGGGGTGTCGAAGCGGCTGAGGCTGATTTGTTCGTCGGACGCCCTTACGTCCTGACGCCAAGCTCGGATATTGAACTGAAGAGCGCGCAAGCGCGGGATTTTATTGGCTGGATCGAGAAAATTGGCGCTTTCACCGTAATTTTGAGTGCCCAGGAACACGACCAGATCGTGGCCTACACCTCGCATCTGCCGCAACTTGCGTCCACTGCTTTGGCGGCACTGCTCGAAGGCCGCTCGGAGCCCGAATCTGGCGTCTTCGGTCCGGCTCTTGTAGACAGCACGCGCCTGGCCCTTAGTTCCTTCGATATTTGGGGCGATATCCTGGCCACCAACCGGGAATCTATTCGAGTCGCTCTCAGAAGTTACATCGCTAAGCTTGAGGAGTTTTCCAAGGGTCTGGAGTCTGGGCCGATGCAGGAGCATTTTCGCCGGGCCGCGAAGTTCGCCAGTCAGTTGCGAGATTCCTCATAGGGGTACATTATTTGTGACAATGGGCTTGACATTCGGACTATAATTAACAGGATCGATGGATTTGCAATCTACATCTCTCGCCGCCGCCGTGCGTAGCGATCTGATCGGCCAGGACGGAGTGACGAAGTTCTCTCCCAACCGGCGTTTCGCAACTGTCTACTCCGAGGGCAGTCCTGCGGACATGATTTTTTTCATTGACTCGGGGCTGGTCAAGACTTACAAACGCGGCCATGACAACAAGGAGATCATTCTTCAGATCGTGGGATCCGGCGAAATATTCGGCGAACAGTGCCTGGGATCCGAGTCCAGCCGCACTATGGCGGCCGAGGTCTTGCAGGAAGGCGTGATTTACGTTATTCCACGCGATATATTTCTGCGCGTATGCGAAAAGCGTCCTGAACTCTGGCGCGATATTTCGGGAGTGCTGACGGTGCGCAAACGTCAATTGGAGAAAAAGATCGAGCTGCTGTGCCTCCACGACGTGGAATATCGCATCCTCTATTACATGGCGGAACTAGCGCGCATGTTCGGCGCGAAAGCGAACGGATCGGAGTATTCGATCCCGCTCTCGCAAGGCGAACTGGCCAGCCTGATCGGCGCCACGCGGGAAACAACTTCCACCACGCTCAACACACTGGCGCGCCGCGGTCTGATCAAGCTGGGGCGCCGGCAGTTGATTGTTCCATCGGTTGATGGTGTGCTGGCGGCAGCCGATCAGCGCGCCAAGGCCGCGAAAGTTCCGTAACCGGGCAACGGGCAGGTTGAATGAAACCATTGTTGCTCCTGACGATGGTGTCGTTGCTTCTGCAAGCCCAGGTTCCGGCCAACTCTGCCGCATTAACGGGTCCTTCGTATCCTTACGAAACCGCTAATTACATTTTCGACCGACACTCGGATGCCCTGCGGATATTTCCATCGAGGGGGAACGCAATCACCATCGCTCTGCCCTTCCGCCTTCACACTGCGACGTTTGGCCCGGACGGAAAGTCAATATATGGCGTCGCCATTGCCGACAGGGCGGACGTGGCGCGATACAAATCGGGTCTCGTAAGAGTAGAGTTCAACCCAACTCGCATAAGTCCTGTTCCTGGCGCTGGCGGAGCTAGCATCAGAAGCTTTGCGGTCTCATCGCGTCAGGACAAG
This sequence comes from Bryobacterales bacterium, assembly GCA_003166875.1. Lineage (GTDB taxonomy): Bacteria > Acidobacteriota > Terriglobia > Bryobacterales > Bryobacteraceae > Palsa-89. The sequence goes on along the minus strand of PMUN01000179.1, from coordinate 6,004 downwards.
ATCGTCATCTCGGGCAATCTGGGGCAGGGAAACTGCGGCGTTTTTGAGATTCTGCTTTCTGGAGGGAATGTCAGACAAGTGCTGCACACCGATTGTTTACACTCGAGGTCCTGGGACGACCTTAGTCTATCTCCGAACGGTGAGCAAGCCATTGCCACTTTCGGCAGCAATATCGATCGCAATCTTCACCTGGAAATGATCGATTTGGTTCATGGAACCACAAGGTCTCTCGGCGGTGAGTTCGTCATCGGCGCATGGTCGCCAGACGGAAAGTGGATCGTTGTCCGTGAGGGTGGCCCAAGGGACCAGCTCTTCCTGATGGATGCGACTGATTTCTCGCGCCGGAGGTCTCTTGGCGGAGCCGTTGTTTTAATGCCGGCATGGTCGCCGGACTCCCGCTACCTCTTACTTTGGAAAGGGTACCTTTTCAGGTGTGGAATATACGCCGACCTGGAACCACCCGCCACACTGGAGACGCTGGACGTACAATCTGGAAAGCGATCCACGATCCGAGTTTCCGCTGCCAGGTTACGACGGGCCCGACCGGCTGGGTCAGCACTGAAATCATAAGATGATCGCTCGTCCGCGTCGCCATCTTCGGGTCGTGGCTACACCTGTGCTGTAATCGCACACATCATTGGCAAATAAACATCGCTGCTACAATAACTTACCGATGGAATCCCAATTGCATTCTCCGGTCGCCATGAAGCTTGTCCTTATCCCGCTCCTGGCTGCCACCGCATTATTCGGTCAAACTGCGCAGCGTGCCGACGACACAGCGGACCAGGATCAGGCCACCGATCTGAACGTCAACTCGCGCTATACCGTCGAAAGCGTCGACCTCAGCAACCAGCATCACTATCGGCTCAGCACCTCCATCCTGGATGAAATGCACCGGCTGATCGGATCCCGGCTGAACGACGAAGCGGTGAAGCGTCTGGCCGGCAGGATCCGCGGTGAATTGCGTGCGCACGACGTTACCTTCAAGCTGCTCCGTGGAGGTAACCCGGATTCCATCAAGGTTCTTTTCGAAGTTGAAAAAGGACAGAGCGATTTCGATCTCTCCATTCCGAAGTTTGCGTACAACTCGCGAGAAGGTGGAACGGGCGCCGGCCAAGCTATCGGGCGAATCGGCGCGAACGTATTCAGCTTCGCCGGGCTGAGCGATGGCGACTCACTGGCCGAGCGTTTTACCGGGATACAGGCCAAGTATGAACGGCTATCGCTGGGCTCCGATCGGGTCAGCATGGGCTTCGAATTCGATGCCTATCACGAACAGTACAACGGCGCCACTCTGAGCGCGATCGCGAGTGGTGTAGATGCTTCTTCCCTTGGCGCTGGGGCTTATCGTTCCAGAATGAACTTTGAACCCAGCGCCACTTTTGTTCTAGCCACGCCGTTAACGCTCACGATCGGCTTCAGCTTTGAACAATTGCAGCCTCAAGTTTCGGCCGTGCCATCCGAATCGGCTAACGCAGTGATAAATACTCTGCGCTATCATCAGCGTTGGATCGATTCGGATGATACCAACCAGGAGCTGGATGCAGGCTACAACCTGCGCGCGGCCACCAGATCAATCGGGTCGGACCTGGCCTACACACGGCACGCGGTGAACGTCCGTTACGCTGTGATGCACGATCACCAGTCTATCGAGATAGCATTGGTGGGAGGGCTGATTTACGGGCGCGCGCCGCTGTTTGAGCGTTTTGTGCTGGGTGACGATACTACGCTACGCGGCTGGGATAAATATGATATCGACCCTTTGGGCGGAAACCGGATGATCCACGGCTCCGTCACCTATGGGTACCGCGTGGTGCGGGTATTCTATGATACAGGTGCGGTTTGGGACCAGGGAACTGCGCCGGAGGTCAGACACTCGGCCGGCGTTGGAATATCCAGCGGCATGGGACTTTTCCAGAAAGGGGCGGTTCTCGTGGCGGTGGCATTCCCCATCCGGCAAGGCCGCGCTGAGCCGGTCTTTATCGCAGGTATGAATTTTTGACGGGTACGACAAAGCGGTCCTTGGCAGCGCAGGTTTTTCTGCAGGCGCTGCTTTGCTTGGAACTCCTGGGCCTCAGTGCGTCCAGCGAGGATCTATTCGTGCGCCGCTTTGCCGACCAGATCCGCGTGCTTGCTCCGCGATTGCATTTTTTGAGCGGCAAATCTCTGGAACGCCTGCGCGATGGTGTGACGGTCCCGTTTGATTTTCAGCTCCGTATCGCCGCCGGTTTGAAGAACAACTTTGTAGGGCAGCCCGCCGTGGAGCGATTCAGCATAAGTTACGATGTGTGGGAAGAGAAGTTTCGAGTGGTGCGGCTCCGCGATTTCCGCAAATCGGCCGCGGGTCTTTCCGCCATTGCCGCTGAATCGTGGTGCCTGGAAAATTTATTGGTGCCCTCCGCGGGCCTGCCTGCCGACAAAGAATTGTGGGCACGCCTCGACATTCGCACCGCCGAGCCGAAGGAACAGGTCTCTTCCAACGCTGACTCCGGCATCAGCATTCCGGCTTTAATTCAGCTGCTGAGCCGTCCGCCGCGGCCTCAACAGGACCACTGGACGCTCGAATCGGCGTCGTTTCATCTCGCCGATGTGAAGCAATGAATCGCCTCCGCAACCGCTTGATCGTGGTTTTTGCCTTGGCTACGCTCGCGCCGTTGCTCGTGACAGCGTGGATTTCGGTATCGTTGCTCGAACCCAGTTTCTCGCTGGCCTCCACAGTAGAGCTGGATCAGGTATCCAAGGCGCTGGAGAAAACGGGACGTGAGTTGTACCAGCGCACCCGCGAGTCCCTGAAGCAGGATGCAGCGCTCGGCCGCGTGGCTCCGGAGCGCTTCGCCTCAACCAACAAAACTCAATGGCCCCCCGCAGTCCAAGAGTTCTTCGCCTCCAGTGAACCAGAGCATGTTGGGCTGGCGGGAAATCAAGGCGACCGTATGGACTACCTGGTCCGTCACGGCGATGAAGTTTGGGTCTACTCCACTTCGCTACATGGAGTGAAGATGAATCAACTCTCAGAACAATATGCGCACGCCCGCGCATTGGTGACTGCCGGCGCTGCCCGCGATTTGAGACGCGGATTTCTGGTATTGGCAACCACGGTCTGGGTGGTCGCGTTCGGAGCGCTGATCTACATCGCTCACCGTATCAGCCGACCAATCCGGCAGCTAACTACAGGTCTTTCGGAAGTTGCCGCCGGCCACTTGGATTATCGTGTCGCGGTGGCGCGTGACGACGAAATCGGCGCCGCGATCCAGGCCTTCAATCGCATGGCCGAAGAGTTAAAGCAATCCCAGGAACGGCTGGTCTACCTCACGCGATTGGAAAGCTGGCAGGCGCTGGCGCGAAAGATGGCTCACGAGGTGAAAAACTCGCTTACGCCGATCCGGCTGACGATGGAAGAGATTGTAGCGCGTCAGAATGGCGCGGGCGGTGAGTTCTATGAGCAGGCAGCGCAGATCGTGGTGGATGAGATTGTGGGCCTGGAGCGACGCGTGCGCGCATTCTCCGACTTTGCCAGCGAGCCGCCCATCTCGCCCCGGCCAATCGATATTAATTTGATGCTCGAAGAACGCATCGCATTTCTGAGAGCTGCTCATCCGGAGGTGGTGTATAGCACGCGCCTTGCGCCCGACCGGCCCAAGGTTTACGCGGACGAAGATTTGGTGAAGGGCGTCCTCACTAATCTGCTCGAAAATGCAGCGCAGGCCGCGGAGCCCGGCGGCGTTGTGCTGGGCGTAACGGAGGCGACGAGCGGCCAAGTGGCGATTGAAGTTCACGACTCCGGCCCCGGGGTCAGTGCGGGCACAACGTTGTTCGAACCAACCATCTCGTTTAAGCGCGGTGGCATGGGATTGGGCTTATCCATTGCGCGCAAGAGCGCTCTGCTCTCTGGCGGCGACATCCTGTTGGTCCAAGGCGAATTGGGAGGAGCGGCCTTCCGTGTCCTGCTGCCGGCTGGATAACTTACTGCTTTGGTGTGGCAGGGAATTCTGGCCTGCTACCCCGTGGCGAATGCACTCATGCGTGCCGTGTTCGCACTCNNTCTTGCGAACACCCTAAAAAAATAAAGGGCGTTCACACGAGTGTGAACGCGGCACGCTTGGGAGCGTGCGCCACGATTCTTCCGCTGATTTTACTGGCGCAGGAACCACCACCCATCGCTCGCGTTCCCGTGCGTCTGGTGATTGCACCCACCTCCGTCACCGATCAACACGGTAAATTCATCAACGGCTTGGGAGCACAGGATTTCACACTCTACGACAACGACGTCCCGCAACAGATTCACGAAGATGCCGATTTCCTGCCGATCTCGCTAGCCGTCGCTATCCAGGACAACAATGCTATGGAAGGCGTCCTGCCGCAGATCCACCAACTGGGACCGTTGCTCGGCACCCTGGTGGTGGGCGATGGCGGTGAGGCTGCTATCTTCACGTTTAATCAGAAAGTGGAACTGATTCAGGATTTCACCGGCGACCTCGGCCGTCTCACGCATGCGCTGAAGCTGGTTGATACCGCATTCAGCAAGAGTCATCTGATCGATGCCACGTTGCAGTCCATCCGTCTGCTTGAGAATCGGCCACCCGAGCGCCGCCGCATCCTGCTGCTGATCTCGGAAACTCGCGATCAGGGTAGTGAGAGCAAGCTGCGCGATGCGGTTGCGGAAGCTGAGGTGAACAATATTCTCATCTATTCGATGAACATCTCGCGTGCGCATGCCGCGGGCCAGATTTTCCCGGGAGGGCTCGCCATAGACCCGGTGGCCCTGATCCTGGAAATCTACGGCGGAATAAAGACCGTAGTCGTCGAGAATCCACTTTCTGTCCTCACACGCTATACCGGCGGGCGCCAATACGGGTTCTTTAAGCAGCATGCGTTCGAAGAAGCAGTCACCAAGATCGGCGAGGAGATCCACGGGCAATACCTGTTGAGCTACACGCCGTCCAACATCCAGGAGCAGGGCTACCATAGAATTCGAGTCGAAATTAGCCGGCCTGAGTTTACGGTTCGCAGCCGCCCAGGTTATTATTCGATGGATTATTAACATGCCCGCCCAGCGCATTCTTATCCTTGATGACGAACCGAATATCGGCAGCTCGCTGCGCATGATTTTGGAGCGCGAGGGCTACGCAGTTACGGTCACCAGAACCATTGCGGACGCAAAGGCCGTGGCCAGCCGCGCCGACGCGCTGCTTCTGGATGTGCGCCTTCCCGACGGCAGTGGGATCGATCTGCTGCGCCAGTTGCGCGAACGCGACTTTCCGGCGCCCGTCATTATGATCTCGGGGCACGCCACCATTCGCGATGCGGTGGACGCCACACGCACAGGCGCTTTCGATTTTCTTGAAAAACCGCTCAGCCGCGACAAGGTGCTGCTGTCCCTTAAGAACGCGCTCGAACAGGTGAACCTGCGCCGCGAGAACGAACGGCTGCGGGAGCTGGTTGGCGCCGGATCGCGCATGATAGGAAGTAGCCCCGTCTTCCTTCGCGTAGTGGAACAGGCGACGCTCGCCGCCCGCTCCGACGCCCGCATTCTCATCCAGGGCGAATCGGGAACAGGCAAGGAACTGCTGGCCGCGCATATCCATCGCGAAAGCCCTTTCGCCAACGGCCCGTTCGTGAAAGTGAATTGCGCGGCCATCCCTTCGGATCTGCTGGAGAGCGAACTTTTCGGTCACGAGAAAGGGGCGTTCACCGGGGCCATTTCCACGCGAAAAGGCAAGTTCGAGCTGGCCGACGGCGGCACCATCTTTCTGGATGAAGTAGGCGATCTGCATGCCGCGTCGCAAGCCAAGCTCCTGCGCGTTCTCCAGGAGGGTGAGTTCCACCGGGTGGGAGGCGAGCAGCCGATCCGCGTGGCGGTCCGGGTTATTTCCGCCACCAACCGCAATCTGATGGACCTGGTGACGCAGCAGAAGTTCCGCGAAGATCTGTACTACCGGCTGTGCGTGGTACCGATTCGGGTGCCATCCTTGCGCGAGCGGCCGCAGGATATCGCGCCGCTGGC
>PMUN01000007.1 GCA_003166875.1 Bryobacterales bacterium | reverse complement strand
ACAATTGTTGATAACAGGTCTCACCAGACTGCCAAAGCGCCCAATAACCAGGGCCTTTCATGCAATGCCCAGGACAGGTCGATTGGGCCGGCGGATTTTTGCGCTCAGTTGGTGGTAGCGATCGCTGGGTTGATGCGCACTAGTTCCCCGTGCAGGCGCCGGATGACCGGGCGGTTCAAGTACGACTGAAAATCTTCCGCGGGCCAAGAAGCCTTCAGTTCGCCGAGCGCGGCAGCGGCCTGGGCCGCGACAGCGCGGTCCGGAACGCCGGATCGCAGCAGCAGCACGCAAGCGCGCCACAGCGACTCCGGCTGCTTAGCCGATTCGAAGGACGCACCAGCACGGCCTGCGTATTCGGCGGCTGCGGCGCGATTCCCAGCGGCCAACGCCGCCTCCGCCAAGCCCAGCAGAGCGGCCGACTCCGCCGCGGGATTGCCGGCCGCGTGCGCCAGTTCGAACGCCCTGCGGCACGCCTCCAGGCCACGCGCCCCGGCGCCAGAGCGGGCCAGCGCCAAGCCAAGCACCAGGCTAGCGCCGCGCCGCGTTTCCAGGTCGCTCGCATCGGCACGTTGAAGCAGAGCCTCGGCTTTCGCGCGAGCCTCACCGAAACGCTCCTGCATCAAAATGATTTCGACAGCACTGACCGGATTGGAACCCGCTGCCTGCTCCGACACCGTGCCGCCACTGGCATGGCCGAGCATGGCCTGCATCAAGGCCACGTTGAGTTCATTGGTGGTCCTACCGGTTGAATTGCCGATGGCCTCGAAAGCGCGCCGCGCCTGGTCGAACATGCGCAATGCTTGCGGCCAGCGGTCTTGGAGCACTTCGAGGGAGGCCAGTCCCTCCTGCGCGAGGGCCAGCGGCAGCGATGGACCGGCGGGCTGCAGCGTGGCCAGCGTCTCCTCAAAGGCGCGGCGCGCCCCTTCGTAGTCGCCCTTGTCGCGCGCAGCACGGCCCAGCAGGATGAGGGCGAGCGCGGCCTCCGTGCGGTAACTGCCCTGCCGATAGTAGGCCAGCGCGGTCTGCACGTCTTGCCAGCCCTGCGCTGCATCCCCGGTCTGGATGCGAATGCTCCCCAAGTTCACCAGCGCGCGCGCTTCCGACCGCTTCTCGCGGTTCCGCCGGGCGATATCGAGTGCTTCCTGCATGGTCCGTAGGGCCTCGGCCGTGCGGCCTTTGACGAACAGCGCATCACCGAGATCGATCAGCCCCCGCGAGACCAGGTTCTCAATACCGCCGCTACGCGCGATGGCGATGGCGCGGTTGGCGTCATCCATCGCTTCCGCAGTCTGGCCGGCATTCAGATCGATGTTGCTCGACAGCAGCAAGAGCTTGATCTGCTGCTGGTCGTTACCCGTGACGCGGGCCGCCGACAACGCCTTGTCTGTTAGTTCTCGGGCCTGGGTGGGAGAGCGGGCATACCGGGCGCGAACGTAGAGGCACTCGGCCACACCTTCGACGTTGGAAGCGGCCTGGAACAGGATCTCCGCACGATCGAGCGAGCGTTCGGAGGCCTCCTGCGCCCCGGTCCGTGCCTGCAGCGCTCCCAGACGCATCCAAGCGGCGGCGTTTTGCGCATCCAAGTGAATCGCTTCCGAATATGTCGCCATCGCCTTTTTCGTATCCTGATCGCGTTCTTGCGCGCGGCCCAGGTCAAGGAGTGCCCCACCGCGCTCGTCCGGCGCCAACAGCGTGGACAGTTCGCGATACTTCTCCGCCGCAGCCTTGAACTCGCCGATGACGGTCTGGTGGATCGCATCGAGATGGAGGCCCTCGGCCGCTGGCAATGAACCGCGCGGGGCCATCGCTTTGAGCAATTCGTCCTTGGCGCGTTCCAGGTAGTCGAGTTCGTACCAAGCTTCGGCCAGGTGAGCGTGCGCCATGGCGTAAGATGGGTCGATCTCCACCGCACGGGCCAGAGCCTTGCTCGCCCGGTGATAACTGCCGTTGTGCAGCGCGGCTAGGCCGTCGCGATACCAGGGAACCGCAGCCGCCGCTGGGTCGCGGTGACGCTTCGCATTCCACAACCAAACCGATGCGCCGCCCCCAGCGCAGACGACGCCTACGACCAGCGCGGCCACCACGCGGCGGCGCGAGCGGGGACGTCCGGGAGCACGCAGGTCGGCCAGAAGTTCATCAGCCGAGGCGTAGCGTTCCCGCCGGTCCTTCGCCAGCAGCTTTAGAATGATGCGGTCGAGGTGGGCCGGCGACTGCGGGTTTAGCCGCGAGGGCTGCGGCGGTTTCCACGTCAACAATCGCGCTACAACCGATGGGAGGCTCTCAGCTTCGAACGGCGACGTACCGGACAGGCACTCATAGAGCACCACGCCGAGTGAGAACAGGTCCGAGCGCGCATCCACGAGTTCGCCGGACGCCTGTTCGGGTGACATGTAAAGCGGCGTTCCAGAGAAGCCTTCGAGGGTCACGGTGGCGGCGGTGGCGNNGTGATCTGGATATTGCCGGGCTTGATGTCGCGGTGGATGAGGCCGTGACGGTGCGCTTCGGCCAGCGCCGACGCCACTCCGGTGGCCACTTTCAGCGTCTCCTCGACACTCAGTCGCCGCTCGCTGAGGATACGCCGTAAATTCGCACCGGACACCAGTTCCATTGCGATGAACGGGTCGCCGCCGGGGTTCTCGACGAACTCGTAGATGTGCGCGATGTTCGGATGCGATAGCGAGGAGGCGGCGCGCGCTTCCTTGAGCAGGTTGGCACGAAGTCTCTCATCCTCTCGGCCGCTGGTGCAGAACTTGAGCGCTACGTGGCGTCCCAAGGTCAGGTCCTCCGCTTCATACACGACACCCATTCCGCCTTCACCCAGCTTGGAGACGATCCGGTAGTGGCTAATGGTTGCGCCGGTCATTGACTCCTACATTTGAAACGATACTATTGACCCGAGTTTCCTACTGGTGCCGATCGTAAGCGTAATCAAGACGCACGTGGGCGATGGGCGGGCAGTTCTTATGTTCAATCCGGCGGTAAATCGTGTCGTTCGCCACGCCAATCTGACAGGCGACCGCGTCGACGGAGTACCCACACCTAGTAGAAGACTCGTTGCCGCGCTTGGTTAGGACCACTCGGCTATTGTGACAGAAAGCACGGCAATTATGGCTCCCACTGCAACCGGCCTGTAGAATTTTAAGGTGATGTCAATCCTTCAGCGCAACTGGCGAAGCCACATGCAACTAGTGAGCAATAGATGGGGCCGCTTGCCAATCTCGAGAACCACCAGCGGGCTCATTTCCCCGGCTCCTGCTCTACCACACGCATGCAATCCTCGATCGTCGGGTTCTCGCCAGCTTCAATCCGGCGCGTTGCCTCGGCTGCGGCCGCGGGGTTGTCACCTAAAGCCTTCTTGATTAGGTCCAACGATAGCAGGGCCTCTCTCATCACCATCGCGACTACTTTGCCGCGCGCAGCGCCGATGGCGATACGAATGCCGATCTCGTTGCGGCGCCGAGTCACAACATAGTTGATCACGCCATACAGTCCCACCGTGGCGAGTACAGTCGCGAGAACACCGAAGAACCCGGCAAGCATCGCCATGATTCGTTCGCGTACCAGCCTGTCCTGAATCTGTGATTCAAATGACCGGCTACTAACAACGATTTCGGGGTGCGCGCCGGCAATTTGATGTTTAACCGATTCGGCGGCTGTGGCAGCCGACAGATTTGAGTGGATCATGATAGCCGTCCAAGGCCTATTCAATGAGGTCTCATACCGTCAGCTCTTGAGTATCTACGCTAGACAGTTCCTCAACCCAGACCTCGTTGATGAGGCAATCGGCGACGTGGAAGGCTGACAATATTGCCGAGTACCGGATTACTGGCGCTCTTGGCGGCATAGTCTGAAAGCATCACTCGCAGGCGATCAGAATCTACCGCCATGTCATGCGCCAAAGCCCTAAAATCGATTGGATCTCCGTATATCATTTCGGCCATTTGTCGTAATGCCCGCGGCTGCTCTGGAATTATTTCGATGGGTTCTTTTTTTTTCAAACCCATCGCGGACATCTGCTCAAAGAGATAACTCGGGCGAAAGGAACGATGACGAACTCAAGGCGGGAGTGATTTCGATTCATAGCGAACTGCTGTTGCATGGTTCAGAACCAAGCCAGTCCAAGAGGCGGTGCTGCGGTCTGACCTGCGTTATTGCCCAACGAGCGTACGAGCGGAGCTGGGAGGGAACGCAAAAGGCGTGGTCGTCAGCGGAAGGGATGAGTCCGGTCACTGGGCGAATCCGAAGCGTCCCGAGTGCGACTGATCGTCAATACTCCCGGGTTTCGCCGCAGCCTTCTTCTGCTTGCCATTCTCGAGAACCACCAGCGGGCTCATGGCTGCCCTGGCTCCTGGATCTCTTCGAAGTCCGTCACGTCACCGGCTCTCCAGTTTCCAGGCGCTTCTTCATATCCGCCACCGCGGCCGGGTCGTCCCCAACCACCCGCTGAATCAGGTGCTCTGCAATCTTATCGAGCTGGGCCGGCGTCAGCTTGTCCGGGTCAATGTCGAGGCGTGTGAGCAATCCTCAGATTTCGCCCAATGGCGCGCGCATTGTTTACGCCCGCCAGCAGGCCAACAAGATAGAGGACCGCTGGGATTCCTCGCTTTGGATCATGAACTCCGATGGCAGCCAGCATCGGTTCCTTACAAAAGGCTCAAACCCCCGCTGGTCGTCTGACGGAAAACGCATTCTCTACATCGCCGATGGAGAGCCGCGTGGCCCGCAGATCTTTGTGCGCTGGATCGATAGTGAGCTTTCGGTAGGCGTGCG
>PMUN01000395.1 GCA_003166875.1 Bryobacterales bacterium | reverse complement strand
GGAAACGCGCGCGAGCTGCGCAATATTGTGGAGCGCATGGCCATCCTCACCAAGGGCGATCATCTGACGGCTGAGTCGGCGCCGGTCGAGATTCGCCTGCCCCAGGATTTCTCGCCGCGTTCGAATCTGAAGGAAGCGCGCGAGTCAGCCGAGCGCGATCACATTCTGCGCGCACTGGAGGAATCCAGTTGGAACGTCTCCGGCGCCGCGCGTTCGCTCGGCATGGAGCGGACCAATCTGCACAAACGCATCCGCGCGCTGGGTTTGAATCGGGCCAAGCATTAAACCTGGCTGGTATTCGCGAGCGCCCATTCCGAGCCGCGACCGGAAGGAAGCGCTACCACGACAGGTCTCACGCTCCCTCCCGGTCGCGGCTCTGTTTTCGTTAGCACGTTGCGAATTCGAACGGAGATAGCTTACCATCCGGTATCACGCTATGCCTTCCGAGGAATCCGCGGCTGCCTACGAAATTGCGCACGTCCTGTTCGTGGATATCGTTGGTTACTCGCTGCAGCCCATCGACCGGCAGACCGAACTGCTGACTCTTCTCCAAAAAATAGTGCGGGAAAGCGCTGAATTCCGGCGCGCGCGCGATCAGAATGAGCTAATCTCCCTTCCCACCGGCGATGGCATGGCTCTAGTGTTTTTACGCGACCCTCTATCGCCAGTGAGATGCGCACTCGAGATTGCGAACTCGCAGCAACAGCAGCGGACGCTCAGCCTGCGGATGGGCATCCACGCCGGACCAGTGCAGCGCCATGCGGACATTCGAGAAGGGGTAAATGTTGTTGGCGGCGGAATCAATATGGCACAGCGGGTGATGGAATGTGGCGACGCCGGACATATCCTTCTCTCGCGGAACGTCGCGGAGGTTCTGGAGCAGTTCAGCGACTGGCGGGAATGCCTCCAGGATCTCGGAGTGATTGAAGTTAAGCACGGTGCGAAGATTCACTTGTACAGCCTGGTAAAGGCGCCGGTAGGAAACCCCGAGATCCCCAGGAAACTAATTTCGGAAGCCGGCGCCGAAGCCGCGCGTGGCACGGCGCCCGTTCGTTCTGAGCGCGAGTTGCCGCTCGATCGCCGCAAGGAGCTCTATCGTCGGGCGGGCCTGTTCGGTTGTGTTTTCCTGGTCACCTGCGTACTGGCCGCCGGTATTGATGAATGGGTGGACCGCGGGATCGCTTCGGGAGAGTCCGGTGTGACGAACGCCGCGCTGGCATTCAGTGGCCTCTACCAGCGGATGGTCGCAACTCCCCGGAACCCGATCCCTCGCTATACAGCGGTGGTCGAGATCGATCCGGAACGCGATCCGGGTTCTGTCGGGCTGCTGGATCTGTGCCGTCAGCGGCAAATGATGTCGGTATTGATCAGAAGAATTGCCGCTGCCATGCCTAGCGTGATCGTGATCGACAAATTCTTCGGCGAAACCTCATGTCCCGGCGGTATCAACGCGGCCTTGATAGCGGCCATGTCAGAAGTGAACGCAAAGATTCCTGTTGTGGTTGGCCGGCGGATTGTAGACAACACGTACCTGCAGCCGTCTTTACTGAGCGGATTGGGTCTCAGGGAAGCTATCGTGAATATCGATCGGGATACCAGAAAGCTGCCGCTAAAATGGCTGGTCTATCGCAGCAAGGCCGATATGGATCGCGATACCGGCCAGGTTTGGCGCGAAACCTTGGCGTTGACGGCAGCTCAGGCTTATGAAAAGGGGAACCTGGAGGCGAGACACCCGTACCTGTCGAAACTCCTTCATCCCGTGAGGAACCCTTATATCAGCTTCCTCGATCTCGATCAGTTCAAGCCCTACCGGTACCTGGCGGGCTTCGTACTTTGTGGCCGCGAGGTGAAGCCGGGCGAGGATGCAACGGCCTGTCCTGGAGCGCCCAGTGAGCTGTCGGCCTTGAGCGGGAAGATTGTGGTGATCGGAGAGATCAGCCGGGATCAAGACGTGAAAACCACCGTGGTGGGGCAGATTCCCGGCGTCTATCTCCAGGCGAATTTCATCGAGGCGTTGCTGGACGACCGGTATTACGAAGGATCGCCCGTGCTTAATTACGTATTTGGCTTTCTATTTCTGGCTTCCGTCGAAATTATTCTCGTATTTTTCCGGAACTCCTGGGCTCAAAAGCTGGGCGCGATCGGGATACTCGTGCTCGCAACGTTGTTTTTGCTTTATATCGTGATCACGGATTTCCACCGCTACGTAAATCCGGTCCCATTTATAGCGCTGGCGCTGCTGCTGCGAGCGCTGGCGGCGAATCTGTCGCGATGGCAGGCGAAAGCGCCCAATGCCACTTAGTTTTCCCAGAACTGCTCAGTCTGCATTCTTGGTGGGGCGGACCCCCAGGCGGACCCCCCTGGTCCGCAGCCGACGNNTTTGGGAAAACTAAGTGGCATTTGGCGAAAGCGCCTGCCCCACGATGACGCGTTTCGGCTACTGAACGTCCGACACCTTGCCGTCTTTGAAAATGACCTTCATGCCTTCGTAGACGTAAATTTTCTTCGGCCCTACGGTCGATTTACTTTTGGGCTGCCCTAGCCCCGCTTCCACTTGTTCGACCGTCTGACCCACCGCAACCTCAAACGGCGGCGCGGCCGGCGGTGCTATGGCAGCCGGGGTTTCACCAGCTTCTTTCTCGGCCTGGTCGGCTTGCTGCTGTTGCTCGTTGAGCTCAGCCTGGACATTCTGATCCGGCGGAGGCGCAGCGGAGGCCATGGCCGACGGCGTGGTTGGAGCGTTGGCCCCAGCCGGAGCCGCGGGCAGTCCACCCTTGCCGGCTTTCTCTTTCAGTTCTTGCATGCCTTGACCGATGGTCTCGCGCATGTGGTTCTGCATGTCCTGCAGGTCCTGGAGACCCACCGACACCAGATCGCCCTTGGGGCATTCCTTGCCTCCCTTGCTGGCCAGCACTGTCAGGTTCGCGGCCGTTGCGTCTGGCGCTGTCTGACCGGGCTGCAGTTGCAACGCATCGCCTTCGCTGATGGCGCACTCGGATCCGGCAGAGTCCACTACATCCAGGTCCAAGCCCGCGACGAAGACATGCGCTGCGTTATCGGTCAATATTCGCTGAATGCTGCTCGATGCCGGGTCCGGATCGGCGCCCTTGGCCGCACCCTGTGCCTCGGCATTTTCCAGCGCGAGCTGCCGTTTCACTTCATCGGCGACCAGCGCTTTGACATCCGGCGTCATAGGAGCGGGATTGGACAGAGCCGCCGCTTGGGCCACATATGCCGCTTGAAGCGATTGCGCAACAATATAGTCCGTCAGCCAAAATGCTGCGCTCGGATACACCGGATAAGGTGTAAAGTAAGCGCCGTAATAGCCATACCAAGGATTGCCGCCCCAGCCCCACGCGTAGGGCACGGGCGAAACCCATGGATTGTAGGCCCAGCCATAGTACGCCGGCGCGTAATAAAAGCCCGGGTAATACGGGTTTACATACATCCCGTGATAATAATAGTTCCCGTAGTAACGGTTGTAGGCGTGGCCGCCGTAATAATAGCTCCGGGCCCTGTAATCATGGCCATGATAACCATAACCGTGTTCCACATAACCGCGGCCGCGCCCATCCACCACAACGCGGGAATGATCGGCACGCTCCACTGACACACGCCGGCTTCCGTTCAGCCCGTGATGAACGTCCATGTTGCGTTTGGAGTCATGCAGGGACGCTACGGACCCGTTCGCACGCTTGTTCACCGTGGCGCCGTTCTTCGCCGTGGTAGATGAGGAGCCCTTGGGGGGCTTACCCCCGCTCCATCCATGCGAGGCGCCAGCCGCGCCGCCTTTGCTTGCGCCCGCACTGGCCGGGTTGGTATGACCCGTGGCGCCGCCTGCTGCCGGCTTGCTGCCGACCGAGACTTTGCCGGGTGTGCCCGCTGCGCCGCCTGGCTTCGCTCCGCCTGTGGTGGCGCGGGTGGTGGTGGTCGCGCCACCAGTTTTCGGCGCGCTTGTGGTTGGACTGTGTGTGGTGGTAGTAGTCGCGTGAGACCCCGTAGTGGTGGTCGCGCCGTGCGATGTGGTAGTGGCTCCATGCGCACCAGGCGTGCCGGCTGTTCCTCCCGAGTGCGCAGCAGGCGCTGCGGCATGGGCGGCGGGCGCGGCGGCTTTGGGAGCGGGAGCGGCGGGCTTTTTCGTATCAGCGCCGTTCAACATCAGACAGCCCAAGAGCGTCAAAACAGCGGACACCAGGAAAAGTCTGGTCCAAATAACGTTGCGAAGTCCAAGCATTTTCATTTGAAGAATTCCTCTATTCTGTTACCCTAATCTTGTTCGAAACCAAACCGTTCCGTGGCTACTGAACATCCTTCACTTTGCCATTGAGGAACGTCACTTTCAAATCCTTGTAAAAGTAAATCTCTTTAGCCCCGATCTTAGCCTTCTTGGTGGGTTGCCCTAACGCGGCTACCACTTCATCCGGCGTTTGCCCTACCGCAACAGTAGCAGGCTCGGCGGGCGGAGGAGGCGGAGCCTCAATGGCGGGCGGCGGAGCCTCAACCGGCGGAGGGGGAGCTTCGGCGGCTGCCGCAGCCGCTGGCGCCGCGGCCCCCTGCTGGCCACCTTGCTTAGCTGGCTTCTCCTTATCGTCCTTGGCGTCTTCTGACGGAGCTACCGTGATCACTTCGGCCACCAGCTTCAGTGCATCCTCGGGTGAAGGTACTGCACCCTTGAACGGAATCGTCAACATGCCTTTATAGCGGACGTCGTTGATGGCGTCGGTGAAGAATTCAAGGTAGATCCCCTTATCTTTGCCAGCGTCCCTGACTTCGATCTTGGTTAGCCAGAACTTCTCGCCCGTTACAAAGGCATGCGAGGCGATCGCCTTGTCCTGGCCGGGGACTGACACTCCAGGGATCTTGAACTTCCTGAACGTCTCGTTCACTTTGCAGGCACCGCTTGGGGAGAGTTTTCCATCCTTGTAAGTATTGGGGCACGGGTTACCAGTGGTACCAATTGGCACCATGAACATCTTGTCTTTCTGCAGAACCAATATGGATCCAGCGGTCACGATCTCAGTCTGGTCGTCGTTGGCTTTGGTAAGTGCGTACTCGGAGGTGAGCTTCTTTTCGATGCTTGGCTTCGTTCCTTGATCCTCGGCCAGCGCCGTGGAAGACACGCAAACCAATAAGCCTAATATTGCGTTGAACATCCATACCATTCTCATGACAGTATTCTCCTCGCTCTGCGCATGTAAGGGTCTACCTGCCACCATTCGGTTCGGTTCAGAAATTATACACCCTATCCATTGCACAGGCAATGCGGGGCCACTGCCGTCAGCTTCGACAAGGCGTTTGAATTTGGCTCCCAACAATGCAATGCGTAAAACCCACTACACATTGCGAAAAAAGTCGGAAGAAAGCGTCATCGTTCCCTCGCCTTCCAGGTCCCGAAACCCAGTGCCAGAAAACCGGCCGCTATGGCCAAGCGCAATACTATCAGCCACATACGCTCTCCAACCAACCACCCCTTGAGGTCCAGCAGGAAAAACCCGGCGCCGATTGCGAAATACCACCAGGCGAACAGTCGAGACCGGAGTCCTTTCCCCATGTTCATGTTTACTTTAGACGCCATCTGGCACTTGCGGACGCCAGCGGGTCTTGTGATATTATGGTCCAGTTTTAAATCGACTGTGCGCCTTCGTTCGTTGGCGCATGGCGCCAGATGCTAGGAGAATTCAGACGTGAGAGAAAAAGGTACCGTGAAATGGTTTAACGCCGCCAAGGGTTACGGATTCATCCAACGCTCCAACGGCGATGACGTGTTTGTTCACTTTACAGCGGTTCAAATGAGCGGTTATCGAACACTGGAAGAAGGCTTGGAGGTGGAGTTCGAGGTGAAGCAGGGACCCAAGGGACTGCAGGCCGAGAATGTTCTTCGACCCTAATCAACAAGTCCAATAGAAACCATAAACGGGCTGCCCACCCAGGCGGTCCGTTTTCGCTTGTGACGAGTGCTCCGTTTTGGAATCTCTGATCCTCACTCACGGCGCCGGCTCGAATCGCAACGCGCCATTGTTGGTTGCGTTGGCGAATGCGTTTGGCGAGTCCGGCACGTATGTCCTCCGCTATGATTTGCCGTTTCGGCAGGAGCGTCCGCACGGGCCGCCGCGCCCAGCCGACGCGGCGCGCGATCGAGAAGGCCTCCGTGCGGAGGTGCTCAAGGTTCGCGAAACGAAGCCAGGCCGTGTGTGGCTGGGCGGACATTCCTATGGTGGACGCCAGGCAAGCATGCTGGCGGCCGAAACGCCCGGTTTGGTGGATGGTCTTCTACTGCTCTCCTATCCTTTACATCCGCCTCGAAAGCCGGCACAATTGCGAACGGCCCATTTCCCTCAGCTCCGGACGCCGGCCATTTTTGTCCACGGTTCGCGCGACCCATTCGGATCGATCGAGGAATTACGACAGGCCATTCAATTGATCCCCGCCGAAACGCGGTTGATCGAGCTGGAGGGCGCTGGTCATGAACTCGGGCGCGACCACGCGGGGTTGGCGGCGAGAATCGTTTCAGAACTGCGCGAGCGCGCGTGAAAAAACCGGCGCAGGCACCGACTCCCTCACGGTCGCGGTTCGGTAACACTCTCTAAACCGAACCGCGAGCGTAAGCGACCGGTTGTTGGTGTTTTACTTTGAAGGAAGCTTCTTCTCCAGGCGCTCGGCTTGCGCGTCGAGCGCGTGAATCTGTCTGAGGTCCTCTTCGGTAAGAGTGATGGCGTTCTGAATGTGGGAGATTTCCGGAGAGCTCGCGGGAGCGGACGGCCGGTCGCGCCGGCTGTCCATGACTCCGGACAGGGAACGATACTGCTCCGTGATTTCCCGATAGCGCCGGAGAATATTGCTCAGGTACATCTCGCGGCGGCGGAACACGTCTTCCAGATCGGAGACGGTCTGGTCCAGTTGCGCGGCGGATTGTTTTGCCGAGGCGCCATCCTGCTTCCATCTGGCACTGTCGGTTTCGAGCTGGGCTAACCTTCCGGTGGCGGTTTTCAGCTCGGCGCGCAAAGTTTCAACAGCCTGGTTGGCGGCCGCGAGATCTTTGCTGCCGCCTTCTTGTTCCACGGACAGCCGATGGTTTTCGGCAGCCGCGGCGTCCGTTCGGGACTGCAGATCGGAGGTCCGGGCTTCCAGGTGCGCCACCTCGGAATTCGACTGAGCCAGGGATGCCTGCAACTCGCGGACGCGTTGCTCGGCCAGGGCAAGTGCTTCTGAAGTGGATCGAGGCGGGCGCGGCATCGTGGAAGAAGGAACAGTAGCCGGCTCCGAGGCTGCCTGCGCCGCTGGGGTGGCGCTTAACTCTCGGAGTTGACGGCGAAGTGCATCACTCTCCTTGGCGCGCTCAGAAAGCTGCGACGCTTGGCCGGAAATCGTGTGAGCCTGCCGGTAGATGGCTACGCCGGCAGCGGCCAGCAGCAACAGGAATGCCACAACGGTGAACCAGAGTGGAATGGTCTTGCGGGTCATGGTATTACCTCGAATGCAACAACAAGCGCGTCCGGTAGCTCGAAAGCCGTTCGCCATCCGGACCTGTTAGATGGATCTGCAACCGCGCGGAAGCGTGTTCGGGCACGGCTAATGTGAGGCTGTAATGCGATTGCACGGTCTCGAAACTCTTCTGCAGAGCGGCCGGAATCTCTGTGATGGAGCGGCTGAAGAAGGCCGCGCCGCCGGTGGTTTCGGCGAGTTGTTTCAGCCCATTGTGATACGCCTGATTCAGACGATCGGCGCGCTGGTTGAGATCGGCGACGAATAAAGGCGTCTGCCGCGCGGACAAGACGGCATTCAACTTCGCTATTTTTTCCTGCACCAGCGTCTCTGGGAAGCGGCGGCTGAGATCGTGCGAGTCGCTGGAGTTAATCACCGGATTGGTGAAGTCCTCCCGATAGTTGCGCACATCGCCGTCCGTCACAAAGAGAACTGCGACGCGTGCGGCCGATTTTTTCAGCATGGCGTCGCCGATGCTTTCGATTGCATCCACGGTGGCGAGCAGGCCGGTTTTTCCGGCAAGCGACGGCACGCCGATTTCGCTGGCAATAGAGTCGCGATCCGCTGTGGGATCTTTCAACACGTGCAAGCCGTCGCCGGCGCTGAGCAGACCCACGAAGGTCTTCCCGGGCAGTTTGCGAATCTCATCCAGCAGAGTATCCTTGGCCGGGTCGATCACGGTCAGATCGCCCGAGGAAAGATCCAGCACCAGCAGCAGGACCAGATCGTCATCCGGACACTCGATGCGCAGAATGTGCGAGTCCGCGCCGCCGATGGTGGCGTGAAAATCCGCAGCTTGAAGCTCGTGGGCGGGATCATGATCGAGCCACGCGGGAATGCGGACCTGGGTGGGTGTGGAGCTGGGAGGTGGCGCGCCCAGTATCGTATTCGCAAGCAGGAGTAAGCACCAGAGACAAAGGAGTGGGGCGGACCCCCTGGTCCGCGGCCGACGCCCCCGTCGGCCTGGT
>PMUN01000386.1 GCA_003166875.1 Bryobacterales bacterium | reverse complement strand
TGCCAGAGCGAATCGCGCTGCTACGGATTGACACGGATTGGTACGAATCAACGCGACATGAACTTGTGCATTTGTATCCCAGGCTGTCTCCTGGCGGTGTTCTGATCATCGACGATTATGGACACTGGCAAGGTGCTCGAAAGGCCGTAGATGAGTATTTCCAAGCTGGGCTGTTCCTGAATCGTATCGACTACACTGGGCGGCTAGCCATCAAGCCGCTAAGATGAAGATTTCGAAATGAGAGGATCATAAGATCTGAATGTCACTGGTGGCCAGCAGAGCGCCGCTACTGTTCAAAAACAACAATCGGTACCAGATCGTTCCGAAATTCTTATCCACGGGCAACGTGCAAGCCGCGCCCGTGCCGCAATTAAACGTCTGGTAGAGAAGTTGCGAGGCAGTGGAGGCCGACGTGAAGGCCAATGGCGAATACGAGAACTGTACGGCCACGCTAGCCGCGTTCGTCACATCCGCCAGCCGGACGCTAATGGTCGGCTGGCTCAACTCGGTTGATTCGCTCAGCGGTAATAGATAGGCCCGATACTCGCCAGGGTTGCACGTCATCGTATCACTCGTCGTCCCAGGGCTCAGCACTGTAATCGGCTCGATCCCTGCCCACGTCGCGGAGATGCGGATAATAGATTGGCCACTAACGAGGTAAGGCGACAAATTGGCCGTGCATGAAGTTGCCACGTCACCGAAGTACTGGATCTCCAGGAGATTGCCATAGCTTCCTGTCCGGGCTGACGCTTCGTAGAAGATACCGTAATCGGGCGAGTTTAACACCGGCTGGAACTCGTACTTTGTGATTCGTTCATGGATGATGTTGGCGGTCGCATTGGCATGGGTCAATAGGTGGGACTTGGCGTAATCCACTACGGGCTCCATGCCGGCCTGGAAGGTCAAAAAGTAGAGCGGATTGAACGAGAGTTGGTAATTCAGCGGAAAGGGGTTGTTCACGCCGGTCAGCGTGCGGTCGTAATATTGAGGATCCTGGGTGTAGGCGTAGACGCGAACACCGGAGCCACGCTCAATACCAACTTCGTTGATGAGAGCAAAAGGCCACCCCACTCCCGCCTCCCCGTCAGTCGGCCACGCGATGCCACGCCGGTACCAAAGGTCGGGAACGACATAGGCCGTGCCGCCTGTGGAGGATAGGTTTGGAACTTGCCGCCAGAAGCTTTGGCCACCGCCAGGGCCACCTCCACCGAGACAGGAATCCAGAGTCTGCCAGTCGAAGTAGCCGGTCATGGCGTTGATGGTGGAATTGCTGGTGCCCGAGATGGTGAAGGTCTGGCCTCGCTTGTTTTTCCAAGTGTTGGTTGGGCACGCGGCCAGACCGGTAGGCGTCATCGTTCCTGGGCCATTGCCGCTGTTGGAAGACGAGATGCTGCTGAGGTTGAATGTCGACCCGTCCTGGAAGGTTATCGAGCCGCCTGTTCCTGTCGCTGCGGCTGTTGCATTAGCCAGCACCACGGTCAGCGTGCTCGCCGTAGGGCCGCTCGTGACGTAATAGTTTGAATCTGCCGATGTCGATCCCACGATCCAAAGCTTTGACATATCCGGGATCACGTTGTAAAGCAGGTGTGGAGTTGAAGTGGTAAGCGTGCTCCCGGTTTCCGAAGTCAGCGCAATCGGGTAGCCCTGGAACAGATAATCGAGCTGCGTCCCTGCGCCTTCCACGATCACAGGGCCAGCCGGGTTTCCGTACTTCAGTGCGTTCCCTCGCACCACATCCCCGATCACGCTGATTGCACCGAACTGATTTGTGCCCGTTCCTAAATAATATGGCGACGGGCTTTCGATATACTGCTCATGGTAGTCTCCGACAGTATTACCGCCGAGCGAGAAGCCGCCAGACCACCAAGACACACCCACGCCCCCAGAACCTGCCGCGAGCGGCCAAGCCATCTTGGGCCAGTTCGAAACCGCCGTAACCAGGTTGCGAGCATTGAGCAAATCGTTGTAGTGAATCCATTGCGTGCAAGCTGCTGAGTTCCCGCCATTGGTAGAGGGGCAGGCGACCCCGGCGGCGGTGTATGTGTTGGCCACGTAGGAATGAATTTGGGTTGTCCCGGAGGTGATCGTCCCGGTATAGGCGCAGGAAAACGTGACCGTGCCCGAGCCGAAAGTACCTCTGAAAATCGGTGAGTTGGCCGAAGTGCTGTAATCAAGAGCCGTGCCAGAGCCGGTGATGATGAATGTGTTTGCTCCGGTGAATGCCGAGGTGTACGGCGCTGGCCAGTCGATTACGCAACTGGTGCCGTTTCCAGTAAGCGATGTAGGCGCGCCTCCTGCGCCTCCAGCCGCACCGACGATGATCCCTCCGGTGTTCGTGCCTTCAAGCGGGTTGTATCCCCACGTCAGTCCGACTTCATCGACCGCGGTCATTCCGATAGCGTAAGGTTGCCATTGCTGCATGGCGTAGGTTAGGGCCGGAGTGGTCCAAGGAGTGAGGTTCGACAGAGGACCGCCAGCGCCATAGATAGTGGCGAACAGAGACGGGGTGCCGCCGAGAAAGCTTTGAAGGCTGAGATGGACATGGTTGAGCTTGCCGAGGCCGTAGCTATTGAGGTTGTTCATCACGGTCGTGACATTTGTGTTCACGGCAGTCTGGTAGGCGGCTTGGCCCCCAGTAACTGTGTATCCGGGAGTGACGGGCTGGGTCTCAATGAGGTTGAATCCGTTATTAGCAAGAGCCGCTCCGTAAGCGATAGCTGGGTTGGGGAGGGCGCTCGTCTGACCCGCTGGCAGGCCGATGAACGGCGTGTCTGACGTGAACAAAGAAGCGTGCCAGAAGCAATCGCTTCCGCCCGGATTAGCACAGGTGGTGTGGATCTGCCCATCCGTTCCGAAGTGCGGAACGGCGTTCGTAGTCTTGACGAAAACCCAAACTTGGCGCGTGAGGCCGTTCGAGTCGGTCATGGTCAGGGAGCTGACCTCCGCGCCGTTCGTATTAACAGTGCAGGTGCCTGAGATTGTGAATAAAGAACCGCTTGCTGCTACACAAGAACTGATCGTAGCAGCAGTAGTCGAGCCGTCCGTGTTTTGGTCGGTTGCGGTCAGTGTATACGTGGAACTCGGCTGCGCTATCAATTCGCGGGCCGACGCCAGCAGTTGCATCGGGACAACCGGGTTTGAGAACGTGACCTGTTGTTCCCATGACCCCATATAGTCCCAGCTTCCGCCCGAGCACCCCGAGCAGTTCGGACCGTTTTCCGTGATGACGATGGAATGGACTTGATTGAGAAAGGCTGCGGTGTTTATGGGAAACGTACTCGACGTAGCGCTCCGGGTGAGGGTCGCGACCGGGTCTCCATCGATGAAAGCGTAGATTCCTTTCGACGAGCCGTTGTTGTTGCCGAGCGCCGCGACGGTAACAGACCAGTTGCCGAAATAATTCGAGCCGTTCTGCTGGGCGTACACGAGGGCCGTGTTGTTGTATGTGGTGTCGTTCACCAAGGTGTAGCCAGCGGCGACCGTGGGGACCTGGGAGGTTCCGTAGGCCATCCCATAGAGGATCAACTCGTTCGGCTGACCGGGCGCAAGTTGGCCAGAGGTCATAGGCAGGGGCGGGCCGCCAGACGAGGTGGTGTTGACCGATCCTCCCGAGTCGATAGGAGAGGACGTGGCTACATTCGTGGCCTGTAGGACATAGAGAACGTTGTGCGCAGTGTTTTCCGAGCCGGAGTAAGCAACCGTCACAACGTTCGAGGAGCTGCCCACGATATTCGGGGCAACGCACATTTGGATATTGATGTGGTTGCCAGACCATCCGGTGTTGGCCGTGCCGCAGGTGTAGGTGTTGCCTTCATGATCAGTCACGGTGATGCTGGCCGATACGGACCATTGGGCGAACACGATCAGCGCCGCGCCCGTAGTATCGGTGAACGAAGCGGTGGCGAGGCTTGAGCCAGGAGAGGCCGCCGTCTTAATGGCTACGGGCCGCGAGACTGTGCTCGTACCCGTGGCTTTGAGCGTGAGCGCCGCTCCATTGAAAAAATTGGATGCGTTAATGCTTGCGCTTGGCGCGGGGCCGGTGGTTACCGTGATAGACGATGTAGTGGCCGTGTTTTGAGGGAGAGCGTTCGCTACGGTGAAGCTAACGGCGGGGCTCGTGGCGATGACGGTGTTGAGGGCGTTGCGGTAGGTTACCGAGACGGTGTGGGTTCCGTTCGCGACGTTATACGATGGCCACGCGAAGGAGTACGGAACTGCTCGGCTGAAACCACCGACTATGGATTCCCCATCGATATCCCATTCCGCCGAATAAACGCCTGTGCAGGAGCTGCACGTTCCCGTCAATGTCGTTGGCCAGTAGCTTGAGATCGTCACGCCCGATGTGGGAAAAGTAACCGTCGCGGTCTGTGCCCACGCGCAGCAGGCTAACGTAAAGGCAGGAATAAGACGTTTCATAGTTGCTCTCGGAAGCTTTCGAGATCAACTTAGCAGAAGGGCTCGAGCTCGTGCCGGAGCGAGTTGTTAAATAGCAGATGGCCAAGAGAATAGAGGCCGGCAGCACCTGTGATTCACAGGTCCGGCGCCGACACTCCCGGCCCGTCGCCAACAGCCGAAAATCAGGCAGGCTTCGAGCGATTCAATTCACGGCCGGCTCGGGCCATGGGTGAGCGCGTCGTAAAGCGAGAGCGTGCGGCCGGTCATGCGGTCCAGGCTGAACTCCTCCCGTGCTCTGACGCGGCCGGCGTTGCCCAACGACTGCCGCCACCCCGGGTCGTCCAGCAGGCGATTGCAGGCAGCCGCCAGCGCGTCAGAATCTTTCGGCGCTACAGTCAGCCCGGTTTTCTCGTGCAATGAGACAAACGGAACGCCGGAGTCGAGCTTGGTGTTGACCACTGGTATGCCCGCCGCCATGGCCTCGATCTGGACGATACCGAAAGCCTCGCTGCGAGCCACCGAGGCCAACGCGAAGAGAGCCGCGGCATGGTAATAAGGAACCACTCGTTCGTTTTGAATCTCGCCGGCGAAGATTACTTTCCCGCCGAGCCCCAGACCCCGGACCAATTCCTGGAGTTTTCCACGCAGCGGACCGTCTCCAATGATGATCAGCTTCCCATTCACTTTGGCCATGGCCTGGATCAGGTATTCGAAGCCTTTGTAGTAGACCAGCCGCCCTACGCTGAGAATCAGGCGCTCACCATACTGCTCGCGGATCGCGCGTACCTCGGAAGGGTCGGCGCTCTCGAATTCCTCTAACGCGATGCCATACGGAATTACATGGCAGCGGTCCAGATAATGAGCCAGGACCTGTGAGCTCTGGCGGTAGTCCGGAGAGGTGGCGATGATCGCCGCGCTACGCCGCAGGGCCCGGTGCAAAAACGGCTCGAACATCGCTCCTAGAACCTTTTGACGCACCGTATCGCTGTGATAGGTCACTACCAGCTGCCCCGAATGTCCACTGGCGAGATACGCCAGAACGGCGGTCGGATTGGGCAAATGAATATGCACGATATCGGCGCCCGCCCGCCGGATTCGGCCGGCCATTCCCGGACACAAAGGAGTAGACGCCAGCATCAGGCGTGTAGGCAGCCGCGACACCTTCACGCCCTGCACTACGTCTTCCGTTGCTCTGCGGTCGTCGCTGGCCACGATCACTTCCAAATCGACCGACTTGCGCAGTTCACCGCAGATGGCTTGCAGGTGTGTTTCGATGCCGCCCATGTGGGGCGGATAGAACTTCCCCACGTGGAGCACCTGCGGGCGGTCCGGCCGGGAACCGGGCCGCGCGGCGCCGCTATTGCTGGACTCCATTTCCTGAATACCTGGCGTCATGCCGTAACGGTGACCGGGCTTTCGAATAGCCCTTTGTTGCTCGCCACCCAATCGTAGAGCAGGTCCAGGCCCCGAGCGCAACTGGTCCGCGGCGTCCATCCCAGCTCCGCCTGGGCGCGGCGGATGTCGCTGACAAAAACTTTCTGATCGCCGGGCCGCCATCCCGCAAAATCATAAGGCAGCTTCCGGTTGCGGCGTTTTTCGATATAAGCCAGCAACTCCAGCAGCGAGAGCACGTTTTCCGGTCCGCCGCCGATGTTATAGGCGCGTCCCACCGCTCGGTCGCCCGCGCCAAATGCGACGTCGTAAGCGTCCAACAGATCGTCGACGAACAACAGATCGCGCACTTGTTTGCCGTCTCCATAAACCGTAATTGGACGATCCAACTGGCTCGCGATCATGAACCAGGCCACCCAGCCTTGGTCCTCCGCGCCGAATTGGCGATATCCATAAATGCAGGATTGCCGGAAGACGATGGTGCGCAGCCCGTAGATCCGATGGTAATCGATCACATACTGGTCCGCCGCGCCCTTGGAGCAGCCGTAGGGAGAATGAAAATCCAGATTGCGTTCCTCCGACACTCCAAAAGGAAGCGACCGGTAGGCATAGCGTCCGTTCTGCTCCACAGCTCCGATTTCGGTCATCTCGCCATAAACTTTATTGGTGGATGCGTACAGGATCGGTCCCGAGAGGCCGGCCGCGCGCGCAGCTTCAAGTACATTGAAGGTTCCGAGCGCATTGATTTCGAAATCTTCCCGCGGCGCCGTAACCGAGGTCGTCACCGCCACCTGGGCCGCCAGATGCAATACGCGATCCGCGTCCCGATGTTCGCGGAACAGGCGGGTGAGCTCATCGGCGTGCCGGATGTCCAGCTTCACAAACTCCAGCTGGCCCTGCGGCTTCAGCCACTCCAGATTCTTTTGAATCCCTTCGCGCGAAAGGTTGTCGATCACCACCACGTGATCTCCGCGCCGCAAATATCTGCTGGCGGCGTTCGAGCCGATAAATCCCGCTCCGCCGGTAATAATTGTCTTCATCCTGTGCTCCTTCGACTTTTTCGTTACGCCTATTACACCCGCGCCAGGGCTAACCCCGCGCGTTGAGCAGCCAACTCCAGGTCGGATTGGACCATCTCCTTGATCAAACCCTGGAAGTCCACGCTCGGCCGCCAATTGAGAACGCTCCGCGCCTTGGAATAATCGCCGATCAGCAGATCTACTTCAGCCGGACGGTACACGGATTCATCCTTGCTCACGTAATTGCGGTAATCCAGGCCCGCCTCCGCGAATGCCAGCTCGCAGAACTCCCGCACGCTATGTGTTTCGCCGGTGGCCACCACGTAGTCGTCCGGTGAAGGCTGCTGCAACATCAGGTGCATCGCGCGCACATAGTCCCGGGCATGCCCCCAGTCGCGTTTGGCTTCCAGGTTTCCGAGCCTCAGCCCGGTCGCCAGGCCCATTTTGATGCGAGCCACGCCATCGGTGATCTTGCGCGTCACAAATTCATAACCTCGCCGCGGGCTCTCGTGATTGAAGAGAATTCCGTTCGAGCAAAACATTCCGTAGGCTTCCCGGTAGTTCATCGCCAAATGAAAGCCGGCGACTTTGCTGATGCCGTACGGGCTGCGCGGATGGAAGGCGGTGCTCTCCTTTTGAGGACTCTCGCGCACTTTCCCGAACATCTCGCTCGATCCGGCAAAGTAAAACCGGCACTCCGGCTGCAACTCGCGCAGCGCGGCCAGCACGTAATGGGTGCCGTTGATATTGGTAGCCATCGTGGAAAATCCATCCGCGAAGCTTTCCGCCACGAAACTCTGCGCGGCCAGATGATAGCACTCGTCGAACTTCTGTTTGCTAAAAATGTGGAAGATGCTGGCGTAGCTGTCCAGATTGGCGGCGTGGATCTGAATCCGGTTCAGAACGCCCCGCAACCGGCTCAAACGATGTTCGGGTTGCTCCAACGCCACGCGGCGAACCAAGCCATGGACTTCGTATCCAAGACTCAAGAGATATTCCGCCAGGTAACTTCCATCCTGGCCCGTGATTCCGGTGATAAGAGCTTTTTTCATAGCTGTCAGGTTTTCCTTCGCGTTTTGCCGATCCGAGTTCGGCTACCCTATCATTCGGCAAACTTGATCAATTTCGTTATGCAAGTCACCAGCCTCCGGAGGTTCGAATCCGGTTTCAAAGGACCCGGATCTCCTTCCCTTTCGCTGGTACAGTCATGTTCTCGGGCAACAATCGTTCATACACCCGCATGGTTTCCTCGGCCGTCAGGTCCCAGGAATATTTTTCTGCCGTGCGCCTGCCGGCCGCGCCAATTCTCCCGGCCAGGGCCGGATCTTCGGCGATGGTCCGCATCTTCTCCGCCAACTCGGAAGAGTCGTTGTAATGGTCTAGAAGCAGACCGTTGACTCCATCCTGAATCAGTTCCGAGGCGCCCGCTTCCCGGCTGACGACCACTGGCAGGGCCGTTGCCATGGCTTCCGTCACCACGAGCGCGAACGAATCGTAAGGAGTGGGAAGCAAGAGCGCATCGGCCGCGGCATAATACCGCTCCACCTCCCCGGTGGATCCGAGGAAAACCACCCGGTCTTCAATTCCCAGTGTGGAAGCCAGGGCGCGATAGGGTTCCTCCGCGCTGCGTGAAACGAACATCAGTTTGCCGGACGGAAGTTTCGCCAGGGCCTCCAGACACTGGCGCGCGCCCTTGCGCATATCTCCCACGAACAAATACGCCACCTCGCCCGCGCCCAGCCCGATTCCGGAGCGCACCGGGTTCCGTTGAGGATTGTCTCGAGCGGGAATAAAGCTCTTCGAATCCACTCCGTGGTAAACCACGGTGATGGGCGCTCGCGCGGCATAGCAAACCCGGAGGTCGTCCGCGATCCGTTTTGAAACTGCAATCAACTGCACCTTGCGCGCCGTTCGATAAAAGAGATATTCCAGCGCGCTCAGCGTGGTTCCCGACACCCATTCGCGAAAGGTCAGCCGCCCGGATGCCTGGCGCAAGGCCCGGTGCCAGGCCCGGTTCGCAATATGCGCCGTGAAGACGTTGCCGCGCAGCCCGCACAGTCCTTGATTGTGGATGATGTCGAATCTTCCTCGAACTCGAAGCGTGGCCTGAAGGGCGAAACTGAGGATGCTGCCCAGCGCGCTGGTGCGCCACGCCGGCACAGGGTGAAAATGAATCGGGGAACCCGCGTCGGCTTCAATGTGGTTCGCGAACACGTGTACTTCGTGGCTTTCGGCGTAGCGCGTGGCCAACTCCACCACGTACCGGCTGTGGCCTTCCCTGCGCCTGTAATCGTGAACCACGAAAGCGATTTTCACGCCGTCTCCTCGGCCACCCCTCGCCCGTCGCGCCTGGTTTCCTGGAACACCGACGCCAGATCGGCAAAGGCCTTCTTGCGATTCCATTCACGCACGATATAATCGCGGCCGCGCAATGCTTCTTGGCGAGCCTCTTCCCGGTGGGACGCGATCCACAGAAACTCGTTGCACATTGCTTCCGGATCGCGCCGCGGCGTTAAGCGCGCGTATCCGCTCAATTGCACCAGCATGCCTCCCACCGCCGTACACACCACCGGCGTTCCACAGGACAGAGCTTCGAGCGTGGAGTAAGCCGCCCCCTCCGCCAGCGATGCCAGCGCCATGACATCCGCGGCGCGGAAGTAATCCATCACTTCCGTCACCGGATGAGCGGCCGGCCGGCCGAGTACCCATTGGTCCGCATTTTCCAGATGCAGTTCCCCCGCCAGCTTCAGAAAATCCTTATAGCCTCCGCCCAGATTGATCACCACCGCATCCAGTCCCTTCTTTCGTGCCAGCGCCGTGGCCCGCAGCACGGTCTCCGGATCTTTCTCATGGCTGATGCGGCTGGAGAGGAAGATGATGAACTTATCCAGCGGCAAATCGCGTTTTCGTCTCAGCGCGGCGCGCTCTTCGTCCGTGGCCGGACAGAATGTCTCGGTGTCCACCCCGTAATAGAGTCCCACTGAGCTGCGGGGACAGTATTGCGCGGCCACGTCTCGAAGGTATGGCCCCATCGCCAGGCACCGTGTGGCCAGCTTGCCGTTGACGGTCATCAAAAACCGGATTACCGATTCACCCAGCCAGGCTTTCAGCGGCCCGATTTGGCGCCGTTCCCTGCGGCAGCGGAAATATTCCAGGGGTGCGATGCCCATATAGGTAATCACCGGGGTGTTGGTCAGGGCCCCCACCAAGGTGCCGTTGAAGGCCCCCCTCAGAAATTCCTGGCAAAGAATGAGATCGAATTCCCGCGCATGCTTCAGAAGATAGAACAGGGACGCGATCTGAAAGCGCAACCTGCCTCCCCGGATTACATCCACGTGGAGCGAAGCATCGCTGGCCTTCACGCGGTCCGCCAAGCCGCTCGCCTGATAAGTTCGGCCGGGAACCGCCATCGTCAGGTCGCAGATTTCACTCAAACCCGTGACGAAACGGATGTCGGTATAGCCTTCCACGAAAAATAAAACTTTGGGGATCGCGTTCATCTGCCTTCCATGATGTTTCGATAAACTATCGCGGTCTGCCGCGCATTCTCCGCCCACGAAAAACGCGCCGCATGCACGCGTCCCTGCTCGCGCCGGATTTCCCAGGCGGCCCGGTCGCGCGTTCTAGCGTTCAACAGTCCCGCCACGGCCCCGGCCCAGGAGTCCACGTCCGCGACGGGAGAATAGCACGCCGCGGCGCCGCCCACTTCCCGGAGCACCGGCACATCGCTCCCCGCTACCGGACAGCCGCAGGCCATGGCCTCGATCAGGGGCAGGCCAAATCCTTCCGCTTCGGCGGTGTGCAACAGCAAGGTGGCGCGTCTGTAAACGGCCGCCAGCAGATCCCTTTCGAGGAAGGGCAGGTTCAAGATCGCGTCTTCCACCTTGAGCTCCCGAGCCAACCGGATCTGCTCGGGCGTAAACCCTCCCACGCGCACCAGCCGTGTTCCGGGGACGCGCCGCCGGACCTCGGCGAACACTCGGAGCAAAACGTCCAGCCGTTTTCGCGGCAGCGTGCTTCCCACACTGAGCAGCCAGGCTGTGTCTATACCCGCATCCGGCATCAGCTCCGCCGCTTTTTGATCCCAGACCGGATCCGCCGCCGAGGAACAGGACGGATGCACGCCATTGGGGATCACCGTGATCCGTTCCGGTGGGAAGAGGTTATGCCGCAGCAGCTCGTCGCGGGTGGCACCACTCACCGCGATTACGTGCGCGGCTTGCTCAAAGCCGTTCAAAATCCGCCGTGTCATGGCCCGGAACCAGCGTGGCCGTTTCTCGCGTTCCGGTTCCAGAAGGCAGCGGAAAGTATCCAGGTCGTGGCAGGTAACCACCGTCCGCTGCGCCGCAAGCGCGTGCAGGAGCTGTGCGTAGCTGTGGTCCACCAGATGGAACAAATCGTATCGGCTCCGCTGCTCCCCGAGCCAGGCGGGATAATCGGCGAACCGGTTCATCAAACGATCTGCATTCTGCGCTACCTTCCCGCCCAGGACGGGGAAATATTGGAAGCGCTTGCGCAGCCGCGGGATCAATTGCGTCGCCATCACGCTCTCGCCGCATTGCTCGCGCAAGTGCAGGCATAACATGTCTCCCACCAGATCCATGCTCGGCCAGCGCTCCTCCCGAAAATCGCAAAGCACGGCCACTCGAATGGCTGGCTGGCGTGGAGTCAAGACCTCACAGTCTTTCGTCGAAGCTACCGCTTCTCTGCTCATAAGCCGAGCACCACTGACATGGAGAAGCACAACTTGGTCTTGATCGCAAACGGAAACGCTTGCGTCGAGCGCTCGAGCGAATGCCACAGCCGGCACGCCACAGGCGCGCCGACCCTTGAAATTCCACCATGTCCGGTAATGAAAGGGGTTCCCCAGAGCGAAAGCCTTTCCACGGTTAATCCCGCCTTCGCCGCCAGATCCAGCATCTCTTCGGGCGTGATCAGGAACAGGTGGCCGTCCGCATCCGGCTTGAATTCCTGGCTTTCGAGCGCCTGGAAATCCCGGATCATGGAATGGGTGGGAAGCCTGTTCCGGAAATAGGAACCGTTCGGCGTGGTCAGCAGGATGTGACCGCCCGTTGCGACAAACCGTTTCAGTTGTTTGAGGAAATCCACCGTGTGGGCGACGTGCTCCACGATCTCGCAAGCAATCACCAAATCGTGCTGGCCGGTCACCTCCGGATCCAGCTCGAACAGGTTTCCAGGTAGGAGCCGGATGTTCCCGGCATTCTGAAATTGACCAACTGCTTCCTCCAGGTGTTCTCTCCGCAAATCGTTGGCCGCCACTTGACACCCTCGCGACGCAAGACTGGCGCACAAAGCGGCATCTCCCGCGGCGATCTCCAGAACCGACTTGGGCTGAAGAGCCACGGCATCCTGCAAGGCGATTAATGCTCTCATCCGCCCATAGGCCAAATAAGATGGCGGCCAGCCAGAACCGTAATTCCAGCCCCAGGGATCGCTCGCCGCTGCCGATTCTTTCAGCGGCCGGACAGCGTGCAGGCCCCGATGGCAAACGCGTCGGAACAAACTATAATCGGGCAGCCTGGCCGGTGCTAAACGTTCCTGGGGTGTCATATTCTCGGGCAAGAATCACTGATTGCTTCAGTATGCACTTCGCTGGGGTGGACATCGTTGGCGCGCCCAGCCAGGATCGGCTCTAAGCGAGCCAGGTGACCATCCAGCGTGAATTTCCTCGACATTTCCCAAGCCCCCTGACACAGCCTCCCATAGTGGACCGGATCGGTCAGGGCGCGAACAATTGCTTGGGCCAGACCGTCCGAGGTAGGCGGATCGCCGGAAGCCAGTTCGCCCGTTACTCCAGGGATCAACCAATCCGGAATTCCTCCAACCGCATAGCCGGCGGCGGGCACTCCCTGACTTCCCGCTTCCACACCCACCATCCCGAACGGCTCTGGCCATAAACTGGGCACCACCAGCAGATCCGTCTCGCGCAATAGTTCCGCTTTCTCGGCGCCGCCGATCCAACCGGTGCATCGCATCGATACGCCGAGAGCGCGCGCCAGCGCTTGCACTGCCTCGAGCTCCGGTCCATCGCCGGCGATCGTCAATGTGAGCGGTCCCACCTGGCCGTTCGCGGCCGCTACCGCGTGGACCAAATTGCCCGTGCCCTTGATGTCCGTGAGGCGGCCTATGAACAAAATTCGTCCTCGTGGCGTCCTCGCGGTTGGCGCTCCATCTGGAGTATCGTCCGCCGCGGGCAGCGGCACCACATCGATCTGATCCGGCCTCACGCCATGGTTGTGGTATTCGCGAGCCATGTGCGTGCTGGCCACCAACAGTTTCGTGTATCTGCGCAGACGGGAGTTGATCTGCGACTCCCGCCCATACATCCGCCACATCGTGGATGGATTCAAGCCGCCGCAGCGGCGCGGATAATACAACACCAGGCAGGCCGCGCCAAAACGCCGGCCGCACGGACGCACTGCCGGGAAACTGTGACATTTCCGCCCGGAAATGCAAGTTCCATAATAGTTGTGGGCGTAGAGCGCTACCGGATGGGCGTCCAGCAGAGCGCCCTCCAGCGCGCCATCCTCCAGTCCCTGGGAATAAACCATCTCCGGTCCCCATTGGGCGACGGCCGCGAGCGTTTCTTCGCGCGATCCGCGAGACCAGCACCAGGTCTCGAGCGCCACACCCGGCGGATCGATCCGCTCGCCGGTCTCCTCGAACGGCGTCTCGTATAACAGCCCGATCTGGTGACCGCGATTCACTAAACCCGGAATCAATATCTGTAAGTATCGTTCCACCCCTCCAACCAGGTTGCGATACTTGGTGGCGATCAGGAGGCGCATACCCGATCACTTTGGCGATCGCTCTGGCACTCCGGTTTTCGAAGCGCCTCGATGGTGTGCGAGATGTCGAAACGCTCCTGGTACAAATCGCGCGCCGCCGCCGCCATTCGCGCGCGCTCGCCGGCATCCGTGGTTAGCTGTTTGAGCAAGCTGAGGTACGAATCGGGATGCTCCAACGAAGCCAGCGCCAGCGCCTGGGTTTCCGGCCAGAACGGTTCCGATAACGGCCCTATGTTTGAAATAATCGGCTTTCCGTGACAGAGGCCGATCATCACGCTGGTTCGGCGGCTGCTCACTCCATCCGGGTAAGGCTGGATCAGCAAATCGCAAGCCGCCACGTGGCACGATAGTTCCTTTGCGGTCAACGGGCCGGTGGCCTCGATCATTTGGGCCAGTTGCGGATTTTTACGGATCAGCGAGTCACGGTATTCCTCGCTCCCGATACCCATAAGCAGAATCGTTTGCCGGACCGGCTGGCGAGCCTGAGCGATTAAGATCGGCTCCAAAACAGAAGTGATCGGCCATCCGAACGTTCCGAAATGGCCCAGCAGCATGCGCCCATCGGGCGCGTATCGCCGGCGCACGTCCGCAACGCGGCCGGGGTCGTGCGTGACGGGAATGTTGCTGGGGATGGGCAGCCATTGGAACGGAATCCGCCGTCCCAACGCATACGGACGCCAGGTACCTTCCCAATGCGGAATCGACATCCAAACCCGTTCCGCGGCGCGAAGTAAGATCATCGTCATCAGCCGATGGACCGCTGCCACCGCACTTTGCCGCGGCGATCCCTTCCCAAAGGGTAGGTAGGGCTCGTGCACCATGATTTCCACCCGATCACCGGAGCGAACCGCGCGATTCCTGAGCCACCAGCAGAACGCCACATTCATCGACCGGTATCCATAGCCGTGTGGAACCCACTGCACCAGAATGCGGCGTGGCGCGGGGAAGCGATCCAACTGCAGTCCCACGCGGTCGAGATCGGCCGGCGAAATCTTCCCGAGTTCGCGGTGTACCGTAACGCCCGCCGCCTCGGCCTCCGAAGGGACTTGGCCTGTGCACCATACGTGAACTTCGTCCCCCCGGCTGGCCAGACCGGCGGCGACTCCGCGGGTGTAGTCGCTCACTCCGCCCGATTGAGGTGGATACTCGCTGGTGATGATGTGCCAGCTCTGCGATCCGCCCGATTGGCTGGCGTTCCGCTGCCTGCTCCCATCCACGTCTTTCATGACGGATCCCTTGGCAACGCTTTGCATCGGCCCGTTTACCCAGCCCGCTCCATCGCCGCTTCCGTCCGCGCCAGAGACTGGCCCGCGATTCCGTCACCGCGCGACCGGGCCAACATCATAAGATCCATGGGCGGTCCGATTAAAAACACCTTGTCCAGCGCGCCCAGGGTTCGAATCATCATTCTTGTACGCCACGGAAACCGCGACCAGTTTCCCAGCAGAAACCGGAAGAAGAAATGCATGCAGAACCTGTGGCTCACCACCTCGAATCCTCTTTCCTCCAGCATGTTGCTAAGTTCCTTGGCCCGATAGCCTTCCCGAACATGGTTGGGATCCGGAGGGGCGGGCGGTGTCGGGACGGTAATTAGCACCCAACCACCCGGAGCCAGCACTCGGGCAATCTCATCCAGGGCCAGCTCGTGTTCCGGAACGTGTTCCAGCACTTCCGTGCAAAGAATCAAGTCCATGCTGCGATCCGGAAGCGGAACGTGCGTCAGCGAGGCGCCGAAGAAGACCTGGCGCGGATCGATCCTCGCCGGCCCGCTGGTACGCCATCCAAAATCGCTTTCCACTACCAACTCCACCCCGGGTAAAGCCAGCAGCAGCGGCGAATAGCCGCCCTCGCCGGCGCCGGCGTTAAAGACCGAGCGAAAGCGGCCGGATCCTTGGGCCGCGCGATCCAGCAGAGTTTTGAGATGCGGTCCCTGGACGATGCGGCGTCCTTCATCCGGCCAGCCTGGCATGATCGGCCAGAGCCAACGCTGTAATCTTTGTTTCAAGCGCGGGGACATTTTAAGCGTTATGTTCCATTCTTTCGTTACTCGCGAACCAGTCGGAGAGCTGTTCCAGTTGCGCCTGGCCGGCGTATCGCTCCACATCCGAGCGGGCCTGTTCTCCCATGGCCCCTAGATCCTTGCGGCGCTCGCAGGCCTGCTCCAAAGCCGCTGCCAGCGCTTCCGCATTTCCGGCTGGAATCACCCATCCGCTTTCCCCCGGACGCACGCACTCGGCCGCACCCGCCTGGTCGGTGACGATCACCGGCAACCCGCACGCCAACCCCTCCACCAAAACAAACGGCAAGCCGTCTTCCAGGGTTGGGATCGCCAGCAACTCCGACTGCTGATAAACAGGCAGCGACTCGCCGGGAGTAGCCTCGACATCCAGACCGGCTCTCTCGCGTGCGAGCAACTTGGCGCAATCGCGATCTCCCGTCGCCCCCACGATTCGCAGCTTCACCCGGTTGGCGCCCAGAGCGCGGATCGCCCGCAGCAGATACACGAAACCCTTCCGAAGATCGAGGCTGCCCACGTAACAGATTCGAAGCGGTCCCTCGGCGGGTGGGTGCACCGCCGCAGGTCGAAAACGCTCGAGGTTCACGGTTTGGCGCAGAATGTGAACTTTGTCCTCTGGAACGCCATATTCGAGCATGCTGGCCTTGCCCCACGCAGAGTAGACTCGAATCCGGTCCACCAACCGATACTCTTCTTCCACCCGTTCCACCATTTCCTGAGTCGGGTGTCCGTGATACTTCTTCCCAAACCAGGTCCGCGCCTCGCGCTCTAACACCTCCTTGAAATTGCGAATGTGACCGTTGGGATTATCGAGGACGCTGGCCGCACCCTCCTGCCGGCACCAGCGGAGTGTCTCGAGAGCAACTTGGGTGAACAGGTAACAAGCGCTGGGGCGTGATCGAGCTACTTGTTGCGCGGCCCACTGGCCCAATCGGCGATCGCGCAGAAAACTCGCCCGACCTGGCCGGCAACGCAGCCACGTATAGCGCGTAACCCAGGCAGGAATTACCTCCGGCGATTTTTCCCAAATCACAGCCGGCAATCCGCCCGGCAGCGACCACGGGAGCGCGGCCCCGGGTCCGAAAGCAAATGTCTTTTCAGCTTCGCTATAAGCAGCCGCCGCGATGCCTGCGGCCGCTGAGTGGCCGAGACCGCCTACGCCAGCCAGCGTGCCGTAAACCACCGCAACTCGTTTGGTCCGATTGGAACGATCCGGAACGGCGCCAATGCTCATGCTGATATTCGCATCTGTAACGCCGTGTACTTGCCCCGGAAGGATGCCAGTAACGGTGCGATGTAATTTCCCAGTGGAGGCCGCAACACATTGGGAAGCATAACCAGCACGTACACAATCGTCACCGACACAACCGCTACAACCGCTTCTGGCAGGTTCTTTGGCGACCATCGGGTGGCTACCGCGACAGTGGCCGCCGCCACCAGAGCAAAGCGCCAGGCCCAGCTCCTCAACATCATGTTTGCCAGCTGCGCTAAGCTCACGTCCGTTTCCTTTGCCATCATCCACAGGTTGCATGGCAGACTTATCAGGCACGCCCCGGCTGACGAGCCGAGCGGCGCGCCAACAGGCCCCAATAGCATGGTCAATCCCACGCAGGAACAGACCGTAACCAATCCGTCGCCGAGATTGGTGAGGGAGATCCTCCTCTGGTAGCCGAAGCAGAACACGCTATAAGAAGTCGTAGTCGTCCAGTGCCGCACCACTACGTTGAACAGAATCCCCGCGGTCAGCGCAAAACCGCCATACTGGCGACCGGTGACCCACCAATCGACGAACCAGTGGTTCACCAGCAGCACGATGCAGAAGACCAAACCGCTGAAGGTCAGAATTCCACGAGTCATAGCCACCAGCACCTGCAGCAGCTGCTGGCGCGAGCCCCCCGTCTTCAGTTCGCACAATCCCGGTGTCGCGACTTGCATTAGGATCTGCGCCTGATTGGCGAGCACGTTGGCCAGCTTGCCGGTGCAAGAGTAGGGCACCACGGCGGCCGGGCCCAGTAGCCTGCCGATGATCAACAGATCCGTGTTGTTCATTAACGCTTGTGCAATCTGCGCCACGCTGATCCAGAAGCCTCGTCCCAGAAGTGGCAGCGTTGCTTTCCACACCATGGGGGGAATCGAGCGTGGCAAAACCGCCGGGAACTGCTTCACCAGCCTGTACAAGGAAATTGGCGCCGGCAACACTTGCAACAGCAGCCACCCGACCGCGAGGGCCATGAGACTCCAGCCTTGGAGGACCATGAATATTGTCATCGCAGTGGTCACGGTCCAGCTCACCATCTGCAACCAGCCCAGGAAGGCCAGGTCCTGGAGCCCCTGCAGCAGCGCATGCAGGATGCGCAGTGGGAAAGCGATCACGAACCCAATCAGGATAACGGCTAGTGGTCCCCGCAATGCTTGCCACTCGGCCGGGATCGTAAACCACATGATCGCCGCGACCGCGATCACAATCGGAAGCTGATAAAAGACCAGCCGCACCGTCCGGCCAACAATGAAGGGCAGGTCGCTCGCCGTTTCCACACCTCCGCCCCGTCCGGTTGCGTAGGCCGTTTCCAAGGGCAGAAGCGCAACCACGCCGAAGTCCGTCAGAGTAAGATACGCCAGCAATTGCGTACCGACCAGCCACAGACCATAGTCGTGCTGGCCAATGTGCCTGAGCATGAACGGCGTCAACCACAGGCCCGTCACTACCAGCAGGCCCTGATAGGCGTAGCTAAGCACCAGCCCGCCAAAGAACTTCCGTGTACGGCTCATTCGGAACCCGCTTCTTTCGTATCTTGATCGGCGCCGGAGGCCGCAGGTACCTGAGCGGATTTCGCCAGCCAGTTCCAGGAAGTTCGGACGATTTCGTCCAGGCTGGAATGCCGCGGGATCCATTCCAATACCCTTCTAGCCTTGGATGCGTCCGCGATCAGGGATGCCGGATCGCCGGATCGCCTGGGCAATTCCTCGTACGGCAGATCGCGCCCCGCGACGCGCTCAACCGCGGCCGCTACCTCTCGAACCGAGTGGCCTGATCCAGTACCAAGATTAAACGGGGTGCTGGCTCCTCCCGAGTCCAGGTATTTCAGAGCGGCCAAATGCGCTTCCCCCAGGTCGGTGACGTGCAAATAATCGCGAATGGCGGTTCCATCGGGC
The DNA here is from genome assembly GCA_003166875.1 of Bryobacterales bacterium. GTDB lineage: Bacteria > Acidobacteriota > Terriglobia > Bryobacterales > Bryobacteraceae > Palsa-89. The sequence continues at coordinate 11,852 of PMUN01000386.1, read as the reverse complement.
GTGTCGTAATCGGTGCCGAAAATCTGAAGACAAGGGACGCGTCCCAGTGCGGCCAGAATAGTCCGGGGAATCAGATGAGTTTCCGGATCGTGGTTTTCACCTAGCTCGCCGTCCGGGTCGGCTCCCGCCGCATTGAAATATCGCAGCGCCACCCACGCTAACCCGTGAATCTGGCCGTACCAATGGAGCAGGCGTTCGACCATGAGCTTGGACTCACCGTATGGATTCACCGGTTGCTGCGCGTGCTCTTCGCGAATCGGGATCTCGGTGGGATATCCGTAGGTAGCGCAACTGGAGGAGAAGACGATTTTTCTCACGCCCGCGGCGCGCATCGATTCCAGAAGACTCAGCGAGTTCACAACATTGTTCTGGAAGTACAGTTCCGGAGCCTGCATGGACTCCCCCACATAGGCAAACGCGGCAAAATGAATAACTGCATCGATCGGGTACTTCTCGAAGATCTCTTTGAGCGCGCTGCGATCGGCGATGTCCGCCTCCACCAGCGGCCCCCATCGAACGGCGTCGCGATGGCCGCGCTTCAGGTTGTCCAGCACGATCGCCCGGCTGCCCGCTCGCGACAGGATCTTCGCGGTATGACTGCCAATGTAACCGGCGCCGCCGGTAATTAAGACGTGCACATTCCCTTCCTAGTCGTGTTTCTCAGCTCTTACGGGCGTCGCGAGCTTTGCCAACTCCCAGTCGCAGGTGCGGCACTGGTTCTAGCGAATAGCTGGAACATATCTTGCTTCAAACCGGCCCGGACGCGCTCTCACCTCCGTCGTGGCTCGCGCGTCGTTGCCCTGAGGTGTCGCAGTCCAGCCCATGCCCAGGAGCAGGATCACGGTTTGCGGTATGGCGGTAAGCATTCCGAGTCCAATCCAGGCCGTTCCTAACGAAAAAGCCGCCAGGCACCAGACCATTCTTCTGCTGTTGGTCCAAGGCCCGCCCTGGAATGCAACTCTAACTCGAGTCATAAACCATAGGACAAAGCCGATCCAGAGCAGTACGCCGATGATACCCTGCTCGCACAGAATCCGCGCGTATTCGTTTTCCATCTGGATGGGATTTCTCACCTCCGCTGCAAGGAAATAAGGCATGCTGGTTCCGCCGCCTCCCAAGCCGTTGCCCATGGGATACTCCACCAGGATTTCCCAGAAACCACGGTTTACGCTTCCAGCTATCCGATCCACTACGCCCTCGGTGTCGCTCAGACTTTTGAATCGCTGGAAGCGCTCGTTGGTCATGGCCACCGATCCAAGGATGGCGATCAGCAGCGCGAAGGCCACCAGCGCTCCCGGCTTGGCACGCCGCGTGAAAAGCGCGGCCAGCACCAAGACCACTCCCAGGATGAAGTTCGAGCGCGTCGCCGACATCAATACGCCCAGCAGCGCCGCGATGCCGCCTAGCAGGATCAACGCCCGTAAAAAGCGTGACTTGACATGATCCCAGCAACCAATCAAATAGGGCAGAGAAGCCACCATCATGCCCCCGTACGCGTGAGCGCTCGAGAAGGTAGCTGGAATCCGGTAGAAACCGCCGGCTACATCGGCGCTAGAGTAGATGATCTGCGTGACCGGGCTGAGTGGATAGAAGCGGGTTACGCTGGTGAAGTACTCCGCCCAGGCGAATAGAGCGGCCAGCAGGTTCAAGACGGCGAAGCCGGTTCCGAGCGCGGTCAGGTCCTTGTCCTTCAGCCTGGTTCCTAAAATTAGCATTGGCAGAAACAGCACGTTGCCGCGAAAACCGACCAGGGAAATCAGCAAAGGCTGGAACGGTAGCAGAACCAGCAGCAAGCACCAGCCGATGAGAACCAGGGTCCACAATCGAATCGCTTCCGAATGCCGGCCCGGTTCGCTGGCCAGCCAATTTTGCGATAAATACAGGCCTAGCGCTCCCGCATCGAAAATGAAGTGGGAAAAAGTTGTGAGCAGATTGGCCCTTAAAATCCCGTAGAAATAACCGAATGTAAGCAGCACCAAAAGCCCCTGGCCGAGCGAGCGGCGGCCCGCCCATAGACAGAGCCCGAAGGCGGCGATGCAGAGTACCAGGGCAATCATGCTTCGGCCGACTCCTGGCCTGCGACTCCCCGGCATAAATCGCTCAAAATCTTCATCTCGGTCGAGGGCACGCACAACTTCAGCCCACGAGCCGCCCCAGCGCTCCCCAGGCGTCTCCGCAGTTCCGGTGATTCGATTAGACAGGCCAGAGATTCCGCCAGCTGCTGGGAATCGCCCGGCTTGACCAGCACTCCACAGCTTTCGTCCACGATTTCGAGCGCTCCCCCCAAAGCCGTGCTCACCACCGGAAGGCCCGCGCGCAGAGCCTCTACGAAGACCATTCCAAACGAATCGGGCCCTTGATTGGGTTGGCAGAAGATATCAGCCGATGCCAGCAACTGCCCTATGTCCGAGCGCTGTCCTAGAAACTGTATGCGCTGGTCCAGGCCCAGCTCCGCGACAGTGCGTTGGAGTTGGGCGAGATATTGCCGTTCTTCCCGCCGTTGGGCGCCGCCCACCATCCAGCAGACCCAGGGAGTCCGAAGGCGCTGGAGTTGTGCGAGGGCTTCGAGATGCAAAGCGTGACCTTTACATCCCTCCATGCGGCTCACCTGGATGATCACCACGGTGTCCTCGCCAACTTGGTATTGGTCTCGCAGCGCTCGGCGCCACTGGCCTGCCGGCGATGGTTCTGAAACTGCTACTGGAGGATAAACGATGCCACGCGGCACGTTCGCGCATATATTGTCCAACCCACTTTCGGTGAAACTACTGTTTCCGATCGCCAGGTCCGGTCTGGTTCTCCGCGCCAGGCGCTCCAGCCAATTGCGGCCCGAGTGGAAGGAATGCGCCCAGAAACCAAGCTTTGGTCCTGCCGCTAGCACAGCTCTTCCAAAAACCGCCAGCGACCAGGGCATGTGGCAGATCACGACGTCGAAATGTTCCCGGCGCAATAACTCGCCCAGCTTCCTGCGGGCCCGCCAGACCGTCCAGGGGCGGCTGATCCGGACTTCCCCGAGCATGTGCACTCGGGCGCCTGCAGCGGTCAGCTCCTGGCTCAGGCGACCTTCGTGGCACAGCGCGAAATGTGTGTCCATGGCCGGGCACAGATCGCGCGACCGCGCCAGGGTCGCCAGAATGCTTTCCACTCCTCCATATAGATTGCCGCTGTTCACCTGCAGCACGGTCAAGGTTGCGGAGCCCGGCCTGCCGTCGCTGCCAGCGGACGATTTCGCGGAAACGGGGATACTGGACATGGAGTGTGACTACGGAGTGGACCTGCGTCGCGCCCCGGCTTGAACCACGGCTTCGAGTTCGGCCTCGGCTGGGTCGCGGTGGATGTTCTGGTACAACGCGAGCAACTCTGTGGCTAAGCGCTTTCGATGGTACAGACGCTCCGCGGTGACGCGCCCCGCTTGGCCTAACTGCAGGCGCAAATCCGGATCCTCGGCCAAGCGCTTGATCTGCCGCGCTAACATGGCCGCGTCTCCCGGTGCGTGGCCCAAAGCGTTCTCACCGTCGACGAAGAGCTCCGAAGCGCCGCCGGCCTGGCTGGCAATCACAGCTTTACCGCAGGCCATTCCCTCGATGATCACCATTCCAAACGGCTCCGGCTCCGTGCTACAATGCACGACAACGTCCAGGGAGCGCATGCAGCTGGCGGCGTCTTCGACAAAACCGGTGAAGCCTACTTTCCCCTCTAATCCCAAACCCCGCGCCTGCTGCTGGAGTTCCGCCAGAGACCACTGGCTGCCGCCCGTCTGGTAGATCGGTCCACCGATTATGTAGCCGCGAACCGGACATTCAGAGGACAACCGCGCCAATGCCTCCAGGAATACCCGGTGTCCTTTCCAACGGGCGAAAGTCGCCACTAAGCCCACGCGAATGGTTCCGGAAGCAGCGGGCTCGAGCCCCGCGACGGCATCCAGATCCATCTTCCCGCCGAAGGGCGAGAATCGGTTCAAATCAATTCCGTTGTAGATGGTCACGACCTGGAGGGTAGGAAGCAGGGTGTGCAAATCGCCGGCGACACTCTTGGAATTGGCAACTGCTACGGTGCAAGCCCCGCCAAACAGGCGCAAGAGCCGGCTCATCAACCGCCGGGAGCCGACATAGTCGTGAATGTGCCAGACCAACGGCGTCCTGGCTGGGCGGGTCCATGCGCCCAGCAGATGCATTTTGAATCCGTTGGTGTGTATGATGTCGGGCTTTAGCCGACGGAGCAAGGCGGACAGACTCCGAGCGTATCTAGCGGTTCCCCACGCTGCCTTCCATAGCGGCCAGAGCACCACCCCGCGCCCGGTATCTCCCAGCCGCCCCAGCTCCGCGGGGAAAGGCTGGACGATCACCCGCACGCCCAGATCACGCGCGATGGGGCCCAATGGGCCATCTTCGCCGAGGATCAGCCACAGTTCCCAGTCCGGCTCGGCGGCCCGGATGCTCGCCAGCACTTCGCGAAGACTGGTCTCGGCGCCGCCCAAGTTTCCGCATGGATTCAAGTAGACAATCTTCACGCTATCGTCGCGGCTTAGTGCACAGATGCAAGGCGCTCCTCCAGTGGGGGGAACAGACTCTGTGTGAATCGGATAGCGTTATTCAGTTCCATTTCCGCCGAGGAACCCCGCATTGGTATGACCAATCGCACAAGACTGACGTCAGACCTGTGATACCGCACAAGGTCGGGCAACAGGCGAAGCTTGGCATGAAATTCTTCAGCCCATATATCCCGGTCGTTTTGATACCAATACAAAACCAGAATGCGCTGATCCTGTTTCTCCATGGTGAACTGGTTGGCCGGGATGCCGCCCGATCGGCCCGGCACGGGGATATTCACGATGCGGAATGAGGTCACCAGCCAGCCCGACGCAGGCAGGCAGACGCTCGGTGAGTGAGGACCGTAGGTGTTCTGCAACGACTTGAAATAGGCAACAAAGAGACCGATGGGCGCTCCACCCTGCTCATCTACATAGCTCCGAAGAATATATTCATCGGGTTTCAGATAAGCCTCCGTTTCAGCGCCGATCGACTCGGCCGCGGAAGCCTTCCATTTTCCCAGTTGCCACGGCAACTCGCGTAATCCCGGAATGGGCATGTTGCGTTCATCGATCTTGAGCATTCGTGACGCGCTAGCCTGCAACACCAAGATGAGGCAGGCGGTTGCAAGTAGCCCGTAACGGGCGTAAGGAAACGGTCCGGATCTAGTCATGGTGGGACCGCCAAGCTCGGAGGATGGAGGTCATCATGAGGTGCAGCGCGACACAACCCAGGGCCGCGATGAAAACACTCACGTAGCCAAAAGCTTCGTGGGCTGCGCCCTGGACGAGCGCGGGATTATACTGACTCGCGATGCCGGTTGCGATAATCCGGACCGCGTTGCCGAGAATCGCAATCGGAATCGCCATAACCAGAATCAGAGCTTTCATGGGCCAACCCCGCACAAAGAAGTAGTTGTACAAGACGCACATGAAAATGATGGCCATCAATGAGCGAATGCCGCTACAGGCTTCCTCCACCGACAGCTTGATTCCAACCAACTCCAGAATGTTGCCTTCCCGCAAGACTGAGTAGCCGAGAGCTTCCAGGCTAGACTCTCCCAAGCGGCTGGCCAGCAACTGCAGGGACAACGTAAGGCGCGAAAAGAGGAACGTCGGCGGCGCCACCATCAGCAGCAACGTGCAAAGTGGATAAATCAGCTCGCGGACCATTCGCCAGCCGAACACTGCCACGATGCATCCGACCAGGGAAACCAGAAATGCCATGCGGCCCACCCAAACCCATTGAGCCGCGAGCCCGAGCACGGCTTGGAGCGCGCCCCAAAACAACAAGAACATACCCCATGCCGATGGCTGGCGCGGAATTGTTTGCAGTTTATCTTTCTTGGTCCATGCCATATAAGCAGCGGCGGGTATGACCAGAATGCCGTGCTCCATGTAGGCGCGCTCGTCGAACCAACTCCCGTACATGCTCAGGAGGATGGGCCAGAACGCAACCAGGAGCAAGACTCCCAGGACCAGGATCTGCACCCTGGCGCTGAGCAAGGACGGCTCCGGTGGCGTGCCGGCGCCGGCGGCCGCGCCGGCCCGCTCAAACTCGGCTCGTGTCTCCATAGTCGTAGTAATATTGCCGTCTGCGATCGCCGCTCAAATCGTAGTCCGTCAGCACCGTTCCGAGAAGCGAAGCACCGTCGGCTTGGATGCGTTGATAGGCTTCCATCGCGCTCTCCCGGTCGGTGACGCCGCAGCGCAGCACCAGAATCAGCGAATCCGTCAAAGGCGCGATGATGCGCGCATCCGCAACACTCAAGATGGGCGGCGCGTCAACCAGGATCATGTCGTACTGCCTGCTGAAATTCTCCAGGACCGCTCGAAATCGGGGTGAATAAAGCGCCTTTGCGACATTATTTTGTGTGACGCGATTCGGTAGGATTGCGAGGCCCGGAAGTCCGGTCGGAACTGCCAATCTTTCCAGCGGGTATTCGGAGAGGGGCAAATCCTCGGACAGCAGATCAATCAGGCCCCACTCATTTGCCAAACCGAATTTGCGGTGCAGATGCGGCCTGCGGAAGTCCGCGTCCACCAGCAATACTTTGCGGCCGGATTCGGCCAATACGATTCCCAGGTTTTGCACCACCGTCGTCTTACCTTCAGAAGGTCCCGGACTGGTAACCAAGATGATCTTTTGGGGCCTGCCGGAGGCCTGGTTCCTGATGATGGACGCCAGCGTACTTCGAAATGACTCGGTTACAAATGTGGGGGCGCTGGCCGGTACAACCAGAGCCGTATTGGGATCCTCATGCGTCCCGTTCCCGTTCTTGGTCTTGGCGCCCAGCCAGCCGCGCTTGGCGCTATTCCCGTTCCCGAGATTGGGAATCACTCCCAGCTCTGGAGCGTTGAAGAGCCGGTGAGTCATACCCGGTACTTTGATGCTGCGGTCCATGCGCTCTCTCAGAAAGATAAAACCTGCCGCGAACGCGAGGCCGAAGACAGTACCGAACGAGATATTCAATATGGGTTGCGGTTTGTAGGGAGTGTCGGCTGGCACGGCATGCTCCACAGTACTGATCGGAGTGATTGGCACCGAACTGCTTAAACTGGTCTGGTTCTCCTGCATTTTAAGGGATTGATAGGTCTGGCGTTGCGTATCGACTTCGCGCTTGAGAGCCTGATACTGCTGGACCTTGCCGGCTTCCGATCCAACGCGCTGGGATTGGCCGGCATAAGCCCCAGCCAAGGCCTGTTCTTCCTTTTTCGATGCTTCGAAATCGTGCTTGATGCGCTGGAGTACGCTAGAGATTTCGGCAGCGTACGATTTCTGTAACACCTCCAGCTGGGCATCTACTTTCTGTACCTTCTCGTGCTTTTCGGTAAGAGTTGTCAGCAGCATGGCTTTTTCGCGCTTCAGCCGCTCTATTTCCTGCTGATAACTTCGTAGCACGCCGTCGTCCAAGACCTCCGCGAGCTGTTCCGGCGGGTACTTCTGCGTCAGGTCATACCTGGTCTGCCTGTTGATCCTTACAGATTGAATCTTCGCCAATTCCCCCTTCAACTGCGCCAATTTCGTGTCATCCAGGGTAGTGTCACCGGCGAAGAGATTGCCATTCGCTTGCGAGAAATCTCGCAGCCGTTCCTCAGCGTCGTTTACCCGATGATTTGCTTCTTCGATCTGAACGGCCAACCAATCGCCTGTCGCTCGCGCGGTCGTCGAGCGGGAGTGGGTGCTGGCTTCTATGAATTCGGAGGCCATCGCTTCCAGAAACTGCGCGGCTACATCCGGGCTGGTGGACTGTGTAGTCAGTTGGATAAGTCTGGTCCGGTTTATTGGCCGAGCGTCGAAACTCGCCATCGCAACCATAAGCCCCGTTTTCTGTGCTTCCATCGGATTTTGAGTGGCAGGGTGAATGCGCTGGCGCAATCGCGAGAAAATGTCCCGTCCCATGGGAGGCAGCGGCGGTGAATCTTGCTGCATGCGAGCATACCCAAGGTTCAGGAAATGCCCGCTATGCAGAATTTGGACCTGAGTTTGAATGTCTACTTCGGTCGTTTCGGCGTTGCCACCTTCGCCCGGCCTCAGCAACCCGTTGGAACTTTGGACTTCCAGCATCAGCTGCGACTTGTACATTGGTGAACTCAGGATCACCGAGACGAATCCGCCCGCCGCGCCGAGAAGCATCAGCGACAACAATAACAGCCAATACTTCCGCAGGAGTCGACCGGCCTGAAAGGAACTGGTTTCCCCGGCCCCGACTACCCCGTCCACAGCCGGGTATGGCTGACGTGGCGTCTCGGGAAAAAGTAGATTCTCGGCCCGCACCAGTCTGTGGTTAGATTCGTCTTCCGGTCCACTGGAAAGGTATTGCATACGTTATTCTTCTCTCCGGCCGTTCTGGTCAGGGGCATTCGCGCCTGGAAAAAATCCATCGGCGCGGCTGGCCACTTCCAGAGCGTTCCCGTCGGGTGCTTGGTTGACCGACAACAACTGCAACTGCTCGGTAACGGCCGCTATGAGGCGCTCCAGTACTCGAATCTTTTCGTCGATGTCCTGATCTTCCCGATGCCGCCGGCCATCTGCGATCAGCCGCTGTACTGCGTTTCGGGCGAGGTCGGAGACACTGCGCGCGCCGGCTTCCTCGCACACGCTGACGAATTGCCGGAATTCGTCCTCCGAGACTCGAAAATACACTAACCGCTCTCTCGGTTTCAGTACAGCCACGACACCCCTCCTAGCCGGCCGATGTGAATTGTTAATTGAATCACGGTTTTAGACAAGCTACCGCCCTTTCGGTCCCATTTACCCGGTTCTGACTGCGTTGCCGCACAATGAACTATTCGCGCACCTGGAGGTCACCAAACCGCCCCATTTGACAATTGTCAGTGCACTTCCTGGAGTATGGCGGATCGTAATGACAAGTGTCAATGGATATGGATACCTAGAAAGAATTGGGAGTACCAGTACTAGCAATCTATATGAGAAATCGGCGAAACTTGTTCTCATGGAGGCTCGAATGGCTGTGGTTCTGATGCTTATTCTCCTCGGTTCATGGGGGGTGCTCCTCCAAGCTCAACGACCAGCACCGCCAACCTCTGCCGGCCAAACCAATTACAACGACTGCGTCAGAGGGCTATCCGAATGTGATCTTTTACCCCTTACGCCAAACCAAATCAAAGTGGTCGCTGAGGCTTCCATGCAACGTAATGTAGCTTACTGTATGGAGGGCTCCACACTCTGCGACCCGACTCGGTTGACGGCAACCGAGTCCACCTCGGTTCAAGCTGGCCGCTATCGCCGGAACCTTCAGAAATGCCTGGAGGGATCCGCGACTTGTGATCCCCTTTTGCCGACGCCAAAAGATGCCCAGTCCGTTCGCGCGGCCGCGGCCCAACGGAATTATGACAAATGCCTCAGCGGTTCGGCGACCTGCGATCCCCTCAAGCTTACGGCTCAACAGAATAAAACAGTGCAGGCGGCCGCACTTCGCCGTAATCTGGATCGATGCAAAGAAGGGTCACCGGCCTGCGATCCTCTGCAATTGACCCCAAGCGAAACTGCCGCCACCGAGGCCGCCGCTTTCGAGCGAAATCGGGAACGCTGCTTGAATCTATCCGCTACCTGCGATCCCGTTGCGTTGGCGGAGCCGGATGCGAAAATTATGCGAACCGCGTTTCAGAGGCGAAACCTCGCGAACTGTCAGGAAGGATTGGCCAGTTGCCAGCCACTGGAGTTAAGCAAGGCCGATTTGAACGCCGCGCATGATGCATTTCTCCGTCGCAACGTGGAAGCCTGTAAGCGGGGTCTCCCGGCCTGCGATCCGTCCCGGCTGACTGGCCCGGAAATAGCTTTGGTGGCGACTGCCTTCCAGCAGCGGCACTCCACAAAGAAGCAGCCGCCACAACCCAAACCCTGAGCTACCCACACCCGGAAATCCAACTGCTGGTGATAACCTCGTGTGCTGCTTCAACCGGCGCCTGGGGAAAGCCGTAACCGAATGGCTACCTCTTATGACTGACTTGTAATAGTGTTGCTCCGTGGGCATATCGCCTGAAAAAAACAGACGTCACCAGCCGAATAATCTTCACCCGGCAAAGCCCAATTGCAAGTGTGGACCGTATCGCAGGCAAAATGGCTCCATGCCGTATGGATGGCAGGATCCGACGCTTGAAGACCACCCGAGCGCCAGTGATTTCCATTTTCATCGGTACAAGAAAGAGCGACGCGAACACGGTCCAACGGACAATTGAATGTGCAAAGATCTTTGGGCAGGGATAGTTCCAGTCCACGAAGTTTTCGTAAAACAGTGCGAACAGGAGTGCTCGATCCTTGCGTGAGAGATTCCGCGAGTGTCGCTGAACCTGCGCCAAACGCCGGCCCGTCCAAGCTTCTCCGTCCCGCGTGACCACCCAGGGAATTCCGTTGAAGGTGCTCTCGAGTAGTGTTGCCTGGTAGGGAAGATCAAGCCAATCAGCAAGATCGCCCATGGTTTCGGCAATGTCACGGTGCAGATCTTCGAAGCGAATTACCCGAGTTCGGGATTCCATCCCGGATTGAGGCCGATCTTTATCAGCCAGAAGATAGAGCGCCATATAGGGGAGTAGGATATGGTGCTCCACGAACTTCAAATGGTAGTGAAAGATCCCGTCACAGGAAGAGATCGGATCGCGAATGGTGTGAACGAATTTGGCCCGCGGAAAGTCCTCAACCAAATGCGTTGCCATTACATTGTCCCACACGTGTTGTGCGTAAACTATCAATGGACGCGAGCTTGCCGGGCGCCGGCCCAGCGCCAGATTGTACGCAATGTGCACGAACAAAAAGAAGGCCCGGCGTGATTCCAGGAAGTCTGGTGGAAAGTTACCATAGACCTCAAGGATAGCTTGCACGGCCGCATAATACTGCTGCGGGGAGATGGCGAAGTCACCCTCGAAAAAGCGCGGATAAGTGGTGTCAATGGCCGCGTATCCGATTAATTTGTCACGCAAGGGCAACGACCGGTAGCTCTCAAAAAAATCGTATAGCCTTTGACCGCAACTTTCCGGAAGCATTATGACGTCGTCGTGTCCGTCGAGATAACTGGCGAGCAGCAGCGAACCGCTTCTGCCCCACATCAGAATGGCTGCGATTCTGTCCATCGCCGGGACATCGAAGTGTCGAAGGTCCTCAGTTTTCTCCGCCGTGACACCCCGCAAGTCCTTACGCTGTTCGGCGTGAAATAGAGCCTTGGCGCGCACCACCAGTTCTTCCGGGGAGAAAGGAAACTCCGCTGGCCTGGATGGTCCTTTTGGCGGCTGTGAGTTCACTGAGCTGGTCTCCATGCCATGAACCTGCCGGGGAAACCCAGGCTCCAGCGCCCGATATCGGCCGTGACCGCTTCGCGGGCAGGTACCCGACTCCTGAAAGCGCCGCCGGAACGAGACCAACAGGTGTCCGGCCAGCCACCAGACCACGTTCTGATTCGCGGTTCGGCCCCCGGCTCAGCCGCACTACCTCCTCGGGGTTGCGCGAGGCGTTGTCCCGGTGGATTCGAGCTTGCCGGCCGCCGGCCCAGGGCCAGATTGTACGCGATGTGCACGAACAGAAAGAAGGCCCGGCGCGACTCCAGGAAATCTGGTGGCCATTTACCATAGACCTCAAGAATAGCTTGTACAGCCGCATAATACTGGCCGGATGAGATCGCGAACTCGCCATCGAAAAAGCGAGGATATTCAGGCTCAAAGGCGGCGTAGGCGATTAATTTATCACGTAAGGGCAGCGACTGGTAGCGGGCATAAAATTCGTACAATCTCTCGCCGCCACTTTGAGGAAGCATTATGACGTCGTCGTGTCCATCGAGATAACTGGCCAGAAGAAGTGAGCCGCTCCTGC
>PMUN01000110.1 GCA_003166875.1 Bryobacterales bacterium | reverse complement strand
TCGCTTCCGGCCGGGTGCCGAATATCAAGAGAATCTTGTGCATTAGTTTGATGCCGATGTTTCGCTTCCGGGCCATCGGTTGGTCCCGCTTGAGACGAGGGCCCAAGTCTTCGGTCGAGCAGGAGCAGTAAGGTTTTGCGGGCTGTTCGAAACAGGCGCATTTTGCTTTCGCCCTGTTTCAAGTCATACCTCAGAATGAGGGGAACTTCCCCGAACACCAGGTTAGGCACCCGCCGCATCTTCAGTAGGATGTCAACCATGCACTGGAAACCGTCCTGATCCACGAAGCGATCTCCATAAGCATGCAGGGCCTTCGATAGCGCGTCACTACGGTATGCTCTATATCCGCAAGTATAATCCCGCACCCCACGGATGGGAAACACCACTCGCATCAGCTTCGAGGCTGCATAACTTATCAAGCGGCGATGCAAAGAAAGACCAATTACCCTGGCGCCGGGCTGGTAACGCGAGGCAATCACGACATCATAACCCTCTTGGATCATTCGAACCATCCGTAAGATCAGGCCCGGCGACTGCGTTTCATCAGCGTCCATGGTCACGATCACGTCTTTCGAGTTCGAAATCTGATTGGCGTAACCGAGGCCATCCCGAATGGTTGGGCCGAGCCCTTGATTCTGATCGTGCGTATACACCTTCAGCGGCAACTGCGCCGCTTGTTCCTTCAAGATTTCCGCGGTCCGATCTGAGCTGCCATCATTTACCACTATGATTTGAAAATCCAGGCGAGCGTCCGACAGGCTTTCAGAGATGCTTTGAAGCAAACCCGATATGTTGGCCTGCTCATTGTATGCAGGCAGTACCACGATCACTTTGAAAGGTGCGCGCATGCTGGCCATCGAAAGATTCGGCTCTTTTTGGAATCCGCCCACAGGGACGAGGACGGAAAGCCACTAACTCCCCAGTATAGTCCCGCGCGAATCCTCTACTGGACGTTTTCACCGGGGGATTTGATATACTCCTTGCGATGGCCGAAGCATTTGCAGCGCTGTTTGAGAAGGCTCGGCTGGGGGATGGCATCGCTCGGGATGCCCTCTACAGGTTGGCGTTTTTCAGGCTGCGAGCTATCGCGTCCGGGCTGCTGCGGCGAGAGCGTCCGGGGCACACGTTGCAGCCCACGGCGCTGGTGAGTGAACTGTTTCTTAAGCTGCGCAAGCTGGACACGCGGATCCTGAGCGACGATCACTTCTTTCGGATATCGGCGCGCGCCATGCGGCAGGTTCTGATCGATCATTCGCGGCACAAGCGTCCGGTGAAGACGGTTCCGGCGGAGTTGATCCCGGAGCTGTTGCTGCCGGCCAATCAGAAGGCGATCGATCCGGAATCGGCGCTGGCGGTGAAGATGGTGTTTGAGAAGCTGCGCGCGATGGATGCGAAGGTTGCGGAGACAGTGTGGCTGCGCTCGGTGGAAGGCGTGACGATTCAGGAGCTCAGCAGCCAGCAGAATCGGGAAATGTGGCGAGTGCGGGCCGATCACGATTTTGGTCTGCAATGGATGGCCAACCGGTTGAAGCACTACGTCTGACGGGAGCGGCACCGTGAAGGGTCAGCTTAAAGTCTCCACGCCGGCTGAATATATTGCAAAACTTGACGAGGCTCGACGTGCCGAAGTGTCTGCGCTGGATGCGCTGATTCGCAAGACGGCTCCGAAGCTGGAGCCGTTTATTCACGCTGGCATGTTGGCGTATGGCCGCTGGCACTACAAGTACGGGACTGGACGGGAAGGCGACTGGTTCCGGATCGGCGTGGCGAGCAACAAGAATTACATTTCGCTGTAAATCTCGGCCGGCGATAAGTGCGGTTACATCGCCGAACAGTATAAGGAAGCGCTTCCCAAGGCGAATATTGGGCGGGCTTGCGTGCGGTTCAAGCGGCTGAGTGATTTGGATTTGGGGGTGGTGAAGAAGATGATCCGGCATGGGGTTAGGGCGGGGGAGAAACTTTAAAGGCGTTCACATGAGTGTGAACGCGGCACGCTGAGAGCGTGCGTCACGGCGCGATGAAGCCGAATTGTGTCATCAGGGGGTCCGCCCCACTACGATTCCATTGTTGATGCAACTTGGTCGGACCAGGTTGCTACTTCGGATGGGCGGTTGCGGGGTTGGGGATTAAAGGCCGGGGTTAGGAGAGCGGCTAGATGCCTTGCGGTAGCTGGGTCTAGGCGGGTGCGTAACACGTTTTCCAGTTCGGGTTGGAAGGTTGGATCGGAGAACATTGCGTTCAGGGCAGCTAGGCGCTTGCCCGTTAGGATCTCGAGGATGATGACGCCGAGCGAGAAGACGTCGCTCGATGGGGAATAGTGGCCGGTTAGGCGTTCGGGCGCCATGTAATGGAACGATCCGGACATGAGCGTGGTGGCGGCTAATTCGTTTTCCGCGGTGCGGAGGCCGGCGGTTCCAAAATCGATGATTACCGCCTGCTCTTCGAGCAGGATTACGTTTTCCGGTTTGAGATCGCGATGGACGATGCCTCGGCTGTGCACATCTGCTAGCGCGGAACCCAGTTGTTTGATAATGCGTGCGGCACGGGGAAGGCTGAACGGGCCTTCGTCCAAAGCGGCTCGGAGGGTCTGGCCGTTGAGGAACGGCATGGCCAGGCAGGGCTCGCCCGCCGGGCTAATCCAGGAATCCAGAATGGGGACTACGCCGGGATGCTCGACCGATCGCAGAGCGGCCACTTCGTGCGCGAAGCGATCGCGAATCCAGCCATCCTGTTTGGAGTTCCTGTTGAGAACCTTGACAGCCAGGCGTGCATTGCCGTCGCGAAGATCGCGCGCTTCATAGACCACTGAAAATCCGCCGTGCGAGACGACGCGGCTGAGACGGTAGCGTCCGACGAGAGTTTCGCCGGAATGATCCGGCGCGGCGGTGTGCGCGGCGGAAGGGCCAGCCGGGGCGGCGAGGCTAAAACGGCGACGCAACAGGAATGCCGTTTTCTCGATGCGGAAGCGGACGCGATCGAGGCCCGGGGCGAAACGAACAATCAGGATCAGTGCAATGGCCGCGCAAAGAAGAGCGGCCGGCCAGCGCCAACGCGACGCTGAGCGGCCGGCTCCCACGCGAAAGGCGTAGGTTGTAACCGGGGATGGCTGGTTGCCGGTGAAGCTGATTTCCAGCGAGTAATCCCCGTCGGACAAGTTGTGAAACTCGAAGGAGCCATCGCGTGAAAGCTGCCACGCGCTGGAGCCGGGCTGAAAGCGATAACGGAGCGGATAGGTGCGAAAAGGCGGTGCGTTCAGAGTGCCCACATCCACGCGGAGAACTTTGGTGGGTGCGGGCAAAGAAGCAGGAAGCGGATCGGGATAGAGGAAGCGGCGGCCATCAGCATCCATGCGTGTAATCGCGGGAAGTGCAGCGCGCGTGGCTTCGAACCAGGAGGGGTCGGGCTTCAGCCGCGTAACGCCCTCGTCGCCAGTGATCCACACCGCGCCATCGGAGTCCTCGAAGAAGCCATATTGGGCGATTTCGTTTGCCGCTAGGCCGTTTCCTACATCAATGTGAAGCCAATCGCTGGACGCAACATGTTGGCCATCGGAGACGTAGACGCCCTGGTCGCAACCGCGCCAGATCCAACCGCGAGAATCGCGCTTCAAGAACTCCGTTCCCGCGGGCACGTAGCCGCCGCTGGGGGCGAAGAGCGTAACGTTCCACCGATCGACATTGCGGTGCAGGCGTGAAAAGGCGCCGCTGCGTCGATAGGCCACCCAGATGTCATCGCCGGCTAACGCAAAACCACGCACCAGGGTGACCGGCTGATCGGTTACGATCTTGTGCCACTGATCCCGATCATCGAGCCACGCCAAGCCACTCGTATAACCGACCCACAAGTGGCCAGCGGCATCAATGTCCATATCCACCGGGTCAGCACTCTCTCTGGGTGGGACATCCGGGAGGTCCTCCGGCCGCAGCTTCAAAGATCCGGGCCGGCCCTCGATGCGTAGAAGGGCGCGCTTGGTACCGACCCACAAGCAGCCTTTTCGATCCCGCAAGATTTCGCGATATTCCTCATTCGGCGCGATGTTTTGGATGTGTTCGACGATGGATCCTTGCGCGGAGAGGCGGGCCAAGCCGTAGTCGCGGATGGATGCCAGGAATTCGCCGTGGTCAAGCGGAAGAAGCGCGTAATACCGGTAGGGCTGTTTCGTGATGGGCAGCCAGCGATCAGTCTGCGGGTCCTGGCGATAAACATTTTCCTGAGTGGCGACGATTTTGAAACCTGCGGGATCGCGTGTTACTTGCACCGGTGTTTCTTCGCCGAAATCTTCAGGAAACCAGCGCTGCCATTCCGGATCGGGAGTCCATTCCACCAAACCTTGCCCGAGCGATGCCACCCAAAGATGACCGCGATTGTCTTCCAGGCCCGAAGTGGGTGGGAAGCGATCGTGGTCGGCGCGATCGTGGAAATCGATTTTGGGAATCAGGCCGCGGATAGTTTCGCCGAGGAACCAGAGCTGGCCATTGCGGCCGGGAAGCAGGGGGCCGGCGCGGTCCATCTTCTGGCTTCGCAGTCTATCCAGAGTTTCGACTGCGCGGCCGTTTTCCATGAGAAAGGCCCGCTCCGGATCGGCGGCCCAAATTCGGTCCAACGAATCGTGAACGACCTGCGCGTAAAGAGAGGTGGGCGGAAATTCGATGGACTGCGGCTGGTCCGGATGAGCGGGATCGAAGGAGCAGCCGGAGGTTAGTTGGCAAGCGAACCAGAGGCGGCCGGCGGAATCGACGGTGAGGTCGCGGCGCGCGGGGAGCTTGAGGCGGCGTACAGAACTATCGATGCCAATCTGCAACAAATCTTTCGGGACTTTTACGAAGACCTGGTCTGGATAAGCGGCCATGCCGCTCACTTCTTCGGTCAATACAATCTCGAAGCGGTTATTGCGTACGCGGGTTAGTCCTTCGAAATCCGCCACCCACAGCGATCCATCGCGGGTGAAGGCGACGAAGCGGGCGGAAGCGAAGGGGAAGCTCGTGATCTTGTGGTAGTGGAATCCGTCGAAGCGGTAGAGTCCGTCTTCGGCCGCGAGCCAGAGCAGGCCATCGGGGCCCTGGGCGATGGAAAAAATGGTGAGGGAGTTGGGATAGACGCGGAGACGGTGCGGCGCGACGTGGGCCGGAAGGGCGAGGGCCAGGACGGCGCTGATGAGGAAGGCGCGTAGCATGTTTGCTTCCGGTCCAATTTTACTTCCTCGGCTCCATGCCAACCTGTTCGCAGGCGAAAGCGCCCAATGCCACTTAGTTTTCCCAAAACTGCTCAGTCTGCATTTTTGGTGGGGCGGACCCCCTG
>PMUN01000394.1 GCA_003166875.1 Bryobacterales bacterium | reverse complement strand
GCGGTAAGGGTGGGGTGCTTTTTGACCGTTCCGGACAGCCGCACCACTGTTCCGTGCGGGCAAGGTGACCGAGCAGATAGGCGCAGGCAGCCATGCGGCCGGCATCGGGCTCCTGGATTCGCATGGCCTGGAGGACGCTATCGAACACCTCGCGGCGCTCCTCGTGCAAGCTGTCGGCGCGCCCTGAGACGCCTTCCCAGGGGTCTGCGGGTGGGTGACGATGCGCCGCGCCATCCTTGGCGGAATGGGCGGCTTCAGCAGATGTCATGGTTTTCGCCTCCGATGTAGCTTATCGGCCTGTTTTGTGCGCGGTGTGAAGGAATCCGCGAGCCTTGATCCGGGCAGGGCGCTAATGCTTCCAGCGGAGCGAGCCGATAAGGTTTTGAGTAGGCTTTATGATCCGGCTCACGCGCCTCAACCACCTCCCACTGGTACTGAATGCCGACCTGATCGAACACATCGACGTCACGCCGGACACCGTGATCACGTTGACAACAGGGCAGATCCTGCGGGTCCGCGAGACTGCCGATGAGGTGGTGCGGCGCATCGTGGAATTCCGCAGGCTGATCTTCGGGGCGCCGGGAGAGCCGGCCGAGACGCCGAAGTTGCAGGAGGAACCGGACTGATACCCCATGGCTGCCGCCCCCCTACAACCTCCGCAAACGAAGGCTGCGGCAACTCCCCGACGACCCGGCCTCAGGCCGGACATCGCCACTCTGGGCGGTATTGCCGTAGCGCTCGCCGGCATCGTCGGCGGCCTGCTTTTGGAGAAGGGCAGCATTCAAGACGTGGCTCAGGCCACGGCCGCCATGATCGTGATGGGAGGCACCCTGGGCGCCGTGTTGGTGACCACGCCGATGCCCGTGTTTGTGCGCGCCTGTAAAGGCCTGGGCAGCGCATTTTTTGAACGGGGCAGTTCTACCGCAACCACCATCGAGTCGCTGATCCAGTACGCCGCCAAGGCGCGCAAGAACGGCATCGTGAGCCTGGAGCTGGAAGCCGCCTCGATCGCCGACCCGTTTCTGCGCAAAGCGGTGAACCTGGCGGTAGATGGCACCGATCTGCAGGAACTCCGCAAGATGATGGAGCTGGACATTGCTCTGGAACACCGGAACGGCGAATCCATGGCCAAGGTCTACGAATCTGCCGGCGGCTACGCGCCAACCATTGGCATTATCGGCGCCGTGCTTGGGCTGATCCAGGTAATGAAGCATCTGGAGAATATCGAAGAGGTCGGGCGCGGAATCGCCGTCGCTTTTGTAGCTACCGTGTACGGCGTGGCATCCGCGAATCTTTTCTTTCTGCCGGTAGCAAACAAAATCAAAGCGCGATTCCATCACTCGCTCGAAATGAAGGAACTCATGCTCGAAGGAGTGTGCAGCATCGTGGAAGGCTTGAACCCGAAACTGATTCGGATAAAGTTGGACCCGTTCTCGGATGAGAGCGCCGAATCCGCCAAGAAGGTTAAGGCTCCGCAAGGCAAGGCAGCGCAAGCAGCGCCGGCCCAGGGCTAGAAGACGGCATGAAGAAAGAAGCGCCTCCCCCCGAAAACCATGAGCGATGGCTGGTCTCTTACGCCGACTTCATCACCCTGCTATTCGCGTTCTTTGTGGTGATGTTCGCTTCTTCGCAGACCGATAAGTCCCGTGCGAAACAGGTTTCTGAAGCCGTGGAGAAAGCCCTCAAGGACGGCAGTTCCTTCAGCGTGCCTCCCGCAGTGGCCAAGATCCTGGGCGGAACAGTGGATGACAAGGGGCAGGGAAACGCCATGATGAGAGGCCCCGGAGGTGCGCAACACACGCCGAAGGAATCCCAACAGGAGAACCTGCTTGAGTTGTTGCCTTCGCTAAAGCGTCTGACCAAGGACCTGGAAGATGATATCAAGGCGGGCAAACTGGAACTCCGGCTGGAGGCCAGGGGTCTGGTGATCTCTCTGAGGGAATCGGCATTCTTTCCTTCGGGCGGCGATGCCCTCGATAAAGGCTCTTATCCCACCATGAAGAAGCTGGCATCCGTGATCGGGTCGCTCCCCAACCCAATTCAGTTGGAGGGTCATACCGATTCGGTTCCAATTCACAATTCCAGATTCAAAAGTAACTGGGAGTTGTCCTGCGCGCGAGGAATCGCCGTTTTGGATACTTTGTGCGATGACTTTCACTTACCCTACGACAGGTTTTCCGTGGTGGGGCGCGCCGAAACAGTTCCAGTGGACAGCAATGAAACGCCACAGGGACGCGCGCGGAATCGCCGCGTGGATGTAGTCATCGTCAATAGCCTCCGGATTCAGCCCGCGGAGGCGGTGAAGGCCGCGGTGAAAAAATAGCTCATGTCGACACTTCGACAGTACTTCGAACGGTCTCTTCCCATACAAATACTGAAAAAAAGTGTGAAAAAGGCCGCTGCAACATCGACAAGATATCAGCACGCTGAGAACAACGTGGTTCGGCGAGAGGCCGGACAGAAACGAAAAGAGGAGCAACAATGTCAATTTCAATTCAGACCAACGTAACATCGCTACTCGCCGAACAGGCCCTCAACCAGAACACCACTCTAGAAGGTCAGGCTATTCAGCAATTGTCGTCCGGCTATCGTATCAATTCGTCCGGAGACGATGCGGCAGGTTTAGCGGTCGCCAATCAATATCGATCCACCATCGCCGAACTGCAGCAGGGCGTTCTGAACGCCAGCAACGGCACCAGCATTCTGCAGATTGTCGATGGTGGATTGAACAACATTTCCACAATTCTTGACCGCTTGCAGACCCTGGCCACCGAATCCGCCAGCGCCACCTTCGCCGGCAACCGCAACACGTTGAACCAGGAATTCCAGTCGCTGGTGCAGGAAATCACGCGGCAAGCCAGCAACATCGGTCTGGCCGCGGGCGGGCAGTACAACGGCGACAACTCAGTCTTCATCGGTGGCGGCAACAACGCCTCCAACGGTCAGGTCAGCATCGACCTGAGCGGTTCGGCTAACCAGGTGGACGCGGCTGGTCTCGGTCTTGCAACCACCAGCGTCGCCGCCGGCGGCACCGAGCTGACTCAAGGAACCGCCAACACGGTTCGGCTGGATGCCCCGGGCGCGACGTTTCTTGGCACAGCGGCTCAGACATTCACACTGAACGTTTATTCCGCCAACGGCGGCTCCCAGACGCATACCATTTCGGTGGGCGGAAGCGGCGCACTTACCGAAACACAAGTCCTAAGCAGTTTGAACGGCCAATTGTCCCCCTACGGGATCAGCGCCTCAGTCGGAACCGACGGGCAGTTGAACTTCGGCGGCGGAACGCCGTTCACGATTGCCACCGTTGCGACAGCGGACNNGCGCTGTCGAAGATCAACGCCCAGACCTCCTCGCTCGGGATCTATGCCATCACTAACGCGGCGGGCACTGGAATCTCCATCCAGAGCGTCAACAACTTCACCGCTTCCACCACTGCCGCGGCCGGTACATTCACGCTCACCGGCGCGCAGACCACCAATGCACCCACCACTAGCGGAACCGTCACCGGCAGCGCAGTGGCTGCTCTGACGGCGATCACGAACGCCATTAGCGCCCTGGGTCTGGTTCAAGGACGTGTCGGAGCGGGCGAGAACCTGCTCAACTACGCTTCCACCCTGGCCAATTCCCAAATCACCAACTTTTCGGCTGCCCAATCCGCCATCCGTGACGCCGACGTCGCCTCCGCGGCTGCTAACCTCACCAAAGCACAGACCTTGCTGCAGTCTTCGATCGCTGCTCTCGCACAGGCCAACGCAGCACCGTCGGCCATTCTGAAACTTCTCCAGTAGTTAGTAACTAAAGCTTAGTAAGCGCTGGGCCGATCTTAACCAAGAACGGCCCAGTTTTTTTGGTTTGAGGAGTCTCTATGAGTACGAGTTCCGTTAGTAGCCCGATTTCTGTAACTGCCCCGCAATCCACTCTTACCGGCTCCAGCTCTTACTCCAGCTCACTTCAGGCTGCCGTCACTCGTGCCATTTCCATCGCATCGTTGCCGATGCAGTTACTGCAGGCCGATCAGAATCAAGCGACCAGCCAAGCCACCGAACTCGGACAACTCAGCTCGCTGTTCAATGGTGTTCAAACCGCTCTTCAATCGGTGGCGTCGGGCACCAGTAATGGCGCCCTGGCTGTGTCGTCCAGCGATACATCGGTGGGGCAAGCCAGCTTGTCCGGGAACGCTTTACCCGGCACTTACACTGTGGATGTGCTCAATGCCGGCTCTGAGTCGAGCGCCATCAGCAGCGCCCCTCCGACGCCCATCACGGATCCGACGTCTCAGAGCATCAGCCAATCCACTTCGTTCATTCTGACGGTGGGCACGCAAACTTATACCATCCAACCTTCGGGACAGAACCTGAACGCCCTCGCCAGCGCCATTAATTCCAGTGGCGCGCCCGCGCAAGCAGTAGTGGTGAATCTGGGTTCTCCCACAGCGCCGGACTATCGTTTAGTGGTTCAAAGCACCAGCCTGGGCGACAACGCCATTCAATTGAACGACGGAACGAACAACCTGTTGAGTGTCCTGGCTACGGGAGCGAGCGGGTCCTATACGGTAGATGGACAGCCACCAGCGGGGATTACGACCAACTCCTCCAATGTGACTATTGCATCTGGCGTGAACGTGACGCTCGGCGGACAGACCGGTTCCACCACCGTAACAGTCTCGGCCAGCCTTAGCTCCGTCTCCAGCGCGCTTTCTAACTTCGTCACAGCATTTAACTCAGCCATCGCTGAACTCCAAAAGAACTATGGCCAAAACGGCGGCGCCTTGACTGGCGATAGCACGGTGCTATCCATGAGTCAAGTGCTAAATCAGATCGGGACTTACACGGGAGCGGCGGGTAGCTCGATTACCAATTTGACGCAGTTGGGAGTCGAATTCACTGATCAGGGCACGCTAACGTTCGACCCTTCCGTAGTAGCGGGTCTGTCTCCATCTCAAATCACCGACGCCATTTCTTTTCTCGGTAGTCCGACCACGGGCGGATTCCTGCAGTACGCCACTAACAGTTTGAACGGCATCACCGATCCCACCACCGGCGTAATCGCGACCGAATCGCAGTCGCTCCAGAACCAAGTGAACACAGATCAGACGCAAATTAATAACGACCAGGCGCAGATCACTCAACTGCAGGCTAACCTTCAAGCGCAAATGGCCCAAGCCGACGCGCTCATCGCGACATTACAGCAACAAAATACCTTCTTGCAGGGGCTATTCCAATACGCCACCAGCAACAATCCCGATGTCGCAAGCGCTGCATAAAATTTCACGGGAGTTGCGCTCAGCGCTACTCGGTGCCGACCATGTTCTGGCCAATCGGCTGGTTTCCGAATATACGGATGCGTTGCGCGAGCTTTGGGAATCGATGCCGGAGAGCGAGCGTGCGGCTTCGTCTATTCCCCGCGAAGCCCGCGAACTCCTGACCTGGGCGCGCGATATGACCGTGGTCCGCCGCGCCATAGATGCCGCGCAACTGGCCGTAGTCCAAAAGGCCAGCCGCTACAGCGCCGCCCGTTCTACTGAGACTCCGCGTCCAGCCGTTCAATTCCGCGGTTAGCCCCGCGCATCGGCTCAGGCACCGACTCCCTCACGGTCGCGGTTCGGTAACACTCCCTAGACCTGAGGGACACCGTCGAATTCTCAACACCAACCGTCATCGCTGAAACGGTATCTGCTGCCAAGTCTCTGATTCATGGCTCCGCGACCCGCGGCAGGCAAATTGCATTGCGATGCCATCATGCTGGAGAACGCTGGTGTCGGCATCGAGCGCTACATGAATATGTTGAGCGCCAGCCAGAAGCTCGTCTCATCCAATATCGCCAACGTCGACACGCCCGGATACAAAACCAAGGACATTGATTTTCAGTCCGAGCTCGCCAACCAGCTCGGCAGCTTGGAACCCACCGCTGTCGAAGTATCGGGACTCAAGACCAAGAACGACGGTAACAACGTGGACATGGACCGGGAATCTCGCCGGCTCTCCGAAAACGCGTTGCGATTCGCGGTGGCCACTAATCTGGCGCGCTCCGAGCTGCAAACTCTCAGAAGCGCGATTGATGAAGGCAAAACATCATGAGCCTTTTTTCGTCTCTTGCCGTCAGCGGTTCGGGAATGTCCGCGCAACGAACCCGCGCCGAGCTCCTTGTGGAAAACCTGGCTAACGCGGAAACCACACGCACGCCCGAGGGCGGTCCCTACCACAGAAAAGACGTCGTGTTTGAAGAAGACCCGTCGGTGGGATCGTTTGGTTCGGAACTAAACTCCGCCATGGGAACGAGCGCTTCAGGAGTCACCGTCAGCCAAACCATCGTCGATGACAGCGAGCCCTTGCAGCGCTACATGCCGGGACATCCGGACGCCGACAAGAACGGATATGTTTCGTTTCCCAAGATCAACCAGGCCGAGGACATGGTGGATCTGATGGGCGCCTCCCGCGGCTATGAAGCCAACGTGGCCGCCATCTCCGCCGTCAAAGACATGATCCAGAAATCGCTCGATCTCTTCCGTTAATCTCCATGTCCATACCAATTGCTCCTATCGGCCCTGTTAGCATTCCCCAGATCGCTCCGGTCGACTCTTCCACGGCTACTCCTGGCGGTTTTCAATCCGTGCTGGAAGGTCTGGTCGGAGGAGTTGAAAAATCGCAGGCCCAGGCCCAGCAAACGGTGAACAGCTTTCTTACCGGCGGCAACGAAGAATTGCACTCGGTGGCATTGGCGGCTCAGCGATCGTCGCTCGAGTTCGACTTGTTCATGCAAGTCAGGAATAAGGTAGTGTCGGCCTATCAAGAGGTCATGAGGATGCAAGTCTGAGATGAGTGTAGTGTTGCCCTCTTCAATCCATGGAACAACTCAAGAAACTTCTGGCTTCCTTAACCACGATGCAACGCGTGACCATCGTGGTCTGTGCTCTCGCAATGGCCGCGGGCGTGATGTGGTTCTCGCGTTGGCAGCAGGACGCCGGCATGCGCCCGCTTTACACCGCGTTGTCACCCGAAGACGCCAGCGCCATGGTCGCGAAGCTGCGCGAGAGCGGAGTAGTTTATAAGGTCGGCGAAAACGGGACCAGCCTTCTGGTGCCCGAAGCCCGCGTGGCCGAACTGCGGCTGGAAATGGCCGGCCTGGGACTTCCCAAAACGGGGCGCATCGGCTTTGAAATTTTCGACAAGACCAACTTCGGCATTACCGACTTCGCCGAACATGTGAACTATCGCCGTGCTGTGGAAGGCGAACTGGAACGCTCAGTGATGGCGCTGGCAGCCGTGCAGCAGGCTCGCGTTCATGTGAGTTTACCCAAGGAATCTGTCTTCACCGATTCTCGCGAGGCCGCAAAAGCCAGCGTACTGGTGGGTCTTCGTCCGGGCGCGCGGTTGTCTGCTCAAAACGTGATTGCCATCACCAACCTGGTGTCGAGCGCCGTGGAAGGTCTGGCGCCCGAATTGGTTTCGGTGGTGGACATGAACGGAAACCTGCTCAGCCGGCCGCGACGCGATGGGTTGCCCGATGGTGCTCAAATCAGCGAGGTTGCGCTCGAATACCGGCAGGCCATCGAACATGACCTGGCCCTCAAGATCAACAACACCTTGGACCCGCTGCTGGGCGCCGACAAGTTCCGTACTGGAGTTTCGGCTGAAGTAGACATGACCAGTGGCGAACAAAGCGAGGAGACATTCGACCCCACCAAGTCCGTGATGGTGACGTCGCAGAAAACCGAAGATTCTAGCGGAACCACCCGCGCCGCCGCTGCACCGACGCCTCCAGGTACATCTGCGAACCTGCCGCAAGCCGCCGCTGCTCACCCGACTGGAAGCGGATCGACATCCACTAAGCGGAGCGAGAGCATCGCTTACCAATCCAGCCGCGTCACCAAGCATGTCAAGCTGCCGCAAGGCGCCATCAAGCGTTTGTCCATCGCCGTCTTGGTGGATCAGGGCGCCAAATGGGAAGGGCAGGGCAAGCAGATGCATCGCGTTGTCACGCCGCCGGACACCGAAAAGATCAAGGCCATTCAAACTTTGGTATCTACCCTGGTTGGCCTGAATCCGGAGCGCGGAGATCAGCTCACTGTGGAAGCGCTTCCTTTTGACAGCACACTGAACATGGAGCTTCCTCCCGCGCAGACGCCCGAGCCTGCCAAGCGCGACAACTTGACGGCGATCGAAACGCTCAAACAAAAACCGATCATCCTGTGGGGATCGGCTGGAGGGGCGGTCCTGGTGATTGCGCTGGTTATCTTTGCAGTGTCGCGCGGCAAAAAGAAAGAACGTATCCAGGATATGCCTGAGGTGCTGCCACCGGCCACCTCAATGGCCAGCCTCACGGCCGCCCCCGGTTCGCAACCGGGCGCCATCGCGGCCAACGAAGGTTCCCGCCTGCCCGCGCTCATGCCCTCTAGAACCGAGGTCCTGCTGAACCAACTACAGGAAAGCGGACGAAACAATCCAGAAGCATGGGCAGGAGTTCTGCGCGGCTGGCTGTCGGAAGAAGAAGCGCACTAATGGGCTGTCAGCGAAATAACGTCGGCATCGAAATCCCATGCACGCGCGTAGCGCACGCACTTTTNNAAAGATTCAGCAACGACAGCCCCTACTCATCCCTCATGACCCTGAACGAAACTGCAACGTCGAAAATCCCCGGCCCTCAAAAAGCGGCCATTCTATTGGTCGCGCTTGGTGACAAGCTGGGCGGCGAGATTCTGAAGCAACTGAATGACGAGGAAGTGAAGGCCGTCAGCAAAGCCATCGCGCGTCTCGACAAGATCACGCCCAATCAGACCGAATCCGTGCTGGAAGAATTTTCTCAAGCCACGCGGAGTGGTGCACGCGGCGGGTTCGATTTTGCCAAGAAAATGCTGGCCAACGCCTTTGGTCCCGAAGGCGCTAAGCGGATTGCCGAGCATCTGCCGAAGTCCGGAGCTCAAGCCAACAGGAATATCGAGTCCATACAGAAGGCCGACCCCCTGCAATTGAGCCGGTTCATGGAGGGCGAGCATCCGCAGACTATCGCGCTGATACTCTCGCATCTCTCGGCGTCGCAAGCGGCTTCACTGATTGCGAACCTTCCTCCCCAGTTACGCCCGGATGTGGCGCTCAGAATCGCACAACTGGACAAAGTCTCTCCGGATGTCGTGGCCCGCGTGTCACTCGTGATCTCCGAAAAGTTGAAGACGGTCGGGGAATTGAGAATGGAAGCGCACGGAGGTCCGCGCTCCGTGGCCGAAATCCTGAATCGCATGGATTCCGCCATCAGCGACGAGATTCTCACGAACATGAAAGAAGAGCAGACGTTGGTGGATGCCATCCGGCACTACATGTTCACCTTCGAGGATCTTCTGTTGATCGATCCCGCCGCCATGAAGGAAGTGGTTGCCAAAATCGACAAGAAGCTGCTGGTTGTGGCGCTGAAAGGCACCAGCGAGCAATTAAAAAATCATTTTCTGCAGTGCATGTCCCAACGCGGAGGAGAGATGCTACGCGAAGACATGGAAGCAACTGGCCCGGTGCGAATCCGCGACGTAGAGGCCGCGCAACAGCAGATTCTGGCCGTGGTTCAGCAGTTGGAGTCCGAAGGCGTTCTCAGTCTCAAGGGCGGCGGTGACAGTCAATATGTCGTCTGAGATTCTGCTCGGTGATGAACACTCGGCCGCCCCGGCGTTCTGGCGCACGGTGGCATCGGCGCGAACCGATCGATCGCACAATTCCCGTCCGGACGCCGCCCGCGAGGCCGCGCAGGCGCTGGAACAGGCGCGCCGGGAGGCCTTCGAGCAAGGTGTCGCTACGGGCCGCAAAGATGCCGAGCAACAAATCCTGCCGGCATTTGAAAAAATGGCCCGCAACCTGGCCGAACTTGCACGCCTCCGCGAGTCGCTTCGCGAAGAAACGTTGCACGACCTGGTCCGGCTGGCTACGCTGATCGCGGCGCGCGTGGTTCACCGTGAGATAGTCATCGATCCCGATGCGCTGGCCGGTTTGGTGAAGGCCTCATTCTCCAAGCTTCAATCCCGTGAGATCAGCCGCGTGCGCATGCATCCGAGCCTAGAATCGTTGCTGCGAAAGTGCCTGGAGCAGTGCGGCTCTCCTAAGAACCTGGTTTTGTCCACCGATCCGGCTTTGAATCCCGGCGAATTGTTCTTCGATACCTCGCAAGGCCTGCTGGATGCTTCCGTCGACACCCAATTGCGCGAGATTGAACGCGGCCTGATCGACAAGTTGGGTACCTAATATGAGCACTGCTCTGAGCTCTCCCCTCGGATCCTTGATCCAGCACACTCCCGAAATAGAATTGCTCCCTTGGGTAGGCGAAGTCACCGAAATGGTGGGGCTTCTGATCGCCTCGCGAGGCCCCGTAGTTTCCATCGGCGATTTCTGTGAAGTACGCACCTCTTCCGGCCGCTCCATCCGATCGCAAGTAATCGGTTTTCGAAATGAACAGGTGCTGTCGCTCCCTCTAGAAGAGATGGACGGTCTGCAATTGGGCGACCGCGTGATCGCGCGTAAGAACGAAGCGCTGTTACGCGTGGGGCCGCAACTGCTGGGGCGCGTGTTGGACGGGTTCGGCCGGCCCATCGACGGTGGCCCTCCCATTCAGGCCTCCGCTGCGTATCCGCTTTATGCAGCCGCGCCGTGCCCGTTGGAGCGTGAGCACATCACCGAGCCCTTGATTACCGGTATTCGCGCTATCGACGGATTGCTGCCGTGTGGCAAAGGACAACGCGTGGGAATCTTCGGCGGCAGCGGCGTGGGCAAAAGCACACTGCTCGGAGCCATGTCGCGCCACAACGACGCCGATGTCAGCGTGATCGCGCTGGTGGGCGAACGCAACCGCGAGGTGCGAGCGTTTCTCGAAAACGAACTTGGCCCCCAAGGCCGCAGCCGCTCCGTAGTGGTAGTGGCTACCTCCGATCGCCCCGCGCCGCTTCGCATCCGGGCCTGCTTCGTAGCGTTGGCGGTAGCCGAGTATTTCCGCGATCAAGGCAAGAATGTCCTGATGGTACTGGATTCTGTGACCCGGCTGGCCATGGCCCAGCGCGAAATCGGCCTGGCTGCCGGAGAGCCGCCCAGTCAAAAAGGATACACGCCCTCGGTCTTTGCGCTGCTGCCCAAAATCTTCGAACGCGCCGGACACTTCAAGAAAGGTTCCATCACGGGATTCTTCACGGTTNNTCGCGCGAACTGGGAGCGGCCGGCCATTATCCAGCCCTCGATATCCGGCATTCTCTGAGCCGCTTGACTTCTCGCGTGGCCAGCCCGCAGCAGGTTTCTTCCATTCAAAAAATTCGGGAGGCGCTGGCTCTGTATCACGATTCGCAGGATCTCATCCAGTTGGGCGCCTACGCGGCCGGAAGCAATCCGAAACTGGACGCGTGCATCCGATGTCGGCCGGAAATCCTGAATTTCCTCAAACAGGACGCGCACGCCTTCTCGAGTCTTTCGGAAACCTTGGAGCGCCTGGAAAAGTTGGTTGCCCATCTGGGGTAACCCCGGAAGCCGCGTATGGGGCGCTTTCATTTCCCGTTGGACAGAGTGATTCGCTGGCGCTCGCTTGAGTTCTCGCTCGAACAGGCCAAATTGAAGCGTTTGGGCCAGGAACAGATTCGTCTTCAAATGCAAGCGGCTGCGCTGGGCGCTGAGAAATCGAAACTGGGTGCGTCCATAGTAACGCTCCCGGATCCTCGCGGCGAGGACTTGCGCGCCATGGTCGACTATGGCTCGAACCTACGCCGGCGGGCGCAAAAACTAGGGGAGATGAGAACCCGCTGCGAGCGGGATCTCGCGTTGCAGAAGAAAAAATACAATGAAGCCAAGCAGCGCCTTCAGTTGCTCGAACAATTGCGGGAGCGGAAGCTCACCGAATGGCGCTACGAACAAGGGCTGGAACTCGAAACCCTGGCAGCGGAATCGTATCTTTCCAATTGGAATCGGGAGCGGCGCTGAAGTGGGGCGGACCCCCTGGTNNCGCGGGTCCCCCAGGACCCGCAGATTTTGGCGCTCCCCAGCAGGCCGACGAGGGCGTCGGCCGCGGACCAGGGGGTCCGCCCCACTGGCTTCTAGCGCGGCGTCTGCGTTAGACCTCTCCAGGACTCCTGGCCGTCCAGCACTTGTTGAATCCGAACTCCGGTCACGAACTCGACGTGAGCAGCGTACTCTCGCAGACGGCAGTGTCGCACCTCGCCCACCAGACGGCAGTCTTCAAACTCGATATTGACGCTGGTGCCGGGAGGGAGATAGCGTGTGCCGACGAAGCACAGACCGCCTTCCGAGAGATCCAACAGGCGTCCCGTTCCATGTTCAAGGCGGGTTCCGCGCATCGCGTCCACCTGGATGGCCAGATCGGCAGCGTAGCGGGAATGCCGGCGTTGTTTGAACCCTTTCATCGATTGATAATCGGCTGTTTCGAAAGCTAGCTGTACCTATTTAGGGCAATTATATAGTTGACAAAACTGGCCTAGGCCGCTAGGCTTGGAGCGGCGTGACAGGCAAGGTAGACTAGGGAATGAAAAAGCCAGCCCTGGCAGGCTGGCTCTCTCAAAAACTATCGGGACGCAATTCGATGATAACACGGAGCGCGCCCGATGACAGAAGCAACAAAGGCCCTTTCAGAATACGTCTTCGATAGAGATCGCCATGAATTCTCTCTTGGCGACACCCTTGACATAAAAACGGGGCTGCTACTCGCTTGTTTGACGTTTCTGGCATTCCAGGCGAGCAACATTATAGGGCTGTCTTTGTCGCACCCCCAGATGATCGTGGAAACAGCAGCAATTGTGTTCTTGATTCTAGGCGGAATCCTTTCCATCGTAGAACTATGGCCACGCGATTATATGAGAGAGGCCATGCCAGATGCATATGAGGCTTGGATATCTAGCCTAGAAGAATACCAGAAGCAGTATCCAGATGCCTCCGTTCCCGCACTCCCGCAGGTCAGGTTATCAAAGGCAAAGGAGCGGATACAGGCCAACAGCATCGTCAACGGGAAAAAAACACGACTGATGTTTCTGGTGTTTTATTGCGTCGCAATTGCCTTCCTTGGCAATCTTATTACACTCGCTATGCGCCTTTTTTGAAGGGTACGTTCGGCGGTGGGTTTGGAGGCGGAGGTCTGGGTGTTTGTGGCTCGCTCCGTCGCTCAGGTTGCGGCTTAGGAGATGGGCGCGGAGGATTTTCGGCCCGGATCATGGTTAAAGAATATCACGATTGTTTCGCGCACAAATCAAAAGCTAGCGGGTCGGCGCTACCCTTTGCGGCGCTTCTTTCGGTCACGGTTCTTCTTGAGTCTCGCCTCTTCCTTCAGGTAGTCTTCCTTCGAGACCGTGAATAGTTTCCTAACCGCATTGTCCATGCGTTCCGCTTCCGTGTTGCCGGGTACGTCCGGGGCCGGGGCTGGTTTCATTCCAGCACCATAGTAACTCTGTTCTGGTGCCGAGTAGTCATTTAATATCGTCGTATTCCTCCATACATCCGTTGATGTCTGTCTGCCTGGCATTGTCGCCCTTTTCAATGACCTCGGCGCAATCGTACCACTCGGTGTTACCGAACGCCTCCGCTCTGTGTTGGCGTACCTTTGGAATCCACTTATCATCTTGGTAGGCGTAATTGTGCCGGTGGGAGGCGATGTCACTATGGATGAAGGCAGTATCCGCTATAGCTTCCTCACGCGTCCGGTGAAAGGCCGTGAAGTGCCGGATCATGCGGAACTCAAGTTTTCCGGTGTAAGGGCTAATCAATGAATTAGTCCGCTGCACATCGAATTCTGCGGAGCCCGCATCCACCTCAAAATATTCCTTGACCCAGCCTCCGCCCAGCGAAGATACCTTTTCCCGTCGATTCGTTTTGTAACTTTCCAAGTGATGCTGCACATAGGTCTTGAAGGAAGTGACGGCTTTCTTCTCGTCGTCATTAGATTGCGCACGGCAAAGAACGCAAAGCATCAATCCCAAGGCGACCATGAACGAGAGCCGGAGCGTTTTCTGTGTGCTCGTTTTCATGGCACAATCGTATCATTGATGTCCATTTGTGCTCCCCTGACATTTCTGTCAATATTGGTCTGAGAGCACTGAAGACCATCCATTCCGCCTAGCTTACGGCTCGCAGTGTACAAGACTGCAAAACCCAATCCGCTAGGGAGGGGTGAGGTGTATCCTCAAGGCCAGTGTAGCACGGCTGGCCAGAAAGGATACAGTTGTGCAATCACGCCAGCAGTCCCAAACTATCGGCCTGTCGCAGAATCGTCTCAACGAATTGCGCCATGCGTTGAAGTGTTGTACTGACAGAATCTCCTTGAACGATCTGCGGCTCTCCGAACGATACGTCCAACAAGAAATTCATATAATACTCCAGTTCCGATATGGGAACAGTCAACAGTACGTCGCCCTCTTTCAGGGGGAAAACACCTCGGCTAGGCGCAATATTAACGCGACTCAAATCGTGCGCCGTCCCGCCAGGATTACCGATGAGATAGCGCTCGACCATCTGCATGCGCTGCGATGGCAAGAGCCTGTGACTCGCAAGTTGCCCATAGACCGTCAAGAGGAGGCGATGTTTGTCGATATTGTTCAGCCTATGGAGTTGCCAGAGGATATGGCCTGCACCACCTCGGTATGGTTCGATAGCGTCGATGGCATCTATAGCATCTTGCCTCATTCCCTTTACTTTTCGGGGACTTTCGGCTTTGTATTCCGTGGTCGACTCGCAGATGGGAAAGTAAGTACGGGGGAACGGTCCTGGTTGTCCCGTGCCGACAGCCACCAGATGGTAGGCGAGATGGTCAAGCACACTACGGAGGTTCTGAAGGGCATCGCCAGCGATCAAGGAAATAATCGGGGGAATGTCCTTAGCCACTGCGAGATAGTAGCTGCGCTCCCGTTTATCAGTATCATCCTTGAACAAAATAGGGCTCTGCGCAGGAATTAGT
>PMUN01000454.1 GCA_003166875.1 Bryobacterales bacterium | reverse complement strand
ACGACCGGTGTATTACCCTGAGGTATCTCGTAGGCCGCCGCGTTCAGGACGTACGCACCGCGCAAATTGCATTCGGCCTGCTGCGCTTTTCGAAAGACGTGGCCGAAGTCACGGTCAGAATCGAGCTGCTCGCCCGTAAGGAAATTGGGGGAGCCTTGGTACTCCAGCGCCTTGAGGACCTGTTCAAGATCCACGGCTAAACCTCAGGTGTAACGGCCGGGTGCGGATTGGAGGTCGGCTCATTCGACGGTAGGCTCCCCACAACCTTTACTGATTGTCGCGCAACAGGGATTCGGCTTTCCTCTGATCGGTCTATGCATTCTGTGTTAGCGCTGGCGGCGTGACCGACCGTAGCCCGAACACGCGGTCGTCGACACGCTATCAGCATTGTGGTGATTATGTCACAAATACAAATAGAAGGGGAAATGTTTTGGTGCAAGGCCAGGTTCCGCTGTCGCCAGGCCGCCCTTTGAGCAGTTATCTCGCTCTCTCCGTCTGCATCGAAGACAGCAGCTCCTCCAGCCGGGTGTAGCCGGCTGCCATGCCTTGCTCCATGCCGGATCTTTGGGCGGTATCGCGGGCTTCCTTCGATTCGTAGAGTATGGTGATTGAGGTTGTGGTGATGCCGCGTTGCTCGACGAACACGGTTGTGTTCAAGGCTGCGCCGGGGTACCAGGACTCGTCGAATTTCTCGGTGGCGACCACGCGTTCTGGCGCGACGATCTCGCGGAATATTCCGCCTATTCCCATGTCTTTTTCGCCCGGTTTGCGCCAGAGATAACGATAGGCGCCGCCGACTTTCAGATCGATTTCGCAAATGGTGACTAGTTCGGGTTTGGTGAAGGCATGGTAGACCAGGTGGCGCGGTGCGTTGAAATCGCGTGTCACCAGGATTTCGCGTCTCCTTTTTCGTTTCTTGCTCGCGGGACGCTTCGTTTGCTTGCGCATGGCTTTCAGCTCTTCCAGCAGACCATCGAGGCGCAGGAAGGAGGGTTCCAAGAATTGGCGATAGCGCTCTAGCCATCGGGCGACTTCGACCAGCGGCTTGGGCTCAAGCCGGCTGGGCGCCGCTGCGAATCGCGGCCGCGTGAAATCAGACCCGCGCGTTCGAGCACTTTGAGATGCTTTGAGATTGTGGGCTGGGTCATTGCGAACGGCTCGGCCAGTTCGGCTACCGACGCTTCACCTGAGGTGAGACGCGCTAGGATGGCGCGCGCGTGGGGTCGGCCAGGGCTAACGGCGACCGAATCCCAGGCGTTCACACGAGTGTGAACGCGGCACGCAGGTGTGCGTGCGCTACGCGCCAGCTAGGATTTGGTTGGGGGGGACGAAATCGCAGCCTTCGGCTGCTTGCTGCGGGATCAGGCCTACTATTTGAGTGCCGGCGATTGAGATACCCCGGGCGGCGGCTTCCTGGGCCACTGCTTCGTATACGCGGCGCAGAGGGCTTTGCGCGAAATCGGTCAGGTTCATTGAGACTTGCACCAGGTTCCGGCTCGGGAGCGGGACTCCCATGGCTTTCACGAACGGAAGTCCGCCGGATGAGGCGCGGATTTTGCGGGCGATCGCTTTGGCGATCGTCAAGTCGGTGGTTGCCAGATTCACGTTGAACGCTACCAGCAGTTTCCGCGCGCCGATGGCGCAGGCTCCTGCGCTGGGATGTAATGCTGGGCCGCCCAAATCGGGCGCGAGGAATGGGTGTTCAAAGCCTCCACGGCGGACGTTTTCTAGCGGGGCGCGTTCAGCGGTTGCCGCGGCGGCTTCATAGAAATACACTGGGACGCCTAGCTTCGTCCATACTGCTTCGCCCGTGCGGTGGGCGATGGCAGCGCAGTCTTCCAAGGTTGCGCCCTGGAGGGGGACGAAGGGGACCACATCGGCGGCGCCGATGCGTGGATGCACTCCGCTGTGGCGACGCAGATCGATTCTTTCCACGGCGGCGGCGATCCCACGTAGCGCGCCTTCCATCACGGATTCCGGAGCGCCGGCGAAGGTGATGACGCTGCGATTATGGTCCGGGTCCATTTCCGACCGCAGCAGCATCACGCCGGAAACGGAACGGATGGCCTGCTCGATGGCGTGCACGGTTTCCGCGTCGCGGCCTTCCGAAAAATTTGGCACGCATTCGATCAGGGGGTGGGCCACTTCACCTCGGATCTTTCCACCAGCACGGTTCCGTTCTTCATCACCAGCTCCACCAGGTTCATTCCAAAATGATAGGGTATCTCCCGGTAATCCGGCACATCCAGAATGAGCAGGTCGGCGCACTTGCCAAACTCGAGCGAGCCGATGGTGGAGGCCTTTCCGAAGGTATGGGCCGCATTGATGGTGGACGCTGCCACAGCTTCGGCCGGCGTCATGCCCATGTAGCCGCAAGCGAGCGCGATCATCATTTGCATGTTGAGGGAGGGACTCGACTCGGGATGATAGTGGGATCCAAGCGCCACAGCCACGCCGGCATCGATCAGCATTCTCGCCGGCGCGTAGTTTGACGATCCAGAATGGAAGACTGGGCCGGGCAGAAGGGTGGCGATGGTCTGCGATTGCGCCAGAAGCGCTGTCTCATCCGGCGTAACACTGAGAATATGGCCTACGCTCGAAACTCCAAATTCGACGGCCAAGGGGATGGCTCCGGGCAGTGACCGGCCGCCGGTGTAGATCTTGAGACCGAATCCGAGCTGACGCGCGGCCACGAGGAAGCGGCGGGCCTGATCGACAGTGAACGCGCCCTCCTGGCATCGAATGTCGGCGAACTCCGCTAGTTTACGGCGCTGGATGAGCGGCAACATGTTGGAACATACATGTTCCAGATATTGATCGGGATGGTCTTGATAGCTTGGCGAAACCGCTGCGCACAGAAAGGTGGATGTCAGAGGAACGGATTGTTTGCGCAGCGCGGAGTGCACCCGCAGAATTTTGATCTCATTGGTTTCCGTGAGACCGCAGCCCGATTTACTTTCTAATGTGGTGGTGCCGTGGCGGACCGCCTGCTCCACCGTGTGGAGCGCCTGCGCCTGTAGGGTACGCGGCGAAAGATCCTGGATGGTGCGGGCGAGGGCGCCCGGCACTTCAGAGTCCGGTACACGGACCGGCCCACTTACGACGTGGGTGTGGCAATCGACAAACCCGGGCATCACCAGGCGTCCGCTGGCATCGATCTCGTCGGCTTGGCGCGCCAGAGCGAGATTCTCGAGACGCCGGCTGGGTCCGACATCATGGATGCGCCCGTCGATGATTAGAACCGCGCCGTCTTGAATGAGGCCGAGGTTCCTGAGATCGGCCCCGCGCCGGGGACCGCTTGCTCCACGCAAGGTGAGGAGTTGCCGGGCGCCCCTGATCAGTGTGGCCTTAGGCATCGGATGGGTGTTTACACCGGATAGGCATATGGTCCCGCCCTTAGGCTACAACACCGACAGAAAAGACTCACAGAGCGCGGGGATCGGTCGATAACTAGATTCGGGGTTGGCAGGCGAAAACGCCTGCCCCACTTTGGCGCTGGATGGTTTGGTGGGAAGGTGCTTATGCCAAGTGGCTCAGGAGTTAGAGAGGTAGGGACGGACATGGCCACGATTTTGGATGCGGACGCCCCGAAAGCGCGAGAGCAACGGCTCTCGCAGGTTCGGGCGCCGATCCAGCAATTGGCGAACTCGAACATCATCGGCATCATCTTTTCAAAACGGACTGGGCCAATTGTAGACGCCAACGACGAATTCCTGCGGATGGTTGGATACTCGCGGGAGGATCTCGAGGCAGGCGGACTTGACTGGGGCAAATTGACGCCTCCGGAATGGGGTTTTGCGACGCGCCTGGCAGTAAAGCAAATCGAGGAAATGGGAAAAGTCGCGCCGTTTGAAAAGGAGTACTTGCGAAAGGACGGCACGCGAGTACCAGTTCTGGTTGGCATTGTGGCAGCGTCCGAGTCGGGTCCGGACTCGCTTTCTTTCATCGTGGATCTCAGCGAACGGAAACAGGCCGAGAGAGACCTGGACCGGCTGATGATTGAAAGATTCGCGATGCTGGACTCGATAGCGGACGGAATCTATGGCCAGGATGCGGAAGGGCGTTGTACGTTTATCAATGCCGCGGGCGCCAGGATGCTGGGTTTTGAGCCAGCCGAATGCCATGGGCTAAACATGCATAACTTGGTCCACTCGAAGCGCGCGGATGGCGCACCATATCCGGCGGAGGAATGTCCGGTGGTGGACGCGCTTCGGAAATGCGTAGCGGTGCACGTGGACGGTGAAACGCTCTGGCGTAAAGACGGCAGTTGCCTGGTGGTGGAGTACTCAGCCTGTCCGATCGTATTGAATGGCCACGTGGAAGGCAGCGTGGTATCGTTCAAGGACATCAGCGAGCGGAAGAAGGCAGAGGAAAACTTGCGCGCCAGCGAGGAGCGCTTTCGTGGCGCGTTCGCTTACGCCGCGGCTGGAATGTGTATCAGCGATCTGGAAGGCCGCCTGCTGGAGGTGAACCAGGCGCTCTGCCGTACGACCGGATACAGCGAAGCAGAGCTGCTGGCGTTGAACGCCGCCGACATCTCTCATCCGGACGACCTACACACATCCGACAGCTTCATTGGCCAACTGCTCCAAAAGGAGATCCCTGCTTTTGTGGCGGACAAACGTTATATCCGGAAGGATGGGAGCATTGCATCTGCGCGCTGTAGCATCGCGGCATTATGCGATTCCACGGGAAGCCCGGACCGGTTTGTAACCATCGCTGAAGATCTTACCGAGCAAGTGCAAGCCAAATTAGACCTGCGCCACACCGAGGAGCGCTACCGGTGCATCGTCGAGAACACGCATGAAGGCATCTGCATGTGTGACAGGGAGCGAGGCATCACGTTTTCGAATCAGCGCTTGAAAACGATGCTGGGATATCCCGAGGGTAACGCCAAGTTCCAATGCGGCCAGATCCATTTTGAGGAAGACCACGAAGACACGGTGCGTCGCTTTGAGCTTCGGAAAAAGGGCATCAGTGAAGCGTACGAGACGCGGCTTCGGCGTGCCGATGGAACGCCCTTGTGGGTGAGCTCCTCGGCCAGTCCGATTCCAGATGACCAGGGGGCTTTCGCCGGCTCGCTGTGCATGTTCACTGACATCACCGCGCGCAAGCATCTGGAGGAACAGCTTCTTCAAGCGCAGAAGATGGAAGCGGTGGGCCAATTAGCGGGCGGCATCGCGCACGATTTTAACAATCTGCTCACGGTGATTCTGGGTTACAGCGCCGTGTTGGCGCAAAAGCTGGCGCCCGAGGACCCGCGTTTAAAGAATGTCGTCGAAATCAAGAAAGCCGGTGAGCGCGCGTCCGCTCTCACGCGGAAGCTAATGGCATTCAGCCGCAAGCAGGTGTTGCAGCCGAGCGTCCTTTCTGTAAACGCTCTCATTCGAGACCTGGAAGCAATGCTACGGACTCTCATGGGCGAGGATGTGGAACTGGTGACGCGTCTGGATCCGGCGGTGGGAAATATCCGAGCCGACGCGGGGCAGATTGAACAGGTGATTCTGAATCTTGCGATCAACGCTCGCGACGCGATGCCCGGAGGGGGCCGGCTGGTGATTGAGAGCAAGCGGCAAGATCTGGCCGGCGGGATCAGCACGCCGCGCTCGCTTACCGCGGGAGGGTACGTCCTGGTGACGTTCACGGATAGCGGGTGCGGCATGGACGAACAGACCAGAGCCAAGATTTTCGAACCATTCTTCACCACTAAGGAGCCGGGCGCCGGCAGTGGCCTGGGTCTATCCACTGTGCTCGGGATTGTCAACCAAAGCGGCGGGGTGATTACGGTTTCAAGCGAAGTAGATTGTGGCGCTACGTTCAAGATTTGTCTTCCGCTGGTGGAAGAGGCGGCCAGTGGGAGTTGCTCGCGCCAACTTCCCGCGGCAATTCCAGAGGGCGAGACCATCCTGGTGGTGGAAAACGATGACGCCATCCGCGGCCTTGCTTCGAGCGTTCTTCAAGAACAAGGCTACCGCGTGATAGAAGCGGCCAATGCGGAAGAGGCATTTGCGGTGGCCAAGCATTCTCCGGTAGTGGATCTTCTGCTGACTGATGTGGAGATGAGCGGAATGAACGGTCATGAGATGGCGAATCGGTTGGTTGCGGATCGTCCGGGAATGAAAGTGCTGTACATGTCGGGTTATACGGAGGCGGGGATCGTACAAAAGGGAACGCTGGCGGCCGGCCTGAACTTTCTGGGGAAGCCGTTTCAGCCGCGAGAGCTGCTCTGGAAAATAAGTGAAGTGCTGGCCAAGAAAACGGGGCCGGCCAAAGTTCTTATCGTAGACGACGACTTTCAGTTGCGATCTCTGCTGAGCTCGCGGTTGGAATTGGAAGGCTACACTGTGGTCCAAGCTTGTGACGGGAGGCAGGCACAGATACTCTGTCAGGAGACCTTGCCGGACCTGGTGATTACGGATCTGGTGATGCCCGAACAGGAGGGTCTGGAGACCATCCGTTTTATCTGCCGGCATTGGCCGCATATGCCCGTGATCGCGATTTCGGGAGTTCTGGGAGGCGCGTATCTTGAGTTCGCAAAAAAATTGGGCGCCGATGCAGTAGTTCGCAAGCCATTCGAGACTGACGTTATCTTGAATGAGGTTCGGCGGTTGATTGCGAGATAGATCCGGAGAAGATTGGCCACGGATGGACACGGATAAACACGGATAATTAATAGACGTGAAGCCGCCACCGCCGGGTAATCGCCCGCTTAAGACGCTGGAACGAGTGCTTTCCAAGGCTGGCCTCGGATCGCGCACAGAGGCTCGGAAATGGATTGGAACCGGGCGTGTGCGGGTGAACGGTAAATTGGTCCAGACACCGGATCACTGGGTGGATCTCGAGCGAGACGCGGTCACTCTGGATGACAAACCGATCCGCGCCCGCAAGAAAATCTACTTGCTGCTTTACAAACCCACTGGCTATCTCACCACTTACAAGGACCCGCAAGGACGGCCCACCGTATACGATCTGATTCGGGACGCCGGCGAGTGGATGGTTCCGGTTGGGAGGCTCGATCAGGACACCAGCGGTCTGCTCTTGTTGACCAACGATACTCAGTTTGTGGAAGGTGTTGCGAACCCGGAGCACAAGATTGCGAAAACGTATCTGGTGAAGTCGTCGACGCTGGTGAGCGATCAGCAAATCGACCGGCTTCGCGAAGGTGTGGTGCTGGCGGACGGCGCGACGCAGCCGGCGGTAGTGCGGCGCGTTCGTGATTCCGCCAAATATTCGTTTCTTGAAATCACTATTTGTGAAGGCCGGAATCGGCAGGTGCGGCGGATGGTGGAGGCAATTGGCAGCAGGGTCCTGAAGCTGGTGCGCATCGGGATTGGAGGATTGCGGATCGGTGAGCTACCGATCGGAAAGCATCGCGAGCTGACGGCGGAGGAGGTGCAGATGTTGTTAGGGAAATCGAGGTTACCGGATTAGGATGCGACGCATCCAGTCGTGCAGGCGGGTGTGGGGTGGACGCAGCATTCGTCCCAGGCCCAGCCAGCGGCGGCGAAACACGGGCTTGAGTTTGCTGAAGGTGTCGAAACCTTCCTGCCCGTGATAATGGCCCATGCCGCTGGGGCCCACGCCGCCGAACGGCAAATCCTCGGCCGCGATGTGGAGCAATGTATCGTTCACGCACACACCGCCGGATATGGTGCGAGTGAGCACGCGATCAATGGTTTGCTGGCTGCGCGCGAACAGATAAAGCGCAAGAGGGCGCTCGTGCTGGTTGACGTAGGCGATGGCTTGGTCGATAGTGTCGTATGTTTTTAGCGGCAGAATGGGACCGAAGATCTCCTCCTGCATGACTTTCAGATCCTCGGGCGGATTGATGAGGATGGTTGGAGCAAAGCCGCGTGTTACACCGAGTGTAATGGTTTCCACGCCACGCGCGGCGGCTTCCTCCAGATAGCCTCGCAAGCGCTGATAGTGCTTGTCGTTGATGATGGAGGTGTATCGGGCGTCGGGATAATATCGCTTCACGGCTTTGCGCAGCGCTTCCACGAAGGGCCGGAGCGATGAGCCGGGAACCAGCACGTAATCCGGTGCGATGCAGGTTTGGCCGGAGTTCAGCAGCTTGCCGTAAACAATGTCGGTGGCGGCGCGTTCCAGGTTGGCGTCCGCGGCGACAATTGCCGGTGATTTGCCGCCCAGCTCGAGTGTGACCGGGGTGAGGTGTTCGGCGGCGGCGCGCATCACGTCGCGTCCAACTGCCGTCGCGCCCGTGAACAAGAGATGGTTGAAAGGCAACGCGGCGAATGCGCGGCCGATGGCCGCATCGCCAAGGGCCACTGCTACAACATCCGGTGAGAATGTTGTGGAGATGATCTTGGCCAGCAATGCCGAAGTTTCGGGCGTGAATTCCGACGGCTTGAGCAATACCCGATTGCCGGC
>PMUN01000331.1 GCA_003166875.1 Bryobacterales bacterium | reverse complement strand
GCAGGCGGCAGGCGGCAGAAGGCAGAAAGCAGAAGGCAGAAAGCAGGCGGTAATATCGGGTATGCGCGGGAGGTGGATGCTCGCGATTGCCGGGATAGTGGCGCTCGGGCTCGCGGCCAGTGGATTCTTCGCAGTCCGTCAATTGCATGCGACGCACGCCAAGGCTGCGCCCACTCCGATTCCGGTTGTTCCGCCGGAAATAACGCTGACCGGTATTATTCAGCCCGTTCAAGTTGTGAATACTCCCGTGCCGGTGGATGGGACCGTTGAACAATTCATGGCCGATGTGGGACAACATGTTTCGGAAGGCGAGGTTCTGGCTCGCATCAGGAATCCGAAACGGGCCGCCGCTCAGCAGATGGCAAAATTGGATGCCGAACAAGCCCAGAACCGCCTCAGCCAACTTGAATCGGCCCTGCTCGCGGCGCGGCTGGAGGTTTCCCGCTCGGAAGCGGATGCGATGCGCATCAAGTCGGACCTCAACCAAGCGGAGAAGACTTTCGAACGCCAAAAGACGATGTTTCAGGAAGGCGTCACTCCACGGCTTGCCTACGAGAAAGCGGAGCATGAATACAATTCACTGAAGACGGCTGCGCAGAATCTAGCCGCGACAGCCAAGAACGCGGCTGACCGCGTGGACTCAACCACAAAGGAACTCGAGCCTGCGCGAAAAGCGCTGGCCCAAAAGACCAGCGACCTGGAGGATGCCGAGGCTGAGGCGGCGGTGGGCGAAGTGAACTCGCCCGCTGATGGAATGGTAATCGCAAGGCGCGGCCAGTTGAGGCAGCCCGTGACTCCCGCGATCCCCGATCTGTTTCAGATCGCTGTGGACCCACAGGTTCTCCAAGTGGTGGCTAACACCGTCGAGGGAATCCAGCCCGGACAAACAGTCGCAATCCAGATCGCGGGTATGCCGACCCCGAC
Organism: Bryobacterales bacterium; assembly: GCA_003166875.1. Lineage (GTDB taxonomy): Bacteria > Acidobacteriota > Terriglobia > Bryobacterales > Bryobacteraceae > Palsa-89. The sequence goes on along the minus strand of PMUN01000331.1, from coordinate 10,270 downwards.
GACGGGTACCGTCCGCGAGGTGAAATCCGGCCAGGTATTCATCGATATCAAAAACCCGCCGCCAGCTATCACGCGAGGAATGACAGTCCAGGTCAAGATCAAGTAACGTAGAAACTAGTAATGATTCATCTAAAAACCAGTTTGGTGGAATTGATCACCGAGACCTCGACGAATTTGCCTCCCGATGTGCGTGCGGCCATGGGCCTGGCGCTTGAGAACGAGTCTCCTGGAACCCAGGCGTCACAGGCGCTTGGGATCATTGCAACCAATATCGACATGGCGCAGCAGGATCAGGGCCCCATTTGTCAGGACACCGGCATGCCAACGTTTCTGGTGCACACGCCGGTGGGCGTGAATCAAATCCAGGTGAAGCGAGCCATCCAGGAAGCGGTGGCGGAAGCCACGCGCCGCGGCAAGCTGCGTCCGAATTCGGTGGATTCGCTGACGGGCAAAAATAGCGGCGACAATCTTGGCGAAGAGACGCCCGTGATTCACTTCGAGCAATGGGAGGAAGATGAAATCGAGGTAAAGCTCATCCTCAAGGGCGGTGGCTGTGAGAATAAGAATATCCAATATTCGCTGCCTTGCGAACTAGAGCACTTGGGCCGCGCGGACCGCAATCTGGAGGGCGTCCGCAAATGCATTCTGCATGCCGTCTGGCAGGCGCAAGGGCAGGGTTGCGCGCCGGGCGCCGTCGGTGTCTGCATCGGAAGTGATCGCGCACATGGCTACGCGCTCGCTAAGAATCAACTTTTTCGAACGCTGGACGATGTAAATTCCGTACCTGAACTGGCCAAGCTCGAGGCCGAGGTAATGGAGCAGGCGAATCGCATCGGCGTGGGCGCCATGGGCTTTGGCGGAAAGGTGTCGCTCATCGGATGCAAAATCGCGGCAGCCAACCGGTTGCCCGCGAGTTATTTTGTTTCGGTGGCCTATGATTGCTGGGCTTTTCGAAGGCTCGGAGTTCGTCTGGATGCTTCCAGCGGTGCGATTAACCACTGGCTGTATCGCGATCCCAACCAGGCCGTGGCGCGGATGGCACGCTCGGAAGGTTTTCCCCTCACCGGCCGCGAAGTTGTGTTGACCGCGCCTCTAACGGAAGAAGCCGTACGCGGGCTGCGCGTGGGCGATGTGGTGCTGATTTCAGGCGAAGTCTTCACCGGGCGCGACGCGGTGCATGCGCACTTGATGAAGAATGCGCCTCCTGTGGATCTGCGGGGCGCCGTCCTTTATCATTGCGGCCCCGTGATGTTGAAGCAAGGCGAGGAGTGGCTGGTGAAAGCGGCAGGTCCGACCACCAGCAGCCGGGAGGAACCCTACCAGGCGACGGTGATCGAAAAATACGGCGTGCGTGCAGTGATCGGCAAGGGCGGCATGGGCGCAAAGACGTTAGCGGCACTCGAAAAATCGGGCGCGGTGTATTTGAACGCCATCGGCGGTGCGGCGCAATTTTATGCGCGTACTGTCGAGAAAGTGCTAGGCGTCCATCTGATCGAGTTCGGGATACCCGAAGCGATGTGGCATTTGCGCGTCCGGAATTTCGCGGCCATCGTGACCATGGATGCGCACGGCAACAGCCTGCACGCGGGCATAGAGGCGGAGACAGGAGCGAAGCTCGCCGAACTGCAGCGAGTGTAACGGTCTGTTAAAATAAAATCTCGCACGCGGCCAGGTAGCTCAGTCGGTAGAGCGCAGCCCTGAAAAGGCTGGCGTCGGCGGTTCGATTCCGTCCCTGGCCACCACAATCTAAAGCACTTAGCGGCGGCCAAAAACATAAAGTTTCAGTCACGCGAACAATACGCGAACATGGTCAACCCACGTTCGCCTTGTCGCAAGTCCCTTCCATTTGCTTCCAGATCTCCCGCGCCGTGCTTCCAGTCCTGGCAATGTGTTGCCGCGCCAGCTTGGCATAGCGTTCGGTCATCTTGATGTTCGAGTGGCCCAGGATCTTCGCAAGCTCGTAGAGATCGCCGCCGTTCATCATGTACCAGGACGCGAAGGTGTGGCGCAGATCGTGGAATCGAAAAGCTCGAATTCCGGCTCTATCGAGCAAGTCCTCGAAACTTCCTTCCACTCGCTGCCGCCCGCTCGTTGCACCTGGCTCTGGCGGTGAAATTCGATCCTCACCAATCACTGCTGAATACCGCCGGATTTCGGCGGCCAGTTCCGGAGGCATCGAGACGTAACGCATCTTGCCGCCCTTCAACTTTGCCCGTACAGCCAACAGCCCTCGTCGTACATCACGTCCAACCATCGAAGCCCGAATATCTCCATCGCGCGCATTCCGGTTGTGACGGCGATCAGCACAATCAGCCGTAGACGGTAAAACGTTTTGTTGATCGTTCCTGTACCTTTGCGGTACATCTTTTCATCCAACGCCTGCTTGAGCCTCCGAAGCTCCTCTTCGGACAGGTAGCGGTCCCTTTGATCGTCCGGCCGTCTCACCTCGACTTGATCCGCAGGGTTCCGGTCGATGCCGGTGTCTTTGGACCAGATCGTCGATGCCTTCTCCATCATGTGATGCATGACATTAAAGTGCCGCACGGCTGTTCCCGGCGATAAATTGCGAACCGCCGTGAGGTTTTCATACCAGCTCCCTACGGCATCGCCGTCAACCTCCCGAACGAAAGATTGACCCAACTCGGATCGGATGCCGTCCAAAACACTTTTCTCACGGCTTGCCGAACGCTTCTTGACACCGTAATGCGTCCAGTACCGACCGATCAGCGCCGACATCCGAAAGTTAACCTCCCTCTTGATGTCGAGATGCCTGTTTTCATCGCGTACCGACATCTTCTTCCGTTCAATCTTTCGCGCCAGTTCATAGGCGCCATGGACCCGCAGGCTTTTATTTCGGCCTCCTTCTCTCCAACGGACTTCAAACACTCCATCGGACTTCTTGTGAATAGACACTCTAAGCTTCTCCTTTCAGTCAATGGTTTCGATTGTGTGCTGCTCAATGAAGCGCTCCAGCGCTTGCACATCGAACCGCAACGCTCGACCAACCTTGACGCAGGGAACCTCCCGCAACCTGGCCTTCTTGTAGACGGTGTCTACTTCGAGTCCCAGGTATTGGGCAGCCTCCCTGACATTCAGGAGCCGCCTACCGATTCCTTCATTAGACACTGTCGAAGCTCTCATGTCATCTCTCCAATAACATCCCGATCTCGGTTTCTAGATGAAGGGGAAACCGCGCACGCCCGATGGCGTGAAAAAAGTGAACATCGCAAATAGCGCCCCGGTCGAAGGCTCGATTCTCAAGCGATTTGATTTCGACCTCGCCGGCCTCTCGTCGGTTAATGGACGGATGTCGAAGCTTTCTTTTGGAGGGCGTGACGTGCTTGGGCACACGAATCCTGTTTTTCCCCAGGTTGTGGTTTTGGCGGGTCCGCCTTGCGCGATTGTTGCGGCGATGTTTTTGCATCGGTCTCGGCGTTTGTATCGCTGGGTGACCCTTTTCCCGAGTTGTTTGTCGGTGTCATTGGCTGCGGCACGCATTCTCATATCAGTCGCTCCGTTTCTGGTGTTCCACGACTAAGGTAATGGCAGGGGGCGCTCGGGACTGAAAGCGAATGGCGGAGCCCCTTCGGGACTTCAGCGCCCTGCGACTCGGCTCGCGCTCCTCTCTAATCCGCGCACAGACCCTCTACTAATAAAGGAAATGGCGAGGGGTTGTCGGGACGGTAAAATTCAACTTTTCTTTTCGCATCGCGTGCCCACAAGTCTTCTTGCGGCCGATCACGACACTTTGCGACAAAGTGCGACGAGTTGCGATCTCGCGACGATTTGCGGCAAGTTGCAGTGGATCACGGCGTTCTGCGGCAACAGCAGCGGTCCACAACCCCCACAAAATAAGCAACGAAGACGGGTAGTGGAACATAAAGGAAACGTTTGACGCCTTGGTTGTTTTTTTCGTCGCAAGCGGCGCGCGGTCATGGATTTGAGTCGTCAAACAAAATTACGTCGGTGTTCGACAGATGTTTGACGGCGAGCGATTGAGAGCTTGGGAAGGTGCGCCGATTAAAACAAAAGACAATGACGTTTATTATCACCGGCTAGTGGCATTCTGACGCTGACGAAATTTCCGCTCTGCTAAAGACCCTGATTTTCGGCGTGACAGGCAAAAGAACAAATCTTGATGCGAATGTACTTCGGTGATTCATAAACTATTTGTTGCGACACGGTCCGACAAGGCACGTCACTAAACGACCTGTTTCGACAGTAAGAATGACACAGCTACTGACACAGTTTGTTCGCTGAAGCTTCGCCACAATTTGTTGACCTTAAGCGATTCGCGTCGGAGGTCTGGCGTTTGACGTTCCGAATCGTTCGTTTTCCCAAACAAGCGACACAACGACACCCATTGGGAAATTGGGTATGTGGCCACCGTTTGGGGGCCAGACTGACTAGAGCGGTGTTTCGCAGGAGTAACTACTTACGCGACCGCAATCCACTGCCGAGTCTATTTGCGATATCACGAAGCATGCGCGGAGATGCGAAGCCGTCCAAGTTCAAGGCCGCCAAACTTGATGTTCATGCCAGAGCTTTTCCATAGAGCGCAAGTAACCGGCCCCATGCTTTCTCAGCCTGTGGAATCGTTGTAGACCCTCGAACCCGGAGGACACCAGCCGTGTGCCGCGCCGGTGTAGACTTCGATTTCCGCCGGAAGGTTCGCCTTCTCGAAAGTCTCTTTCAATACGTTCTTGTCATCAGACGCCCGCTCATCGTCACTGGCGGCGATCGCAATGAGGAATTGAGCCTTACTTTTCGCGGCCTGCAGATGCGGACTGTTCGACGTTTTGGTCACGAGTCCGCCGCCATGCAAGGAGGCGACCGCTCCGACGCGATCCGGTACCGCGGCCGCGGTACGAAACGCGATCGGTCCACCCATGCAGTAGCCCTGTGTGCCGATCATCTTCCGGTCCTTGGCGACCGAGGGTTGCTGGTCCAACCAGCCGATGAACACCTTGGCAGCTTTGCGATTGCGTCTGAACTGAATCAATCCGAGTCGGCGCAGGCTCTGGTCGCTGCGGCCGTAAAGCATTATGGAAGGCTCGACGCTCTGGTGGTGAATCATGGCATTGCGCCGGATGAGTTGCCCGTCGATCAAATGACCGATGCGCGGTGGCGACACACACTGGCTGTGAACCTGGATCGCCCGTCACGGCACAGGCGCACGGCTATCACCGTTTCGCGTAGAGTTCGTACAACCACGGGAGCACGTAAAGGCCATTGAGCGCCACTTGGGTTGTCCCGTCGTCTGCGGGGTACCCAGAAACGCTATCGTGTTTCGGGCCTCCGACGCCCAGAGACCGTTCGTCACGCGGAATGCCGAACTTTTGGCAATGTTGGCGCCGCAGTTCGAGTATACTGTCGCCGTTCGGAGTGCCAAAATGGTAATTCGTGCTAATTAACGATCGCAACCAAACATTGCACCTGTCATTTGCCCAGCAACGCCTGTGGTTGTTGTCACAGATGGACGGTGTCAGCGAAGCCTACCACATGCCGATGGGCATGCGTTTGTCAGGCGAACTTAACGTTCGGGCACTGCGTAGCGCCTTGGATCGCATCGTGTTTCGTCATGAAGCGCTACGCACGACCTTCCGGCGCGTGGAGGATGTTCCGGTCCAATATATCGCGGCGGCCGACAGTGGATTTTCTCTGCAGGAACATGACCTGAGTCATTACGCCCAAGCTGCTTTGGCACTGGCACAACGTACCAGAGAGGAAGCCAGTCAACCGTTCGATATGGAACACGGCCCGTTGTTTCGCGGCCAACTCATCCGCATGAGCGAAAGCGAGCATGTGCTGCTGCTGACGATGCATCACATCGTCTCGGATGGCTGGTCGATCGGGCAATTGCTCAATGAGTTGAGCACGTTGTATCGCAGCTATCACGAAGGCCGTAACGATCCACTGCCGCCATTGTCCATCCAGTACGCTGACTATGCTCTGTGGCAGCGACAGTGGTTGAGTGGTGATGTGTTGGAGAAACAGAGCGAGTATTGGCGTCGCACGTTGGCCGGTGCGCCGACATTGCTGGAGTTGCCCACCGACCGGCCGCGCCCACCGGAGCAGACGTTTGATGGCGACAGAGTGGAGTTAGTGTTGGATGCAACGCTGACGAGCGAATTGAAGGTACTGAGTCGGCGTCATGGTGTGACGTTGTATATGACGGTGCTGGCCGCCTGGGCGACGGTGCTGTCGCGGCTATCGGGTCAAGGGGAAGTGGTGATCGGCACGCCGGTCGCCAATCGCACACGTCCGGAACTTGAGAACCTTATTGGTTGTTTTGCGAATACTCAGGCGCTGCGAGTGGAGGTATCGGGCAGTGTTGTGGAGCTGCTGAACCGTGTGAAGGGCCTAGTATTTGATGCCCAAGAGCACCAAGAGCTGCCTTTTGAACACGTGGTGGAGATCATCAAACCACCGCGGAATTTGAGTCACACACCGATATTCCAAGCGATGCTGGCGTGGGAGGACACGAGTGCCGATGTTTTTGATTTTTGCGGCCTGTCTATGTCGCATATCGAAAACGGGTATGACGCGGCGCAATTTTTCGATCTGACGCTCAATCTCGGCGAAATGGGTGACCGAATCGTAGGTGGCTTGGATTACGCAACCGCGCTGTTTGACCGGAGCACGATTGAGCGACATGTGGGCTATCTGCGCCGGATCCTGGTAGCAATGGTGACCGACGAGCATCAACCGGTAGAGCTGATCGCGCTGGTGGACGATGAAGAACGCCATTCGTTGCTGGCATTGGGCGATGGCGGCCCGAGTGCCGAATGTGCAAGCGTCAGTTTGTACGACCTCGTCGCCGAGCAAGCGGCGCGCAGCCCGGATGCCATTGCGGTGATTGAACCCGGCATGGAACTCACATATCGCCAATTGACACAACGCGTCAACGGCGTGGCCGAACGATTGAGACAGCTTGGGGCAGATCCGGAAATTCGCATCGCGATTCTGGCCGACCGGTCGGCAGAGTCCATCGTGGGAATGCTTGGCATTCTGGCGGCGGGGGCGGTCTATGTTCCGTTGGATCCGTCTTATCCCGATGAGCGACTGGGTTATGTGCTCAATGATGCAGCAGTGTTGGCGTTGGTCGTCCCGACAGCATTGACTGATAGGGCTGCGGGGTGCGTGGCGTTGCGTCCGGAGCTATCAGGCAACGTGCTTGTTGTCGGGCAGACTCCGAGCAGTGAATCGCGTCCGATCTCAAGGGTGCGCGCAGGCAATGCTGCATATGTTATTTACACCTCAGGCTCAACAGGCGTGCCAAAAGGTGTTGTCCTTGAGCATCGCAGCGCCATGAATCTGGTGCAGGGCTTTATCGCAGGTCTTGATTTTGTGGGTCACCGCTTTCTGATGATTCCGCCACTGTTTTTTGATGCTTCGGTGGGCGACGTGTTTCCAATACTTGCCGTTGGCGCGACACTGGTATTGCATCCCACGCCAACAGAATTGGGCCCGACAGAGCTGTCGCGTTTTTGTCGTCAACAGCGCGTGACAGCGATCGACGCTACGGCGGCGATGTGGCGGCATTGGACGGATGGTTTTGTCGATCTGAGCTCAACAGACGATGAGCCAGTGCTCCCCGATTTGACGTTGATGACGATTGGTGGCGAAGCGGTGCCGCTGGAACAGGTGCGCCGGTTTGCGAAACTCACCGATAACCGCGTCCTGTTGAGCAATCAATATGGCCCCACCGAAGCCGCCGTATCCGTTACGATGCTGTCGACCCGCGATGGCGCGGAGTTGAGTGGAGCTGAGCTTCCGATAGGTCGACCGTTGCCGGGCGTCCAGGTGTACGTGCTCGACGCTCGTCTGCAGCTCGTCCCGAGGGGCGTCGTGGGAGAGTTGTGCATTGGGGGCGTACAAGTGGCCCGGGGCTATCTCAATCGCCCCGAACTGACCGCAGAACATTTTGTTCAGAATCCCTTTGCATCTGGCACACCGTTCGATTCCACGGCACGGCTCTATCGCACCGGCGATCTGGTGCGCTGGAACAGTGATGGCACACTGCAGTTTCTCGGTCGGCGCGATCATCAAGTGAAGATACGCGGGTACCGTGTTGAGTTGAGTGAGATAGAAGTGTGCTTGAGTCAGCACCCCGATATTCGTGACGCGTTGGTGCTGGTGCGAGAAGACGCGCCCGGCGACCAGCGCCTGGTGGCGTATGTAACGGCTGGCGAAACTGCGATTGATATTGAATCACTGCGTACGCACCTGGCTGGCGCGCTGCCGGAATACATGGTGCCGGCCGCGTATGTGCAACTGGACGTTTTACCACTGACCCCGAACGGTAAGTTGGACCGCAAAGCGCTGCCGGCGCCCGATGCAAATGCGTATATCACCCGCGGTTATGAAGCGCCAATAGGTCAAGTGGAGACAGCTTTGGCGCAGATATGGGCTGACGTGCTCAAGCTCGATCGCGTCGGGCGGCACGATAATTTCTTTGAACTGGGCGGCCATTCGTTACTGGCAGTGGCCGTAATTGAGCGCATGAAACGAGCGGACCTCGAAGCCGACGTGCGTGCGCTATTCTCCGCACCGACCTTGATGGCGTTGGCCGCAGCGGTAGGGGGTGATAGCGACGCCGTTGCAGTGCCGCCAAACTTTATTCCATCAAGCTGCACAGCGATCACACCGGCGATGTTGCCATTGGTCAACCTGAGTCAAGAGGAGATTGACCGCATCGTGTCCCAGGTACCGGGTGGCGCTGCCAATGTGCAGGACATCTATCCATTGGCACCGGTGCAGGAAGGCATTCTGTTCCACCATGTGTTGGAAAGCAAGGGCGATGTCTTCCTTGCTGCAACGCTGCTCAGCGTTGACCGCCGCGAGCGTTTGAGTCGCTACATAGAAGCACTTCAGCAGGTGATCCACCGGCACGATATTCTGCGTACAGCGATGGCGTGGGAAGGGTTGGCCTCTCCTGTTCAAGTGGTATGGCGTCATGCGCCATTGATGGTAGAGGAAGTCAAGTTGGATCCTGCTGATGGCGACATTGCAGATCAACTTCGCACGCGCTTTGATCCACGGCATTTCCGGCTCGACATTCGTCAAGCGCCGGTCATGCGTTTGTTCTTTGCTGAAGATGCACCGAACAATCGTTGGGTCGTTTTGGAGACGATGCATCATCTGATTGGTGATGTTGTGACACTGGCAGTGATGCAGGAAGAGATTCAAGCGCATCTGTCTGGGCAACTACAGAACCTGCCACAGCCGTTCCAGTACAGAAATTTCGTGGCGCAAGCGCGCTTGGGCGTGAGCAGCGAGGAGCACGAGGCCTTCTTCACCCAGATGCTGGGTGACGTAGACGAGCCGACGGATCCATTTGGATTGCAGGATGCCAAAGGCCATGGCAGCCGAAACGTCGGCGCTCGCTGCGAGGTTGACCCGCAGCTATGCCAACGCCTGCGCGCTTGCGCGCGGGCGTTGAGCGTGAGCCTGGCCAGCGTGTGTCACTTAGCGTGGGCACAGGTATTGGCGCGGATTTGCGGCCGTGAAGACGTGGTCTTTGGAACGGTGCTGTTGGGTCGTATGCAAGGCGGTGAAGGTACGGCTCGGGGTATGGGGATGTTCATCAACGCTCTGCCGGTGCGAATGCGGATTGGCGACGAGAGTGCACGCACGAGTGTTCGCAAGATGCATGAATCTCTGACCCAGCTGTTACGACATGAACATGCATCGCTGGCCCTGGTACAACGTTGCAGCGCGGTACGGGCGCCTGCGCGACTATTTACAGCACTGTTGAACTATCGACACTCGGACAAAGTCGCTATCGAGCAGGACAGCAAAGCGGGCCAAGCATTGACTGGCACGGTGTTTCTGGGCGGTGGTGAGGGCACAAGCTACCCGTTTGGACTGACCGTCGATGACTTTGGTGATGGCTTGGGTTTGATCGCCCAAGTGGACGAATCCATCGATCCGCAGCGCCTGTGCGCCTTTATGCTCGCGGCGTTGGAATCGCTGACAACCGCATTGGAGCAGGCTCCGACAACGCCGGTGCGTTGCCTTGAGATTCTGCCGGGCGCGGAGCGCCAGAAACTGCTGGTGGACTTTAACGACACGATGGTCGCATACCCGCAAGAGCAATGTATTCATGAACTGTTTGAAGCCCAGGCGATACGAACACCAGATGCAACCGCGTTGGTGTTCGAAGAGCAAACCCTCAGCTATGGCGAACTGAACAGGCGCGCCAATCAACTGGCGCATCACTTGATGGCCCTCGGAGTGAAGCCCGACGACAGAATTGCCATCTGTG